>NZ_JAHBRW010000001.1:4023990-4368288 GCF_018398315.1 Chelatococcus sp. YT9
TTGACCGGGTCTGCTCTGACACTTGCGATCGATGGCGTGTTCACCAGCATCTTCTTTGCAGTGATGTATGTCTATAGCCCGCTCCTGACGCTGATCGTTGCCGGCTCCGTACCGCTCTACGTGGCGCTATCTCTCGTCGTCACCCCGCTCTTCCGCCGACGTCTCGATGAAAAATTCAACCGAGGTGCCGAGAACCAATCCTTTCTCGTGGAGACCGTCACTGGCATCGAGACCGTCAAGGCAACAGCCATCGAGAAGCTGATGCAACGCCGCTGGGAGGATCAGATCGCCGGCTATGCGGCCGCCTCCTTCCGAGTTGCGAGGCTTGCCAACTGGTCTGGGCAGGTTGCTCGCGCCATCAACAAGGCGACGGTGATCCTCATTCTCTACGCCGGAGCGCGTGTGGTCATGGCGCGGGAGATGACGGTGGGTGAACTCGTTGCCTTCAATATGCTGGCGGGACAGGTTCACGGGCCGGTTCTGCGATTGGCGCAGATGTGGCAGGACTTCCAACAGGTCCGCATTTCCGTCGCGCGATTGGGTGATATTCTGAACACTCGCGCTGAGCCGACATATGCCGTCGGCAGCGCCACGCCTCAGATCACCGGGCAGATCAGCTTCCAGTACGTTTCGTTCCGCTATGATCCAACCGGACCGGAAACCCTCGCCGATATCAGCATCGATATTCCCGCCGGCCAGGTCGTCGGTATCGTGGGGCCATCAGGCTCCGGCAAGAGTACGCTCGCGAAGCTGATCCAGCGTCTTTACGTGCCGGAGCGCGGGCGCGTCCTGATCGATGGCATGGATCTCAGCTTGATGGATCCCTCATGGCTCAGGCGCCAGCTCGGCGTCGTCCTGCAGGAGAATATGCTCTTCACCGGCACGGTGCGTGAGAACATCGCCATCGCCGATCCGGGCTTGCCGATCGAGGAGGTGGTAGAGGCGGCCCAGCTTGCCGGCGCCCATGACTTCATCGTCAAACTCCCGCATGGCTATGACACGATCCTCGCCGAACGTGGCGCGTCACTATCTGGAGGACAGCGGCAGAGGGTGGCGATCGCGCGGGCGCTCGTCATGAAGCCCGCGATCCTGATTTTTGATGAGGCCACCAGCGCCCTCGATTATGAGTCCGAGCGTATCATTCAGGACAATATGAAAGCGATGGCTGCGGGGCGTACGGTCATCATCATCGCCCATCGTCTGTCGGCGGTTCAGATGGCCGACAGGATTCTCACCATTGAAGATGGGAGGTTGGTGGAGGATGGAACGCCTGCGGAGCTTGCAGCTCGCGGCGGACGTTTCGCCACCCTGCTGAACTATCAGCAAGCTCGGGGGCGCTTGGAGTGAGGAGGCTCGGGCGCCAGAACGGGCCGGAGCGCATGCTCGATCGGCGCAGCGAGGTGGAGTTTCTTCCGGAGGCTCTCGAGATCCTGGAGACGCCTCCTTCGCCGATGGCCCGCGTGATCGCGGCTGCCATTTCCGGCTTTCTCGCCTTGACGATCCTGTGGGCGTGCTTCAGCTCCGTCGATATGGTCGCCGTGGCCGAGGGGCGAATGGTTCTCTCGGATCGCTCGAAGACCATCCAGCCCTTCGATACTGGCGTGGTGCGCCGCATCCTGGTGGAGAACGGAGCGACCGTGCGTGCGGGCGACCTGCTGATCGAACTGGATACAACGGCGAGCGGCGCCGAACGGAGTCGCATCGCGGCGAGGCTGGTAACCGCGCGGCTCGATGTGTTGAGGCTCAAAGCGTTGCTGGGCCGATCCAATGTCGTGCTCACACCTGCTGATGGCAATGCGCTCGGAGCCACGCCGGAGGAAGTGTCACGCGCGCAGGAACTCGCCCGCAATGAAGCGCGGGAACAGCAGGAGCGCCTCGCCGGGCTCGACCGGGAACTCGATCGTCAACGGGCTGAGGTAGAAGCGGTTGAGGCGGGCATCGCCAAGCTCGACCAGAGCCTCCCACTTTTGCAAGAGCGTTTGAAAGCCCGGGAAACGCTGCTGGAGAAGGGCTTGACGCCCCGCTACCAGGTGTTGGAGCTACGCCAGCAGGTGGTCGCCATGAAGCGCGACCGTGATGGGTTGTCCGCACAGCGCGTCGCGGCAGCCGCCGCAAGCTCGGCCGCTGCGCGGCGGCGCGAACAGACGGTGGCGGAGATCCAGCGCAAGCTGCTCTCGGATCTCACAGCGGCGCAGGCGACCGTCGCCGACCTTACCCAAGAACTCACAAAGGCGGAGCAGCGCCAGGAGCTTCAGTATATTACGACGCCAGTCGACGGCGTCGTCCAGCAACTCGCCGTGCACACGCTCGGCGGCGTCGTCCAGCCCGCGCAGGCTCTGATGGTGATCGTCCCCCGCGACGATCATGTCGAGATCGAGGCCCAGGTCTTGAACCGTGACATTGGCTTCGTAAGGGAGGGGCAGGCGGCGACGGTGAAGCTGGAGGCTTTTTCCTTCACCCGTTACGGCACGATCCCGGGGGTGGTGGCCTCGGTGTCACGCGATGCAATCAACGACGAGCGGCAGGGTCTCGTATTCTCCGCGCGTGTCCGCGTCAGCCGAAGCAACATCCGCGTCGACGGTCGTGACGTCGCGCTGACGGCCGGCATGCGGGCCACGGTCGAGATCAAGACGGGCGAGCGCCGCGTGATCGGCTTTCTGCTTTCCCCTATCCTGAAGGCCGTGTCTGAAGCAGGTCGTGAGCGATAATGCCTTAGAGACCAGCTTTTTCGCGTCAATCTCCACGACCATAGCGCGATCATCAGGATAGATGGACGTTCCCACCGTCTATCATTAGCTGGCAACATCTTTGCCGACGAGCGCGTGGGGACCAATTGCGAAACGAAGAAGTTCCGCAGCGGACATGCGACGAACGCGTCCGCGATTGCGACCTATTGTTCAAAAATGACGGGAGTATTGCCCGATGGATGAAACCAATAGAGGAACGCTAGATGACGCTGTAGGGCCCGACATTGCGACGGATGCGGCACAGCAGGTCCAGGCAGGCCCCGCGATGGGGGGCGATCCGGGGAGTGGTCCCGCTCAGGGGGGGGCGCAGATCACGGGCGTTTCAAGCAATGCGGCGGTTGCCCCGGACGGGACCATGAATGGTCTCGCGGGTGCGGCCTCCGCAGCCGCGCTGACTCGTTCAGCGCTCGCCTCGGCCACTGCGTCGGAGAGCATCGCCAACAATCTGCTGAATTGGCTGAACAACGATATCCAGGCTCAGATCACCCGGGTCGGCGCGGCCATCGACAAGGTAGATCTTTCCAATCGCGTCTATCTCCCCTCTGCGCCTGGCGAGGAGCGCCCGTCGAAGACGGTCCTGGCGGATGGGGCGGACTCCACCCGGCCTCGCGTAACCGGGGACGCTGCCCATGATGCCATGATCTATCGCGCCTATATCGGGACGATGGAGAAAGCGCTGAGTGAAGCGTTCGCGGAGGATTTCGCGACGAGCAACGATGCTAAGGCGTCCGCATGGCGCGGGCTGCGACAGGAGCTTTGGCAGGAGACCAGTGAGCAGGCCCTCGCCATGCAATATAGGGGCGGCGGCACAGCGACCTCGGTTCGCGACAGGTTTTCGCCGGCGGCTCTGAAGGGGCGGCTCAATGTCGCCCTGCTCGACACAAGCGGCCTGAATCAAAGAAAAGCGCTGCTAAGCCAGCAATCCGCCAGTGCCCTCAGCACGCTGCGCCTGGTTCTCGGCGTCCGCGACGGGCTTGGTATCCAGCGCAACATTGCTGTTCTTGATGATCCGAACGCCAGTGCCGACGCCAAGCTCCGGGCGCAATTTGAGATCAGCAAGGAAAGCGGGGCCCTGCTTCAGGTGGTCGGCGGCCTGACTGTTGATGCCTTGAGATCCCACGCAGCAGGAGAGGGTTTGCTCACGCCCCTCAAATCCAATCTGCAAGACGTCACCAAATCCATCAGAGCCGGCGTGAACCTGGACGTTCTGCGCGGCCCTCATCCTGTCGGCACAGGCGGCACGGCGCCTCTAAGCGGTACAATCGCGAATTTGTCACAGCTAGACGCAGACATCCGCGCTGCACAGAGGCGCACGAGCAGCGCAGGCGCTGTTTCCGCGAGCAAAACTGCCCTTTCGATGGTCGCAGGCCTTACGGGGATCGCGAATGATGTTGCCCGCATCGCAACGAGCGACGGCGACGCTCGCGTAATCGCGCAAAGTGGCCTCAGCATCGTATCGACCGCGACGCAGACCGCGAGTGAGCTCACCAGCATCGCAGCCGCTGCCAAATCGGGCGCAACGGCCAGTAAATTGGCGAATGCGGGTAGCGCCCTTGGCGTCGGTGCGAGTATTGCGGGTGTTGCGGCCGGTGTCGTTGGTCTGGTCGGCGCGATCAACAACCTGCAGCAAAACCCGAACTCGACCGCGGCCAAATGGGCGGTGGGCAATTCAGGCGTACAGATCGCTGCAAGTGCATTTGCCGGGGTGGCGGCGCTGGTATGTCCGCCGGCTGCACTTTTAACCCTGCTCATTCCTGATTTCGGTGCTATCGGGCGAGCGCTCGAACTCGTCGAGCATATGCAGGACTTCGAATCTCGTGGGCTGATGCATGAATGGGAAGTGCTGAAACAGCTCCATACCATTGCAGCACTTGACGCGACGCCGTTGGTTAATTGGACCAGCGCCATCTATACATCCGCTTTGAGCAATGAAATGCGCGGAAAGATGGATACGGAATGGTATTGGGGGGCTTATGGCGAGCGCGTAAACAATATCATGCAGGAAGGGTCTGATCACGCGAAGAGCTTGCAATCGCTTATGTCCGAAGCGAAAGTCAATGAACTCATAAACATTTTCTATGACCAGGAAGATTTCAACTGGTTCAATGATAATCGTAAGCTGTTCGGCACGGCGATGGGCGTCTACAATCAGGACGGACATCGGGATGAATTCGCAGTCGAGCGCGGCGGCGCCATCAATGTCACGCGTGCCGGTGCCGCTAAGGATGGTAAGGCCGACCGTGTCCTTGTCATAGACAGCAACCTTTCCGCGAGCGAAGCGCTCCCCGAGCAGCAAGCCATCGCAGGCGAATGGAAGACTAGGCAGGTCTGGGAAACGACCAATAACTTTCTGTTCATCAGCAGCAAAATGTTGGTCGACGAACGTTATGAAGACATTAGGTATGAGAAGGTGGAGCAGGGGCCTTTGGCCCGTCTCGACCTGGACGGCGACAACGAAATTCTAGTAAGAGCCGCCAATAGCCGTGTCACATCCGTTGGCGATAGTAACGATACCTACTGCGTTATTGCTGGTGTCGATTGCGAAATTGACGATCAAAAGGGCGAGAACGATGGTGTATATCTCGTCGCGACGGGGAGCGTGAATAATTTCGATCTTAAAGCCAGCGGCATCGAGACCATTCAAGGCTCCAGCTCTGATGACATCCTGAAGATCTCTGCCGTGAGCGGCGCTATCGATCTCGGAGATGGTGAAGACACCCTCAACCTCGTCAATATCCGAACGGGATCTATCGCTCTAACGGCGACGGCTGCCGAGACCAAGATCGCTGTGCTTGATCCTGTGTCTGGCTCGCATTTATCTGAAGCGACTTTGAAAGGCGTGGAGATTGCTCGACTGAGCGACCAGGACGACGTCGTTAGCCTCGCCGCCGATGCTTTTGTGCCGGTCGGAGGCGAAGCAGGGGGACGCACTGTTTCGCCCGAGCTTGGCGAGATCGATGCCGGGATGGGTAATGACACGATCGTATCCCTCGCGAGCAACATCCGCATCCTGGGGGGCGACGGCAACGATTCCATTACGTTGGGTTCGGGCGAAATGGGCCGTCCGTCCATCCGTGACGTGCGTGTCATTGCCGGAGCCGGCGACGACACCGTCAAGATCGCAGGTGATGCGCAGGCTCGGATTGAGCTTGGTGATGGAAATGATCGCGTTTCGGCCACGTGGCAGACGAATGGATGGGTCGAGATCGCGGACATAACTGGCGGTGGCGCCAAGCACGTGGACTTGGGTGCTGCCGACGCGTTTTTTCGCTTTGATTCCAGTAGCAGCGGCTCAGTTGATGTGACGGACAGCGCGACGCGTACGTTTGGCAATCATGACCTTGTCTTCGATTTCGCAGGCGAAAGCGCGGACAGCGTCATTTTGACGGCCGTGCGGGATGACGCGGGTACTTTCAACTACGGCATCGAAACAGCGGACGCTCGGCTGAAGGTTGCGGTCCACGGATCGGGATTCACCAACACAGCCGTGTGTGTTGCCGACCAGGCCTATGCGATGGATCGGGCGATGAACCAGCTAACCCAGCAGATGGCCAGTTTGGGGCAGGGAACGGGAAGCTTGCAGCTATCCGCTTTGCCGGCGGATATGCACACCCCCATCAATCCTCTTAATCTGGCAACTCCAATGGCGTGAGGAATGCCGGCCGGGTAGCCGTAGCCCGGCCGGCGACGGCCCCCCCGCATTGCGTTGGCGCGAAGCCTAGCGCGGGGCCGCTGGCCGCAACGAGAGAATCGAGACGAGAACAAGAGCCCCGATCATTCCCACGTGCTCTCCGGCGGTATGAAATGCGGTTATCGCGCGGTCCCCTTCCAGCGACCAGAAGTGGTGGACGATGGGGATCGTCAAGGCGGTGAAGATCCCGAGAGCACCTGCGCCGAGCCAGGTGTGCCAGCGGGCTATGATCAGCGCGGAGCCACTGAGCTGCACGACGATCGTTGCAATATTGAAAAGCCAGCCGGGGTTGAGACCGAACATTTCCATTTCGGCGACGCCCCCACGAAAGTCGATCAGCTTGGCCAAGCCGCTTCCCCAGAAGGGGAATGTGAAGACGATACGCGCAACAACTTCGGTCACACGGCTAGACAGGATTGCGGTGATGATTGAGGGAGCCATGGGAAAACTCTCTGCGTGGAATGACAGCTTTTACTGTACAGCTTCCGGTTAGTCACGGGATTTGCCCACGGCCTGGGCCCAACTTTACAAGTTGGCCGCGTATGCGGATATGACGATCGCTCTTAAGCACGATTGCAGATTGCGTTGGGCAATTGGCGAATGACGCTTGCATGCAGCGCCGCTCTCATATCGAATGCGCCTCGTAATTTTTGCTAGAGGCCTTTATGCATCTGAACCGACTGGCCCTTATCGTAGCGATCAGCTTGGCTGCCACCGCATGCCAATCAACCAATCAGGGCGGAGGTGGCTTTGCGCGGTCCGGTCCTCCGGACTATGTCGAAGACCAGCTCGACAATGCGGTGTCGCCGTTCCCGGAAGACGACCGTTACGGCGACGACAGTCTCGTCCCGGAGGTCGGTGGACCCACGTAGGCGGTCAGAGCGGCCGGGTGAACCTTCATCGGTTTCGCCCGGTTGCTGTTCCGGGGCCTCGGCTTGCCAAGCGTGCGCAAGGCGAGGCCTTCACTCACGGCGCGGGCCAGCGCCGCCGACGCATCGTCGCCCTCAAACGGTGACAGGATGGGGAAGGCGGGGGCGTCCTCAAGCGCAATCGGGCCCTCAGGGAGGACCTCGCTCTTCGCGTCTGCCTCAGCCGCAACGACGTCCGGCGGGAGGGTGGGGAAGATCACCGCGAGCATCGCCTCATCCTGAACCGCACCGCCGGAGATTGCGGCGGCAATGTCGATCCCGCCTTCGAGGGCGATGATGTTCACCTCATCCGCGGCGGCTGGAGCGGGTGTCTCGCCTTCCGCTTTCCCGTCGACCAAGATTGCCGGCGCTTGCTCGGAAGGAAGGTCTTCCAGGAGAGTATTAGCGTCCGCGGATGGCGCAGTGATCTTTTCGGGCGAGGTCGGATCGTCCTGCAACACGACGTCGACCCGGCGGATCTCAGCCACGGCGTCGCGGGCCAGAGCAAGCCAGGAAAGCGCCCCCGCCGACGTATCGAACGGGGCCAGCGGCACCGGTTCGAATGAGCGCCACATATCGAGAAGTTCCGCCGTGCGACGTGCAATGGCTTCCTGCCGTTCGGCGGACATCGCCGAGACAAGCTCCTCCAGCAACCTGTCGCCCATTGCCCGTCACCCACCCCCGACTCAATGGGTAAATGGTAGTTAACCCTAGGCGTCTGGGTAGATGGCTATCAGAAGTTGTCCACGGCGATCTTCAACAACGTCAGTAGTGCTGATGTATAGAACCTGATCTCAGGACTGCCTGCGTGATGACCAGGCTTCGACGAAGGCGCGCGCATTGGTGGCGATCTCCTGCACGCCCATGCCCGGCTTGTAGAGGGCCGACCCCAGACCAAAGCCGGCAACACCCGCCGCGAGGAACGGCTCCATGGTGGTCGGCGTGATGCCGCCGACCGGCAACAGCCGCGTTCCCGCCGGCAAGACCGCCCGGATCGCCTTGATGACCGTGGGTCCGACCATCTCGGCCGGAAAGATCTTGAGCGCGGCGGCACCGGCGGCGAGCGCGGCAAAGGCTTCGGTTGGGGTCGCGACGCCAGGGGTGCAGACGAGGCCGGCGTCAGCCGCCGCGCGGATGATTGCGGTGTCGGCATGCGGCATCACGACGAGGTCGGCGCCAAGATCTGTGAGACGCTCGACTTCGGCAGTCCGTGTCACGGTGCCCGCGCCGACGAGTGTATTATCCGGCAGCAACTCGCGGATGATGCGGATGCTCTCGAAGGGGTCGGGTGAATTCAGCGGCACTTCGATGAAGCGGAAGCCGGCCTCATGGAGCGCCGTGGCGACACCTACGGCCTCCTCGGGCTTCAGGCCGCGCAGGATGGCGATCAGCGGCAGCGTGGTGAAGGCCTCTTCCAAACGCGTCGCGCGGCTTGACGGGGTCATGGTACCGATTCCTTCTGTCAGACGGGCGGACAACGCTTCTATGCCCGATCGAGCATGCCCGTTGCGGTTGCGAAGCGGAAGAGCCCCGCCGGAGCTGTATTCCCCAAAAGGGCGACGGGTGTGATATCGAACAGGGCCATCGCACGGCGGTAGCTGTTACAGAGGCCGTCATCGCCAATCAGCACGACGGGGGGCAGGTCTCCGGCAGCGGCCTTCAAACGGGCAAGCCCCGAGCTCAGTTCCTGGCCGATGAGAAGGCCCGAGAGATAGTCTTTCAGGACATCGCCGGGCAGGCGCTTCGTGAGACCGAGGCTGCGCACGGAAAAGAGCTGGTTCAGGAGATCGCCGGCATGGCTATCGCGAGCCGCCTTGACGCCTTGCAGGAAAGCGGTCTCCGCTGCCGCTGGGGCGGCCCCCTCCTCCGGAGCGGTCATCAGCCGCCCGAGGATGGAGTGCTTGGCCATGACGGCGAAGACCTCGCCGGTCATATAGGTGTGGAAACGGGTGATGCGGCTCGCGACGACGGCGACCCATTTCGAATGGGTTCCGGGCATGATGATCGAGGCCCGTTCGGCCAGTAACGGATGGTCAGCGAGGGCGCCGGCGATCTGGATCTCCTCGCCCCGCATCACATCAGGCGGCCCATCGGCCGGATTGTCGATGACGCCGGGAGCGATGAGGATCGTGCTGCCGTCGGCTGTCGTTGCGCGGCCGGCGTAACGGGCGAGCTCGGCGACGTCAGCCGGGCAGGCGACATAAGGTGCTTCGACCCAGCCCTGCGCACTGCCGACCATGCCGCCTGCGACCACTGGCAGATCCGGCCATCGCACGAGCCATTCCCCGCAAAGGGCAGCGAAGGCCTTTTCGAAGCCCGGCACACCCGGCTCCGGCAGGTTCTGAATGCCGCGGCTGCTGGAGCGCTGGTCGATGACATCAGCGTCCTTGTCCATCAGGAAGCCACGCAGACTTGACGTGCCCCAGTCGAGGGCGACGAGAACAGGTTGACGTGCCTCTGACTCCTGGTTGCCCTGCATGCGATCGCTCCTGCCATCTATCTTGGTCGACCTTGGCGTTTGCCTACTCGATCACTGACGCAGGGTCTAGGTCCGTGCTTCAACGGCAATGGTCTGTAAGGTCGCTGGATGCCACGTTTCCAGGGCCGCTCTGTCGGTCAGCCTCAGGGGAGAAGGCCTCAATCACGCGCTCACCGGAAATGTATGTGCCAGTTTTGATCGAGATCCTTCGATGGCTGCCTGCTCTTGCGCCATGTCCTCTTGCGCCATGTCCTCTTGCGCCATTTCAGGGCAGGGTCCGTCGGCTGGCTGCGTTATATCTAATTGAAATAGCTATATTTTTTACCTCACTGGGGATTTGTGATTTGCGTCGGTGTTGTTTTGTGTTCTATTTTTGTTCTCGGTCAGTTACTCTGATCGCTCTTCAAATGGCAATCAGATCGCATGGGTCCGGCGATGAGCATGATGGTGGACGAAATCGTTGCGGCCTATCTCAAGGCTGAAGGGGATGCCATGGCGGCTCTCAACGCTGCAATCCGGGATGCGCTGGCCGATCTCACGGAGAAGGAGCAGCGCCTTGCGAAAGCGGAACGACTCATCTCACGTGGCTACGTCCGCGGCCGGATGCATGCGGCGCTCTCGGCCGCCGCTGAGCGCGAGCAGGCCGAGATCAACGAGGTGAACCGCTCGAAATCGATGCCGTGAAGCTGCAGTCCGCCGTGCCTCTCACAAGAGCAGCACGCGTTTCTCTGGCTCTATCTCGTCCGGATTGGGCTTGGGCCTGTCGTTGTCCGGATCGTCCGGATCTGGCTCTTCAACCGGCGGAATAATCGGCTTCAGGGGATCGGAAGGGTCGATCGTCGGCGGTCGCTTGTAGGGATCCGGCAGGGGAGAACCGGGCATCGGCGGCTCGGAAGCTTGCCGAATTAACGAGCCGGCCATCTCCGGATCAGCCTCGCAGGCGGTTCGTTCTGTTCGTATCCCGCTCGTATCCATGATACTCGTCCTTGTCTGTGCATGGAGAGAAGTCGTGGGTGCTTCATGCGGTTCCACTTTAAGGTTTCTGAAGAGGGCGCCGCCTGAAGCTTCACAAGCGGCTGTCGAGCTGGCTCAATGTCACGAGGCAGCCCTATTCCCGTGAACGGAATATATGGAACTCAGATCGATCCGATCGAATCGCCGGAATGAGGACAGCCATGAGCCGAAGGAATCACATACCCGTAGTTTCGCGATTCCGGCTGGGTGCATCGGGCCGGCCGCTTCCCCGGAGGTTAGCTGGCGGCGCAGCTGCGATCGCTCTGGTGATGGGAGTATTCGCCGTCACGCCGGTGGTGGCGCAGAATGCCCCGCTTGAAGTGCCCCAGCAGGGGCAAACCCTCGCCACGCCGGGTAAGCCGAAGCCGGCACGCGCGGCCAAGAAGACCAAGCCGCAATCGCCGGGGCGTTTCGAGGGACGCTCCGTTCAGGAGTTCCGCCAGCCGAGCTACGAGGATCTGGCGCGGCAGGGAACAGACGACGGCGGCAGCGGTATTCGCCCGAGCTTCCGCGGCGGCAGGCCGGCTCTGAACATGGGTTTCTGAAGACGCGCTTCTCACCGGGATTCAGCAGTCGGTCAGCGCTTCCACGGCCCTGATGAGCTGCGAACGATATTCGGCCTCGCTCGCTTCCCTTTGTCCCTAAACGCGGAATGCGTGGGCTTGGATGTGATTGAGCTGCCCTCGGTCCAGGATTATCGGAGGGGATCAACCCATGAAGGAGATCCCGTTAGGCGAGGACATGATGCGGATGGAGCGCTTGAAAAGCGACGCCTTGAGAAGAGACCTCTCGCGCAGCTTCTTGCTGCAGAGGGTCTTCATCGCTGCCCTTGCGGGGCTGTCCCTTTCCCTGTCCGTTCAGGGAGCCTCTGCGGCCAACGCAGGAACACTGGCTGGCCAATGGCTAGCCGAGGATATCGCCGGCGGCGGTGTCGTCAATCGCATACAGACCACAATCGCTTTTAGCGGCAATGGCAAGGTCACCGGTTCGGGCGGTTGCAACCACTTCACCGGCAAGGCTGAGATCTCCGGCCAGTCCCTGCGGATCGGCCCCTTGGCTTCCACCCGCATGGCCTGTCCTCCTGCGGTCATGGGGCAGGAGCAGAAATTCTTCAATGCGTTGCAAGCCGTGAAAAGTTGGGAGATCGGCGGCAACGGCAAGCTTTCGTTGCTGGACGCCGACGGCAAGCAATTGGCGCTGTTGACATCGGTCCGCCAAGGTGCGGCGATCACGATTGAAGTTCCGACGGTCAACGAGGTCCAGACCGTCAAGGCAAGCTATGCCTGCGGTGATCGGGTCGTGGATGCCACCTATTTCAATGCCGGGGCGATCTCGCTGGTGTCGCTCGCGATCCACGGCGAGTTCGTGATCGCGGCCAATGTGCTGGCCGGTTCCGGTGCAAAATATGCTGGCGGGCGCTTCATCTGGTGGACGAAGGGCAATACGGCTGATCTCTATGATCTCACGAAGGGTGAGAACGCGGCGCCCGTCACCTGCAAACAGACCTGAGGGCTGGACAGCGACCCCGCAGGATCAGCGGTGATAGGACATCCACTGGTAATCTGGGATCGGGGCTCGACCCCGCCGGTCCGCGCCGTATTCTGGGGCTGTGAGCGGGCATGAGTCCGGCCCGGATGTGATCGGTATTGGGTTCCCGATGAACGTTTCAGCGAACGAGATCTACCAGGACGTCGGCTTTGTGCATTTGCATGTCCATTCCTCGTTTTCGCTTCTCGAGGGTGCGCTCACCATCGCGGCCTTGTCGAAGATGGCCATCGCGGACGGTATGCCGGCGCTGGCGCTGACGGATTCCAACAATCTTTTCGGCGCGCTCGAGTTCTCGGAAAAGCTGTCGGGAGCCGGCATCCAGCCGATCGCCGGCTTGCAGCTCACGGTCGAATTCGAGCCGCCGGACCCTACCGTGCGCCAGATGGTGACCCGCAGCCTGCCGCATATCGTGCTGCTCGCGACCAGCGAGACCGGTTATGGAAACCTGATGCAGCTCACGAGCCGCGCCTTCCTGGATTCCACGGCGGGGGAGGTGATCCATGTGCCTTTCGCACGGCTCGCCGCCCATAGCGAGGGGCTGATCGCGCTGACCGGCGGGCCGGGCGGCCCGCTCGACCGGGCCCTGCGAGACGGCCAGATGGAACTGGCTTCGGAGCGGTTCAGGCGCCTCCAAGAGGTTTTCGGCGACCGGCTTTATGTGGAGTTGCAACGGCACGGCACGAACGAGGAGCGTGCCGTCGAGACTGAGCTGCTCCGCCTCGCCTATCGGGATGGTGTGCCCCTCGTCGCCACCAACGAGCCTTTTTTCGCGAAGGCCGGAGACTATGAAGCGCATGACGCGCTGCTCGCCATTGCCGACGGCCGTCTCATTGCCGATGACAATCGCCGGCGGCTTACCAACGCGCACGACTTCAAGTCGCGCGCCGAGATGGTCAAGCTTTTCGAGGATCTGCCGGAAGCGTTGCAGTCAACCGTTGAGATTGCGATGCGCTGCGCCTATCGGCCGCGCACGCGCAAGCCGATGCTTCCCCGCTTCAGCGGCGATGAGACGGAAGAGGCGGCCGAGCTCCGCCGGCAGGCCGTGGCCGGGCTCGACGCGCGTCTGGCCTCCCACCCCCCAGCCCCCGGCCTGACCGAGGCCGATTATCGCCAGCGGCTTGAATTTGAGCTGTCGATCATCGAGCGCATGCGTTTCCCGGGTTACTTCCTGATCGTCGCGGACTTTATCAAGTGGGCGAAGGCCCATGACATTCCCGTCGGCCCGGGCCGCGGTTCGGGGGCGGGTTCGCTCGTGGCCTATTCGCTCACCATCACCGACCTGGATCCGCTACGCTTCGGCCTCCTGTTCGAGCGCTTCCTCAATCCGGATCGTGTGTCGATGCCGGATTTCGACATCGATTTCTGCCAGGATCGCCGCGAAGAGGTCATCGCCTATGTGCAGCAGCGCTACGGCGAGGATCGTGTCGCGCAGATCATCACCTTCGGTACGCTGCAGGCGCGCGGCGTCATGCGCGACGTCGGCCGCGTACTCGAAATGCCCTATGGCCAAGTCGACAAGCTGACCAAGCTCGTGCCGCAGAACCCGGCCAATCCCGTCACGCTCAAGAAAGCCATCGAGGACGAGCCCAAACTGCAGAGTGCCGCGAAGGAGGAGCCGGTCGTCGGGCGCATGCTCGACATCGCCCAGAAGCTCGAGGGGTTGCACCGCCACGCCTCGACCCATGCGGCCGGCATCGTGATCGGCGATAGGCCGCTCGAAGAGCTTGTGCCGCTCTATCGCGATCCGCGTTCCGGCATGCGCGTCAGTCAGCTCAACATGAAGTGGGTGGAGCAGGCGGGCCTCGTCAAATTCGACTTTCTTGGCCTCAAGACCCTCACAGTGCTGCGCACGGCGGTCGATCTCATCAAGAAGAAGGGGATCGACATCGATCTGTCGGCGATCCCCCTCGACGATAAGAAGACCTACGAATATCTGGGGCGCGGCGAGACGGTCGGCGTGTTCCAGGTGGAAAGCGCCGGCATGCGCAAGGCGCTCGTCGAGATGCGCGCGGACCGCCTGGAGGACCTGATCGCGCTGGTGGCGCTCTACCGTCCCGGTCCGATGGCCAATATTCCTGTTTATTGCGCCCGCAAGCACGGCGACGGCGAGCCGGAGGAGGAATGGTACCTCCACGAGAAGCTGAGGCCGATCCTCAACGAGACCTTCGGCATCATCATCTACCAGGAACAGGTGATGCAGGTGGCGCAGTCGCTGTCGGGCTATTCGCTCGGCGAAGCGGACCTGTTGCGCCGCGCCATGGGCAAGAAGATCAAGGCTGAGATGGACGCGCAGCGCGAGCGCTTCGTGAATGGCGCCATCGAGCGCGGCCTCACCAAGGCGCTCGCCGACGAGATCTTCGACCTCCTCGCCAAATTCGCCGACTATGGCTTCAACAAGAGCCATGCGGCCGCCTATGCGCTCGTGTCCTACCATACGGGGTATCTCAAGGCGAACCATCCGGTCGAGTTCATGGCGGCGTCCATGACGCTCGAACTCGACAACACCGACAAGCTGTCGGAATTCCGGCGCGAGGCCGAACGCCTCGGCATCAAGGTGGAGCCCCCCTCGATCAACCGCTCGGGCGTGGTCTTCGACGTCCATTACGATGCCGAGCAGCGCGGCTCGATCCGCTATGCGCTGGCCGCGCTCAAAGGCGTCGGGAGGCAGGCTGTCGAGGCGCTCGTGACGGCACGGGGCAACACGCCGTTCCGCGACCTCAGTGATTTCGCGCGGCGCTTCAACCCCAAGCTCGTCAACAAGCGCACGCTGGAAGCGCTCATCTCGGCTGGCGCCTTCGATGAACTTGAGCCGGATCGGGCGCGGAGCTTCGCGGCGATCGATGCGATCACCGCGATCGCGGCGCGCACGGTGGCAGCCGAGGCTGACGGACAGAACGACTTCTTCGGTGGGCCCACATCCGCACCGGAGCCCTTGCGCATCCCGAGTTACGTCCCGTGGCTGCCGGCGGAGCGGCTGCAGCGGGAATACGATGCAGCCGGGTTCTTTCTGACGGGCCATCCGCTCGACGAGTATGGCGCGCTGCTTGAGAAGTTGCGTGTGCAACGCTGGTCGGATTTCGCTAAGGCGGTCCGCGGTGGTGTCAATATGGGGCGGCTCGCCGCGACCGTGCTGGACCGGACGGAGCGGCGCACGAAGAGCGGTTCGAAGATGGGTATCGTCAATCTGTCCGACCAGAGCGGCCATTTCGAGGCCATCATCTTCGCCGAAGGACTATCGCATTTCCGCGACCTGCTGGAGCCGGGCAAGCCGGTCATCCTGCTGGTCCAGGCCTCCGCTGAGGGCGAGGAGGTGAGGGCGCGCATCCAGTCTGTCGAGCCCCTCGACTCGGCTGTTTCGAAGCACCACAAGAGCCTGCGGATCTTTCTGCGTGACGAGGCGCCACTGCCCATCGTAGCCGAGCGGCTCCGCGATCGCGGCGATGGCGATATCTCGCTGGTGCTGATGCTGGAGGAGAGGCAGGAGGTCGAGGTGAAGCTCAAAGGGCGCTTTTCCACGACACCGCAGATGGCGAGCGCTATCCGGGCGATCCCCGGCGTCGTCCATGTGGAGATGTTGTAAGGCGACGTGGAGGTGACCTTGGCCTTGGCTGAACGCCGACCGAGGTTCTGCTTGCTTCGCCGAAGTTGGGTCCACATGGCCCATAGCGGAGGCTTGCCGCGGAGACCAGCCCGAAGCAGTTCCGCGCCCCACATGGCGGAACCTCCCAGATTTTCGCCGACCAAGCTTGCGAAGGTTGATGGTTAGTCTTACCTAGAGGGCCGTTCAGCAGGAATTTGGAGCCGCTTCGACATGGATTTGTCTCTTGCCGCCGTCGTTCAGTCGATCATGCTGCGAGAAGTCCTGTCCCATGCCTGCTTCCATCACCCTGTGCAATCTATCATGGCATGCTCCTGATGGAGCGCCGCTCTTCTCTGATCTCAATCTAAGCTTCGGTCCCGAGCGTACTGGCCTCATCGGGCGAAACGGCACCGGCAAGACCACGCTGCTGCGGTTGATCGCGGGCGAGCTAAGCCCGTCGTCGGGCTCCGTTCAAGCCTCTGGCACCCTTGGCGTCATGCGGCAGGATATACAGGCGAGCGCCGACACGCTCGCGGACCTTTTCGGTGCAAGATCCGCCTTGGCAGTGCTCGACCGCGCCGAAAGGGGGCTTGCCGACCCTGACGAACTGGCCGGCGCTGACTGGACCTTACCGGCTAGGATCGACGCGGCCCTCGCGCGGTGCGGTTTGTCCCTGGAGGCTCATGTGCCGCTGGCTGTGCTGTCAGGCGGGCAGCGCAGTCGCGCGGCCTTGGCAGCGCTGATTTTTGCCGAGCCGGACGTTCTCCTGCTTGATGAGCCGACCAACAATCTGGATCGCGACGGACGCCGGGCTGTGCTGGACTTCATCCGCGCGTGGCGAGGCAGCTCGATCATCGTCAGTCATGATCGGGAGCTGCTTGATACGATGGACGCCATCGTGGAACTGACCACGCTTGGCGCTACCCGATATGGCGGGAACTATGGTGCTTTTCATGCGCGGAAGTCCACGGAGCTCGAGGCTGCTCGCCACGATCTCGCAAATGCCGAAAGGGAACGCGCGGAGATCAGGCGTCGCGCGCAGCAGGCGGTCGAGCGCAAAGCGCGAAGGGATAGCAATGGACAGAAAGGCCGCGCCAAAGGCGACCAGCCGAAAATCCTGATGGACGCGGCGAGAGGCCGCGCCGAGACATCCGGCGGCGCAAATGCCCGCCTTCGCGATGCGCGAATCGAGATGGCTGACGAGGCCCTGTCCAGCGCGCGCGAGAAAATCGAGGTGCTGCAGCCCTTGCGCATGGAGATGCTTACCACCGACATGCCTTCCGGTAAGATCGCTCTGCGTCTTGCAGCCGTGACAGCGGGATATGCGGCTGAGCGGCCTGTCATTCGTGATCTGTCTCTGACCTTAACCGGTCCCGAACGGGTCGCGATCACGGGTCCGAACGGCAGTGGCAAGTCCACGTTACTGGCGCTCATCGCGGGCAAGCTCGAGCCGCAGAGCGGATCCGTTGATCGGCCGGTCCCCCTGGCTTTCCTCGACCAGGATATGGGCTTGCTCGACCCGGAGCTGTCGCTGCGGGAGAATTTCCTGCATTTGAACCCGCAGACGGATGAGAACCAGTGTCGGGCGGCTTTGGCGCGTTTTCGTTTCCGCGCGGAGGATGCGCATCAGCGGGTGGGCGATCTCAGTGGTGGCGAGCGGTTGCGCGCCGGGCTTGCCTGCACCCTGGGACGTCCCGTCCCGCCCGCGCTTCTCATTCTGGATGAGCCGACCAATCATCTTGATCTCGACGGGATGGAGGCGCTGGAACTGGCGCTATGCGCCTTTGACGGCGCGCTCCTGGTCGTCAGCCACGATGAGAGGTTTCTTGATCGCCTCGCTTTGCAGCGAAGAGTGGAGCTGGGCGCCCCCCTTGGTTGAGCGATCACCCGCTCAACCGGATGCCGAGGGATTGAATGCCTTCTTTCCGCACGCCATCTCTTGCATCTCAACGCTGGCGCCCTTATAAGCGCGCCCATTCCACACGCGGGGTTAAGCTCGCGAAGGTCCTAACATAAGGACCTTCTTGAGATCTCTCACGAGCCATCCGGTGGCCGGATCGTCCGGCCCAAGGCCCCGCGGCGGCATCATAACCGGAGTTATAAAGACTATGGCGCTTCCTGATTTCTCCATGCGGCAGCTGCTCGAAGCCGGTGCGCATTTCGGCCACCAGGCTCACCGCTGGAATCCGAAGATGGATCAGTACATCTTCGGCACCCGCAACAACATCCATATCATCGATCTCGCCCAGACCGTGCCCGCGTTCTACCGCGCGCTGCAGGCGATTTCCGACACGGTTGCGGCCGGTGGCCGCGTGCTCTTCGTGGGCACGAAGCGCCAGGCCGCCGATGCGGTCGCGGATGCTGCCAAGCGTTCGGCTCAGTACTACGTGAACTCCCGCTGGCTCGGTGGGATGCTGACGAACTGGAAGACCATTTCCGGTTCGATCCAGCGTCTGCGCAAGGTCGACGAGACTCTCAACGGCGGCGCCACCGGACTGACAAAGAAAGAGCGTCTGATGCTCTCGCGGGAGCGCGAAAAGCTTGAGCGCGCGCTCGGCGGCATCAAGGACATGGGCGGCGTGCCGGACCTTCTGTTCGTGATCGACACGAACAAGGAGCAGCTTGCCATCAAGGAAGCCCAGCGTCTCGGCATCCCGGTGGCCGCGATCGTCGACACCAATTGCGATCCCGACGGCATCACCTTCCCGGTTCCGGCCAATGACGACGCGGGCCGTGCCATCGCTCTCTATTGCGACCTCGTGGCTCGCGCCGCCATCGATGGCATCTCGCGTGGCCATGGCGACCTCGGCATCGATATCGGCGAGTCGGAAGCTCCGATCGTCGAGGATCTGCCGGCTGCCGACGGCGCCGCTTCAGATGAGGTGTTCGAGCGTCTCGGCGCGCCGCGTGGCGCCCCCGATGATCTCACCAACCTGAACGGCGTCGGCCCTGAGCTCGAGAAGAACCTCAATGAGGCCGGCATCTTCCATTACTGGCAGATCGCGGCTCTCGCGCCGGCCGACATTGCCGCCCTTGACGCCGAGCTGAAGCTGCACGGCCGCATCGAGCGTGACGGCTGGGTGGCCCAGGCCCGCTCGCTGACCGATACGGCGAACTGATAGGGACCTTGCCGGTCACAGGCCGGCTTTGTCTGAGATGATGGACCTTCATATGGAAGCCTGAAGGCTGTGTCATATGAAGGTCTCGCTTCAGCAGCCAGATCGGAGCCGGCAGCCCATGCCGGCTCATTTGACGTGTTGATTGACGATTGACGTCTGGCCGCGCCTTGCATTGATTTTGTGAGGACGCGGCTCTTTACGATCGAGAGGATTACGATGGCCAGCATTAGCGCGGCGATGGTGAAAGAGCTCCGCGACAAGACCGGCGCGGGCATGATGGACTGCAAGACGGCGCTCACCGAGACGGGCGGCGACGTCGAGGCGGCGGTGGATTGGCTGCGGAAGAAGGGACTGTCCAAGGCCGCCAAGAAGTCCGGCCGCGTGGCGGCCGAAGGCCTTGTTGCCGTGGCACTCGCCGGCAACAAGGGCGTGGTCGTCGAGATCAACTCGGAAACCGACTTCGTGGCGCGCAACGAGCAGTTCCAGCAGCTTGCCCGGACGATCGCGCAGGTCGCTCTCGACACCGGCACCGACATCGAGGCGCTGAAGGCTGCTGCCTATCCCGGCGGTGGGACGGTGCAGGACGCGCTGTCGAGCGCCATCGCCACGATCGGCGAGAACATGACTCCCCGCCGGGCGGCTAGTCTCGCGGTGCCCGAGGGCGTGGTCTCTGCCTACCTGCACAACACGTCCGGCGAGGGCCTGGGCCGCATTGGCGTGATCGTGGCGCTCGCCTCGACCGCCAACAAGGACGAGCTCGCAACACTTGCCCGTCAGATCGCGATGCATGTCGCGGCGACCAATCCGGTGGCGCTCGATGCCAGCGGCGTTCCGGCTGAGACGGTCGAGCGCGAGAAGGCGATCCTTGCCGACAAGCATGCGGGCAAGCCCGCCAATGTCATCGAGAAGATCGTCGACAGCGGCATGAAGACCTACTTCAAGGAAGTGACCCTTCTGGAGCAGCCCTTCATCCACGACCAGTCCAAGACGATCTCTCAGGTGCTCAAGGAGGCCGAAGGGCGCTTGGGAGCTCCTGTGAAGCTCGAAGGCTTTGTCCGCTACGGCTTGGGCGAAGGCATCGAGAAAGAGGAAGCCGATTTCGCCGCCGAAGTGGCGGCGGCGGCGGGAAGCCAAGGCTGACGACGACAACGGCGCCGCAAGGCGCCGTTTTCATGTGAAGACCTGTGCAAGGCATGCGCCCGCACGGTGACATCGATCCCCTGGCCCCGCTATGGGGAATGGATTGGCTCAGACAACGGCGGAGGCACTAGCATGCGGATCAAACGGGCGCTCATCAAACTGTCGGGCGAGGTTTTGGCCGGAAGTGCCGGTGCCGGCCTGCACGGCGAGACGTTGACGCAAATCGCTGCCGATATCGCGACAGCCGCCAAGAAGGGCCATGAGATCGCGATCGTCGTCGGCGGAGGCAATTTCTTCCGCGGCGTTCAAGGGTTGAACAAGGGGCTTGACCGCCCAACGGCTGATTCCATCGGCATGCTTGGCACCGTAATGAACGCCTTGGCATTGGAACACGCGATCGAGGCCGCCGGCGTTCCCGCCCGCGCCATGTCCGCCGTGCCCATGCCATCGCTCTGCGAGAGCTATGCGAGACGGCGCGCGCTCGATCATCTGGCCCATGGCAAGGTGGTGGTGCTCGGCGGCGGGCTGGGCAATCCCTATTTCACAACCGACACGCCTGCGGTGCTGCGGGCGGCCGAACTCGACTGCGAGGCCCTGCTCAAGGCAACGAATGTGGATGGGGTCTATACCGCCGACCCGAAAAAGGACCCGGCGGCATCGCGCTTTGACAGCTTGACCCACGACGAGGCAATCGCCCTGAACCTCAAGGTCATGGATACGGCTGCTTTCGCGCTGGCGCGCGAAGCCGGCCTGCCCATCGTGGTCTTTTCCATTCTCGATTCCGGCGCCATCGGCCAGGTGCTCGAAGGCAGCGGTCGCGCCACGATCGTGGCGCCCTAGACGAGTACCGTTTCTTAAATTTCTTGAACAAACGGCGCTAAGAGCTGATCCATTCTTGGTTTTCCTGGATCACGACCGACTTCCGGTCATGCCGCACGGCTGCGGGCGATGTGGGTTCCAGCCGATGCCGGCACCTCGGGACGGCCCATTCCCACGGAATAGATGGCCTTTCGTCGCAAAACGGTCTTCCACTCCTGCCGCTCATGCTCTAAGCCCGCTACTTGTTGCCTCGGGAAGTAAGGTGCCTTTCCCGGGCTATGGGGTAGCCCTCCGTCGCTGTTCGGCGGAGGCTCGCGTTGTGCTTGACCATAGGGGCCGTAGGCGCTCAAGGTCGCGCAAACATCGAACAAGAGGGCAAATCCGAGATGACTGCCACGTCTTTCGACCTTTCAGACGTCAAGCGGCGCATGCAGGGTGCCGTACAGGCCTTTCGTCATGACCTGGGAAGCCTCAGGACCGGCCGTGCCTCCCCCACGCTTCTTGATCCCCTGCAGATTGACGCTTACGGCGCGCTCATGCCGATCACCCAGGTCGCGACGGTCAGCGTGCCGGAGCCGCGGCTGATCAGTGTCCAGGTGTGGGACCGCGGCATGGTTTCGGCCGTCGAGAAGGCCATCCGCGAATCCGACCTCGGTCTTAACCCGCAGACCGAAGGTCAGGTTATCCGTCTGCGCATTCCCGAGATGAACGAGCAGCGCCGCAAGGAGATGGTCAAGGTCGCCCATAAATATGCCGAGGAAGCGCGGGTCGCGGCACGCCATGTGCGACGCGATGGGCTGGACGTGTTGAAGAAGCTCGTCAAGGACGGCAACCTGAGCGAGGACGAGCAGACCCGCCAGGCCGATCAGGTACAGAAGGCGACGGACCAGACGATCACTGAGATCGACCAGCTTCTGGTCGCCAAGGAAAAGGAAATCATGCAGGTCTGAGCCGCGCTCGGGGAAAGCATGAGTCCACGGCTGCGGAACCACGGGGGCTGAGTGCTCCGCCGACTGGAATGGGGCCAATGACGTTTTCATCATCGGCCTCATGATCCGCTGGGTACAGGTTGGTCATCGGCTCGCGCCAGGAGGCGCCAAAATGGGTTTGGAAGCTCGCTCCGGAATGATACGAATTCCGGATGCACGCGTGGCGTGCAGCGGCGATAGCGGGGGAGCCGGGCGGTGAGCGTGAGCAATCATGAGGGATTTCTGGCGAATTCATGCAGCACGGCGGGCGCGAAGCGTCGGAGGACGGCATGAGCGCATCGCCTGAGAAGTCGGTTCGCGAGCCCGCCGGGGCGGGGAGGACCCAACCGTCCGTGCCGCGCCATGTGGCGATCATCATGGATGGCAATGGCCGCTGGGCGGCGCGCCGAGGATTGCCCCGCTTCGAGGGGCATCGCCGGGGCATGGAGGCTCTGCGCAATGCTGTGCGGGTTGCTGGCGATCTCGGCATTTCCTATCTGACGGTCTACGGTTTCTCATCCGAGAACTGGAGCCGGCCCGCGGCCGAGGTCGCGGACTTGATGGGATTGTTGCGCCATTTCGTCAGGCGGGATCTCGCGGATCTTCATCGCAACAATGTCCGTGTCCGCATTATCGGGAGCGACGAGGGTCTTGCTCCCGATCTCGTCGGGCTATTGGGTGAGGCGGAGAACCTCACGCGCAACAACACCGCGTTGACGCTGGTTGTCGCTTTCAACTACGGCGGGCGCCAGGAAATAACACAGGCGGCACGCCGCCTCGCGGCGGACGTCGCGGCTGGTCGCCTTGCAGCCGACGACATTTCCGTCGAACGTTTTGCAGAAGCGCTGAACACCGTGGATATTCCTGATCCTGATCTCGTCATTCGCACGTCAGGGGAGAAACGGCTGTCGAATTTTCTGCTCTGGCAAGCAGCCTACGCGGAGCTCGTATTCACGCCGGTGCTGTGGCCGGATTTCGATCGTGGCGCCTTCGAGGAGGCCCTGTCGGAATATCAACGGCGGGAGCGCCGCTTCGGCGGACTGAGCAGCGCCGCAGGATGACCAAAAGCAACGGAACCGCACCCTTCGAACGCGGCCACCCGGCGAGAGCCACGTCCGAGCTGACGCTCAGGATCGCATCCGGTTTCGTTCTGGCTTCCGTTGTGCTCACGGCAACCCTCTGGGGAGGATTGCCCTTTGTTGTCATCTGGGCAATCGCGGGTGGCGGTGTGGCTTATGAATGGCTCGCCCTGACCGAGGACGGCGAGGAAACCAGACGTACCACGCGCACGGTGTTCGGTGTGTTGATAGCCTCATCGGCGCTCGCCCTTCACTGGTATGGAATCGGCCCCGCGCTCGTCGTGGTCGCGGGTGCCGTCATCGCGCTCATTGTCGTCGATCGACATGATGCGAGGCGGATCTTGCGAGCTGGCGGTCTGGTCTATGCCGCAGTCATCGCCTTGGTGCCCGTCGCCGCAAGGAATACCCCATTCGGCCTTTTGACGCTGTTCTGGATGTTTGGCGTCGTCTGGGGCACCGATGTTTTCGCCTATGCATGCGGAAGGCTGATCGGGGGTCCGAAGCTCTGGCCCCGCGTGAGCCCGAAGAAGACATGGTCCGGCTTTCTCGGCGGTGTTGCCGCCGGCACCGTAATCGGGTGGTTGGTGCTCACAACGCCTCTGACCGGAGGACCGGCGCCGGTGCCCGCTACGGTCATGATTGCCCTTTCCGCTGCCGCCGCCGTGCTCTCCCAAGCGGGGGATCTCGGTGAATCAGTTTTGAAACGCTACCTTGGCGTCAAGGATTCCGGCCATATCATTCCGGGGCACGGTGGTCTGATGGATCGTCTGGACTCCTTCTGGGCGGTCTCCGTCTTTCTGGGATGTGCCCTGGTGGCGAGCTCCCTGTGGAAATGAGTCTGCGCGCGTAAAGCGTGTGTAAATCTCGTTCATGCAATTTTTGCGCGCTCAAGTTCGCGGGACAGAACGGGCCGTCATATGCTATCTCATTGGAGGAGGGGATCATTCGGAGGGAGGCTTGCGGAATGCGGGCGATCGTCTCTCTCTTGCCATGATTGCCGGCGCATGTCTGTGCGGGGATGGCTTCGCACCGGCCGCATAGTTTCGTAGAGCGCTTAAACTTGAATACCAGTTCTGTCGACGAAACAACTGATATAGCAGTACTTCTATCGATGTTGGCGCTGTTGTCGCTTGACTGTTGGGTCGACAAAACTATGGATGGCGGCTATGTCGCATTGGTGGACAGCCTGATGACCAGAGACCCTGCTTCATGGAATTTCTAAGCGCCATGGGCGCGACCGCCACCGCCTTGGTGGGCTATGTCGTCCCGTTCCTCTTTGTCCTCACTATCGTGGTCTTCATCCACGAGTTGGGCCATTTCCTGGTGGGGCGCTGGTGCGGGGTCGGCGTGCAGGCTTTCTCGATCGGATTTGGCAGGGAGCTGATCGGCTGGACGGACAGACGCGGAACGCGCTGGAAGCTGTCCGCAATTCCCCTTGGTGGTTATGTGAAGTTTGCTGGCGACGCGAATGCGGCCAGCATGCCGGATCGGGACCGTCTCGATCAACTGACGCCCGAAGAGCGCAAAGTCAGCTTCTTCCATAAATCCGTGGGACGGCGGGCAGCCATCGTTGCGGCCGGTCCCGTCGCTAATTTCCTGCTGGCGATCGCCATTTTTGGCGGTGCGGCTTATTTCAACGGCCGCCAAGTCCTCGTGCCGAAAGTGGCTGCCGTTCAGGAGAACAGCGCGGCAGCCCGGGCCGGTTTCCAGGCCGGCGATATCGTGCTCGCCATTGACGGTCAGCCCATCGCGTCGTTTAACGACATGCAGCGCATTGTCAGCGGCCGCGCGGAGGAAGAGCTTACCTTCCTTGTCGACCGGGCGGGCCATGAGACACGGCTCACGGCGACGCCGGATCTCCGCGAGATCACCACGCCTTTCGGAAAGCAGCGTCTCGGCATGCTGGGACTGCAGGCGGCGTCGAATGATCCCGCCAACTGGCATGTTCAGCGCTTTGGTCTGGTCGAGGCCGTCGGCGTCGGTCTCAGTGAAACCTGGTTCATCGTCACGCGGACCTATGACTATGTGGCGAAACTCGTCACCGGTCGGGAGTCGACGGACCAGCTGTCGGGACCCATCCGGATCGCGGAGGTGTCGGGCAAGGTCGCTTCCATGGGCGGGATCTTCTCGCTCATCAATCTCGCGGCGATTCTTTCAGTCTCGATCGGCCTCATTAATCTCGTTCCGATCCCACTGTTGGATGGTGGGCATTTACTTTTCTACGCCATCGAAGCCCTGCGCGGGCGGCCATTGAGCGAGGCGGCTCAGGAGATCGGTTTCAGGATCGGTCTCGCGATCGTTGTCATGCTAATGTTGTTCGTAACGTGGAATGACCTTACGCATCTTGGGCTTGCGCTCAGTCAACGGGGCACGTGACCCTGAGGTCACGGTCCCCGGGGAAAAGTTTGTTAACGGTGTTTGTACGTTTGCATGGACGAGTAAACTCTGTAGAAGCGTTATTCGCCTATGGGATTGATATGGCCGGTTTTCCGGCAGAGAAAAGAACAATGAGGCGGCATCTGATGACGCTGACGACCAAAAGAGGCCGGCACTTGGTAAAAGGGCTCCGTTCTGGACTGGTGGCACTTCCGCTGACGGCAGTTTTTGCTGGAGGCGCTTTGGCGCAGTCGATTGTTGTTCAGGGCAATCGGCGGGTCGAGGCTGACACGGTTCGGTCTTACATCACGAGCCCGTCCAATTCGCCGGCTGAAATCCGTCGCGAGTTGATGGCGACCGGCATGTTCACCAACGTGAGCGTCGCGCGTCGCGGTGGCGACGTCGTCGTGACCGTTTCCGAAAACGACCTCATCAACCGGGTCGCTTTCGAGGGCAACAAGAAGCTCAACAAGGATATCCTCGGTTCCGAGGTGCAGACGAAGGCACGCCAGCCCTACAGCCAGGCCACGGTCGATGCCGACATTGCCCGGATCCGCGAGATCTATAAGCAATCCGGCCGCGGTCTCGCCTCGGTGACCGCGCGGACGGTCGATCTTCCCAATGGCCGTATCGACGTCGTGTTCACCATCGACGAGGGTGATAAGACGGGCGTCAAGGAAATCAATTTCGTCGGCAACACGGCCTATTCGTCGTCGCGTTTGCGGAACCTGATGACGACGACGGAGATGAATTTCCTGTCGTTTCTCAAGACCTCCGACGTTTATGATCCCGACAGGATCGCATCGGACGAAGAGCTGATCCGGCGCTATTACCTTAAGAACGGCTACGCCGACTTCCGTATCGTTTCGACCGACGTCCAGTTCGATGAGGCGAAGGGTGGCTATATCGTCACCATCACGGTGGAAGAGGGGCAGCCCTACAAGGTCAGCGGCGTTCGCGTCGAATCCCAGATCCCCGACGTGTCATCCGAGCAGTTGCAGGGCATCGTCACCACATCCGCAGGCGATACCTATAATGCGGAGGCGGTCGAAAAGTCTCTCGACAGGTTGACAACCGAGCTTGGCCGCCGCGGCTATGCCTTTACCCAGGTCCGTCCTGCGGGCGTGCGCGATCCCGATACGCATACCATCGGCATCGACTATGTCGTGGAGGAGGGGCCGCGCGTTTATATCGAGCGGATCAACATCCGTGGCAACACGCGGACCCGTGACTACGTGGTGCGGCGCGAGTTTGATATCGGCGAGGGCGACGCCTTCAACAAGGTGTTGATCGACCGCGCGCTGCGCCGCCTCAATAATCTGGGCTACTTCAAGTCGGTCCGCATCACCAACGAGCCTGGCTCCAGCCCCGACCGCGTCATCGTGAATGTGGACGTCGAGGATCAGGCGACCGGCCAGTTCTCCGTGTCGGGTGGTTACTCGACCTCGGACGGTCTTATCGGTGAGGTTGCGGTTTCTGAATCGAACTTCCTCGGCCGCGGTCAGTATGTCCGTCTCGCGGGCTCCTGGGGTCAGCGCGCGCAGGGTGTCGACTTCTCGTTCACCGAGCCTTACTTCCTCGGCCAGCGCATGGCTGCCGGCTTCGACCTGTTCTCGAAGTATACGGACAACACCAACTACTCTCGTTACACCAACCGGGTGACGGGTGGTCAGCTTCGCTTGGGTCTGCCGATCACCGAAGATACGACGGTTACGCTGCGTTACTCGCTGTATCAGTCGAACCTCAAGGTGCCGAACAGCTACGACGATCCGTTCAACGACTGCTGGTACCCGCTCTACGGCTTCACCGGCCCCTATCCGGATTGTATCTACAACGGTGAGGCGTCCGTCGCGATCAAGGAAGCCGCCGGCAAGACCATTACGTCTCTCGTCGGTGCGACCTTTACCTACAACACCCTCGACAACATCCGGAATCCGCATTCCGGCCTCTACGTCGAGTTTAAGCCTGACGTTGCGGGTCTCGGTGGCGACTCCAAGTTCATCCGCGCCACCGCCGAGGCTCGCTACTATCGCGAGTTGTTCGACGATGTCGTCGGCTTGGTCCGCGTCCAGGGTGGTCACGTCCGTGCGTTCGGTGACAAGGACCTGCGCATCGTCGACAACTTCTTCCTCGGCCCGTCGCTGGTTCGTGGCTTTGCGCCCTCCGGCATCGGCCCGCGTGACATGAATGGTGACTCGTCGGCCAACGCGCTGGGTGGAACAACCTATTTCGGTGGTTCGCTCGAAGTGCAATTCCCGATCTGGGGGCTGCCGCGTGATCTCGGTCTGCGAGGCGCGGTCTTCGCCGACGCGGGCACGCTGTTCGGCTATGATGGCGCGACCAACTTTGCTCCCTATGGCGTGCCGGAATACTGCCCTGCGCCCGGCACTCCCTACACGAGCTATACGGCGCAGCCGACCTGCGTGAACGTGCTGGACAAGAAGACGATCCGCTCGTCAGTCGGCGCCAGCTTGCTGTGGCAGTCGCCACTTGGTCCCCTGCGCTTCGACTACGCATGGGTGCTCTCCAAGGCAACAGGCGACCAGACACAGCAGTTCCGCTTCTCCGGCGGCACGAGCTTCTAAACCAGTGGACAGAGCGACGGGCGGCTTCAGAAATGAGGCCGCCTTCGCGATTCGAGATATCGCGGTTTCATGACAGATCCGGTGTTCTTTCCGCGTATGGGCCAGCCGACCTTGGCTGAGCTGGCTGCATCTGTCGGCGTCACTCTGCCGGAAGGCGTGCAATCGGACTTGCGGATATCCGGCGTAGCATCGCTTGAGTGGGCCGGTCCGACAGATGTCGCCTATATGGACAACCCGCGCTATGTCGATGCGCTGGCGGGGACCCGTGCGGCGGCGTGCTTCGTATCCAAGCGGTTTGTTGCGAAGGTTCCTCCGGCGACTGTCGCTCTTGTGACGTCCGATCCCTACCGCGTCTTCGCGCAGGTGATGGCGAGCCTTTATCCCTCAGCGGTACGCCCCCAATCGACCTTTGCGGCGGTTGGAATATCACCGGGTGCCTTCGTGCATCCCGGCGCACATCTCGAACCGGGCGTGATCGTCGACCCTGGCGCGGTTATCGGGCCCGACGTCGAGATCGGCAGCGGCAGTGTCATCGGCGCCAATGCGGTGATCGGTCCCCAATGCCGGATTGGCCGTGATGTCAGTATCGGCGCCAATGTTTCCGTGCTCAACGCGCTCATCGGCAACCGGGTTATCCTGCATGGCGGCGTGCGGGTCGGGCAGGACGGATTTGGCTTCGCGATGGGCGCGAAAGGACATCTCAAAGTGCCGCAGATCGGACGGGTCATCATTCAAGATGACGTCGAGATCGGCGCCAATACGACGATCGACCGCGGTGCAAGCCGCGACACAGTTATCGGCGAGGGAACCAAGATCGATAATCTCGTCCAGATCGGCCACAATGTGGTCATTGGACGCCATTGCGTCATCGTCTCACAAGTCGGCATTTCTGGTAGCACAACGATCGAGGACTTCGTGGCGCTCGGCGGTCAGGTCGGTGTCATCGGCCATGTCACGGTTGGTACCGGTGCCCAGATCGCGGCCTCCAGCAATGTCGCGAGCGACGTCCCACCTGGGGCGCGCTGGGGTGGCACACCAGCCAAGCCGTTGAGGGATTGGTTTCGGGAGATCAAGTCCGTTGAAAAGCTTGCGTCCAGCCGCGATCCGGGCGACAGGGGTGGCGATGGCGCCTGAATTGCCGCGCCGATGAGGAGAAGATTTTCATGAACGATGGGCCGGACAAGCTCGAAACCGCGGATATCCTGCAGATTCTGAGCTATCTGCCGCATCGCTATCCCTTTCTTCTCGTTGATAAGATCATCGAGATGAAGGGTGATGAGTCGTGCATCGGCATCAAGAACGTCACCTATAATGAGCCGCAGTTTGCGGGGCATTTCCCCACGCGGCCAATGTTTCCGGGCGTCTTCATGATCGAGGGCATGGCTCAAACCGCCGGTGCCCTATGCGTGGCATCGAAGCTCGCCCAGAAGGCGCGGCCGAAGGAGGTCTATTTCATGACCATCGATAAGGCCAAGTTTCGGAAGCCAGTCGGGCCGGGCGACACGGTTGAATATCACATGAAGAAAATCAACAACCGCCGCAACATGTGGTGGTTCCGTGGCGAAGCGAAGGTCGACGGCGTTCTCGTTTGCGAGGCGGAAGTCAGCGCCATGCTGGTTGTCGAGTGAGTGATGGGCGCTATTCATCCAACCGCCATAGTGGAAAACGGTGCGTCCCTTGGCGAGGGTGTACGTATCGGTCCGTTCTGCGTGGTGGGTCCGGAAGCCACCCTCGGTGACGGCTGCGAGCTTGTCAGCCACGCGGTTGTCGCCGGCCGGACGACGATCGGCCCGCGCACGCGTATATTTCCATTCGCGTCCATCGGTCACCAGCCACAGGATCTGAAGTATCGCGGCGAGGCGTCCACACTGACCATCGGCAGCGACTGCTTGATCCGCGAGGGTGTCACGATCAATCCGGGCACGGAAGGTGGCGGCCTCGAGACCGTGGTCGGCAGCCATTGCGCACTGCTCGCCAATTCACATATCGGCCATGACTGCCATGTCGGCAATCATGTGATCCTCTCCAATAACGTGATGCTCGCGGGGCATGTGACGCTGGGGGATTATGTGATCGTCGGGGGCGGCGCGGCGATCATCCAGTTCGCGCGTGTTGGTTCCCATGCCTTCGTCGGCGGTCTGTCGGGCGTGGAGAATGACGTGATCCCATATGGGATGGCGCTTGGTAACCGCGCACATCTTGCCGGTCTCAATATCGTTGGACTGCAGCGCCGTGGCTTCTCGCGGGAGGATATCCATAGCCTCCGGCGGGCCTATCGCCTCCTCTTCGCCGCGGAAGGGACCCTGATGGAACGGGTTGAGGACGTCGCCGCCGAATTCGACAAGCTCGCGGTCGTTCAGGAGGTGCTGGACTTCATCCGCATCGGCGGGAAGCGGGCTATATGCACGCCGCGAGAGGCGTGAGCGACACTTCGCCGCCGAGCAATCCCAGCACCGACGGCGCCGTGGCGCCGATCGTTCTTCTCGCCGGAGGCGGTGCACTACCGGACTTGCTTGCAGAAGCCCTTAAGCGCCGGGGCAGGGCGGTCAGGGTTCTTGCCTTTCGCGGCTTCGCGGAGCGCGCATTTGCCCGCCGCGCCGACCTGATTGTCGACCTCATCGACTACAAGCGGACCCTGGCGGCCCTCAAGGCGTGGAAACCGGCGGAAGTTGTCCTGATCGGCACCGTCACACGTCCCAAGCCGATCGCCTTTATGGGGGCGCTTTCAGCTTACCGCAATCGCGAGGAAATCGCTGCCATCCTGGGTTCCGGCGACGATGGCCTTCTTGGCGGCGTCGTGCGCGTCCTTGAGGAAGAAGGCTTTGCGGTCGCCGGGATCGATCGGCTTGCGCCGGAGCTGCTCGCGCCGCAAGGTCAGCTCGGTGCCGTCGCGCCGGATTCCGACAGCTGGTCCAGCATCGCGCGCGGCCTTGCAGTGCTCGATTCTCTCTCGCCTTTCGATGTCGGGCAGGCCACGGTCATCTGTGCGCATTGGGTCGCTGCCATCGAGGGTCCGGAGGGCACCGACGCCATGCTGCGGCGTGTGCAGAAACTCCGCAGAGGGCCGCGCCTGCGCGCCACCCATGGCGGAGTGCTGGTGAAGACAGCCAAACGCGACCAGGACCTCCGTGTCGATCTGCCGACGATCGGGCCGCGTACCGTCGTAAGAGCTGCTGCGGCGGGCCTTCAAGGTATCGCTGTTGGCGCGGGTACGACATTGATCGTCGAGATCGAACGCACAATCCGGGAAGCAGATCAGCGGGGATTGTTCCTGCTCGGGGTCGATCTTCCCCACCGATCCCCCTAGCACCAAAGCGACATTGCTCGTGACGTTCGGATCTCGACGGTCGTTTAAAGGTGAGCGGCGCATCCGATCTCTCGTAAGCGCCCCCTTGAGCATATTCAGGAAATGAGCGATGCGATTTTGCGTCCTCAAGTGCGCAAAATCAAAGATATAGAGCATTTCGCCTGGAGCGGATTTCAACGAGAATGCTCCTGGAGGCCGCTGGCGGCGGTAGGACTATGCGTCGGACGACTGAGGAGAGGGCATGCCCGCGCGAATTTTTGTGGTCGCTGGAGAGGAATCCGGTGATCAGCTCGGAGCCCGGCTCATGCAGGCTCTCCGCCAGCGACTGGCGCCCGATGGCGTGCTGTTCACAGGCGTCGGCGGGCGCGCCATGGAGGCTGAGGGGCTAGAGAGTCTCTTTCCTATGTCGGACATAGCGGTCATGGGTTTCGCGGCGGTCATCGCACGGCTGCCAACGTTGATCAGCCGCATTAAGGCGACCGCCGAGGCCATCATCGCTCAGCGACCCGATCTGGTCGTCATCGTCGACAGCCCGGATTTCACGCACCGTGTGGCGCGGCGCGTCAAAGCCGAGCTGCCCGATCTGCCTATCGTGGACTACGTCAGCCCCACTGTCTGGGCGTGGCGGCCCGGGAGGGCACGTAAGATGCGGTCCTATGTCGATCATGTACTGGCGCTGCTGCCCTTCGAGCCGGCCGCGCATGCCCGTCTCGGCGGTCCCCCGTGCACCTATGTCGGTCACCCTCTGATCGAACGTCTTGACGTGTTACGCCCGAGCCGTGGAGAGCGGATCGAGCCGCCCTATGACGTCGAGCCACCGACCGTGCTCGTTCTGCCCGGCAGCCGACGCTCCGAGGTGACGCGCCTCATGCCTGTCCTGGGCGAGACGGTGGCTGCCGTTTCGGCGAAGGTTGGACATGTGAACTGGGTGCTGCCGGCGGTACCCCACGTTGCGCCGCTGATTGAGCAAGGCTTACTATCCTGGCCAGTCAAGCCCACCGTCGTCGCCGGCGAGGCGGCCAAATATGCGGCATTCCGATCCGCGACCGCCGCGATCGCCGCTTCGGGAACCGTCACGCTCGAACTTGCGCTGGCACGTGTTCCAACGGTCGTGGCCTACAAGGTGTCACGGCTGGAGGTGCAGGTGCGGCACTTCATCATCGTCCAGCATGCAAGTCTGCCAAATATCATTCTCGACGAGCCCGCCGTGCCCGAATTCCTGCAATGGAACTGTACGGTCGAGAACCTCGCGGGCGCGCTTCTCCCCCTGTTGTCAGCCTCTCCGGAACGCATGGCCCAGCTCGCCGCCTTCGATCGCGTGGCAGCTGCCATGAGCATTGGCGCGGCTCGTCCAAGCGACAGGGCTGCCGAAGTGATCACGGACGTTTTGCACTCGCGGCGATCGTGAGCGGTGCCCTGGTGGTAACAAAAAAGGGGCCTGAACGGCCCCTTTTCCATATCGTTGACGGAGTTCAAATATCAGGAGCGCTGCGCCATCGGCAGATAGTCGCGCTGGGGAGCGCCGATATAGAGCTGGCGCGGACGGCCGATCTTCTGGGACGGATCCTCGATCATTTCCTTCCACTGGGCGATCCAGCCAACGGTGCGCGCCAGCGCGAAGAGCACTGTGAACATCGACACCGGGAAACCGAGCGCCTTCAGCGTGATACCCGAGTAGAAGTCGATGTTGGGATAGAGCTTCTTCTCGATGAAGTACTCGTCGTGCAACGCGATGCGCTCCAGCTCGAGAGCGACATCGAGCAGCGGATCGTCCTTGATGCCCAGTTCGTTGAGCACCTCGTGCGTCGTCCGCTGCATGATCTTGGCGCGTGGATCGTAGTTCTTGTAGACACGATGGCCGAAGCCCATGAGGCGGAACGGATCGTTCTTGTCCTTGGCCTTGGCGATGAATTGGGGGATGCGGTCGGGTGTGCCGATCTCCGCCAGCATCTTGAGGGCGGCTTCGTTGGCGCCGCCGTGCGCCGGTCCCCACAGGCAGGCGATGCCGGCGGCGATACAGGCGAAGGGGTTCGCCCCCGACGAGCCGGCAAGGCGAACGGTCGAGGTTGAGGCGTTCTGCTCATGATCGGCGTGCAGGATGAAGATGCGATCGAGCGCGCGCGCGAGGACCGGATTGACCACGTACTCCTCGCAGGGCACGCCGAAGCACATGCGCAGGAAGTTGGACGTGTAATCGAGATCGTTCTTCGGATACACGAAGGGCTGGCCGACCGAGTACTTATAGGCCATAGCCGCCAGCGTCGGCATTTTGGCGATCATCCGCATGGACGCGATCATCCGCTGCTGCGGATCGGAGATGTCGGTCGAGTCGTGATAGAAAGCTGAGAGCGCGCCGACCGATGCCACCATCACGGCCATCGGATGCGCATCACGGCGGAAGCCTTGGAAGAAGCGGTTCATCTGATCGTGAACCATCGTGTGGCGGGTCACCACGTAGTCGAATTCCGCCTTCTGGCTTGCCGTCGGCAGTTCCCCGTAGAGAAGAAGATAACACGTCTCCAGGAAGTCGCCGTGCTCGGCGAGCTGCTCGATCGGGTAGCCACGATAGAGGAGAACACCTTCGTCACCATCGATATAGGTGATGGCGGATTCGCAGCTCGCCGTTGAGGAGAAGCCCGGATCGTAGGTGAACATCCCGCTATGTTTGTACAAGGCACCGATATCGGCGACGCTAGGGCCTATCGTGCCGTCCTTTACAGGAAGGTCGATGCCCTTTCCGTCAACAGTCAAGGTGATTGCCTTGTCGCTCATGGATATATCCTTCTGCTCAAACGCAGCGAAGCCGTCACAGCCAGACCGCATGCACGAGCTTGGAGGAAGTGATCCACGCTCGAGAGTGCGCCAGATTTCAAAAGGTTAGCGCAGGAAACGTCGTGACGTGCAACGATCACGTTCAATCTCATGCCCTTGCCCATGAAAGTCATAAAAGCTCAACGGCAATGAATGTCGAGCCGTTCCTGACCCACCCTGGTGGGTCTTCGGCCCATTTTGGATCTGCAATTGACTCCGCGAGATAAGAAATCACGCGGAATCAATGGCTTGATGCCAGTATCCATCGAGATCCCAGCCCGCCCCGAACATGCTCTAGCTCATCCACGACCATCGTTCAAGCTGTCGGAATGGCTCAGGGCAGCTGATCGCGGATACGGCCTAAACTTTCATCACGTCCAAGGACTGTCATGACATCGAAGAGACCCGGTGAGGTTCCGCGACCGGTCAAGGCGGCACGCAGCGGCTGGGCCAATTGACCGAGCTTCAGCCCCGCTTCGGTGGCCGTCGCCCTCACCGCGGCCTCAGTGGTGTCGTTGCTCCAATCGTTGATCCCTTCCAGAGCAGGGAGCACCAGCGCGAGCCGCTCCTTACCCTCCGCATTGAGAAGAGCCTTTGCCTTGTCATCGCAAACGAGGGGCCGCGACGCGTAGAGAAAAGAAGCGCTGTCAAGCAGTTCAACCAGAGTCTTGGCACGCTCCTTGAGCCCCGGCATTGCCGCGAGCAGCTTCTCACGTAGGTCGGGAGGCAACGTGGGTCCGAGGCCGCGCGCCGGCCCGAGCTCCGGCAGGATATCTTCCAGAGCCCGAACGAGGGCCTCGTCGTCGGCGCTGCGCATGTAGTGACCGTTGAGGTTCTCCAGCTTCGCAAAGTCGAAGCGGGCGGGAGAGCGTCCGATAGAGCCCAGGTCGAAAGCCGCGATCATCTCGTCGGTCGAAAAGATCTCCTGATCGCCATGGCTCCAGCCGAGGCGGACCAGATAATTGCGCAACGCGGCCGGCAGATAGCCCATGGAGCGATAGGCGTCGATACCGAGCGCGCCGTGACGCTTCGAGAGCTTGGCGCCGTCTGGCCCATGGATCAGGGGAATATGGGCCATGATGGGCACGTCCCAGCCAAGTGCCTCGTAGATCTGCTTTTGCCGTGCGGCGTTGGTCAGATGGTCGTCCCCGCGGATGATATGCGTGACACCCATGTCGTGATCATCGACGATGACCGCAAGCATGTAGGTCGGCGTGCCGTCAGACCGCAGCAGAACGAGATCGTCCAGATCTTTGTTCTGCCAAGTGACACGGCCCTGCACCTGGTCATCGATCGCGGTCTCACCTTCGGTCGGCGCGCGCAACCGGATCACGGGCTTGACACCGGCCGGCGCGTCCGAAGAGGGACGATCCCGCCAGCGCCCGTCGTAGCGCAACGGTCGTCCTTCGCGGCGAGCCTCCTCGCGCATGGCCTCGAGTTCCTGCGGCGTCGCATAGCAGTAATAGGCGCGTCCGCGCGCGAGCAGATCTTCAGCGACCTCGCGGTGCCGCGCCGCGCGGGAGAACTGGTGAATGGCATCGCCATCCCAATCGAGCCCGAGCCAGCTCAGGCCATCGAGGATGGCGGCGATGGCCGCTTCCGTAGAGCGTTCGCGATCGGTGTCCTCTATTCTCAACAGCATCTTGCCGCCGTTCCGGCGGGCATAGAGCCAGTTGAACAGGGCCGTGCGGGCGCCGCCAATATGCAGGAAGCCTGTCGGCGAAGGCGCGAAACGCGTAACGACGGTTCCGGTCATCTCAGATATGTGCTCTCTTGTGCCAAAGCGATGACCGTGGCGGTTCGAACTCGCTTCCGCCGACGGTCGGGCGTCGTTTAGCATGATGCCGGGCCGGGGGTAAGAAGCTCTTTCCCTCACCGGAGGCCATCGTTCCACTGGTTTGTTTCTAGTTCCGCCGGCGGCGGCCGATCTGGTGCTGTGCGTCCGGGAATATGTTTCACGTTCCGGTGCTTTCAAGGCCGGCGCTTTTGCCGGCCGATCACGTGTTTGTTCGTTCCTTGCGTTTCTGCATTTCAGAACCCGACCGTTGCAATCTGGCCCGTAGCCAGCCGTCCCCCAGAGCGTTTCGCACGTATGGCCCGCCAAAAGAGCCGCGCGATCATTGTCGCCGATGATAGCCGACCGCCGCGTCCGGCGGTGGGCAGCCTGCTGCCGGGGTGGCATGTCTTCACCGCCGACCAAGCGCGAGGCGTGCTTCGGGATCTCCTCGCCTTGGAGGCCGAGAGACGGCGGGCCTTCCTCTGGCTGCCCGTTGCCTTCGGCGCCGGCATTATTCTGTACTTTCTGGCGGATGCAGAGCCCTCCCTATGGCCGTCGGCAGTGGGAGCCGTCATCGCGGTCTTCGCGGCGGCCCTTACGTGCCGCTATCGCCGGGTGTCGGGCGTGGCGATCGCGGTCGCGGCCGTCATGGCGGGATTTGCCGCCGCGACATGGCGTACGCGCACCGTCAGCGCGCCGGTGCTCTCCCGACCGGTGATCACCAAGCTCGGCGGTCTCGTTCTCAACGTCGAGGAGCGTCCGGCGGGACCTCGCATTGTCGTCAGGGTCGCGACCCTCGGAGATCTCGCAGCCCATGCGCGCCCGGCCCAGGTGCGCGTTTCCCTTCGGCCGGGTGCTAGCGTCAAGGCAGGCGACTTCATCGAGGCGACCGCCCGCCTGCTGCCGCCACCGACTGCGGCGCGCCCTGGCGGCTATGATTTCGCTAAAGATGCCTTTTTCGCCGAACTTGGCGCTGTCGGCTCGCTCGTCGGAAAGGTGTCTATCCGGGCCCCGCCGGAAGCGCCGGATATCTGGACCACCTTGACCATTGCCAATGATGTTGCCCGCAATGCCCTGACCCAGCGGATCGCCAACGCCTCCGGCGGGCAGGAGGGAGCCCTTGCGGCGGCTCTCGTTACGGGCAAGCGCGGACTGATCACGGAGGAGGTCAACGATGCCTTGCGCGCAGCCGGCATTTACCACATCGTATCGATCTCCGGGCTTCATATGGCGCTCGCTGCGGGCAGCCTGTTCTGGGCCGCGCGAGCCATGCTCTCGCTGTGGCCGGCGATCGCGCTCGCCTGGCCCGTGAAGAAGATCGCTGCTGTCATCGGGATGCTTGGAGCCACGGCTTACTGTCTGTTCTCCGGCGCGGAAGTCGCGACCCAGCGGTCTCTCGTGATGACGATTGTCATGATGGGCGCGATCCTGATCGACCGACCCGCACTGTCGATGCGCAATCTCGCCTTGTCCGCACTCATATGCCTCGCCCTGCGCCCTGAAGCCCTGCTAGGGCCTAGCTTCCAGATGTCCTTCGCCGCTGTCGCCGGCATGATCGCCTTTGCTGTCAAGCCCACGGGGCTCCTTGTCGGCGGAGATCCTTCATCTGGCAGCTATGGCTGCCTGCGGTCGGTTGGGCGGTGGGCGCTTCTGCTCACCACGACCACTACGGTCGCGACCATAGCCACGGCGCCGTTTAGCGCCTATCATTTCCAGACGCTCAACCCGTTTGGTCTGCTCGGGAACGCGATGGCGCTCCCGCTGATCGAGCTTGCGGTCATGCCGCTCTCGGTGCTCGGCGTCTTTGCGTCTTTCTTTGAGCTCGACCGGCCGGTCTGGTGGTTGATCGGCCAAGCCACAGTGCCGGTGCTGGCATCCGCCCGCGCGGTCGCCGAGCTCGAACGCTCGCGCGTGGTCGTGCCGGCTTTCGGTGTAGGCGCTCTCGGCCTGATGGTCATCGCCATCCTCTGGATCACCCTATGGACAACAGCCTTGCGCTGGCTTGCGCTGTGTCCCGCGGTAATCGGGCTCGCGATGGCGCACGGCGCACAGCCTCCTGACATTTACATTGATCGTGGCGCGAGCGGCCTCGCCCTGCGCGCCGCCGACAGCCGGCTCATCGTCCTCGGCAAGCCGTCGGGCTTTGTGCTGGAGCAGTGGCTGCGAGCCGACGGTGACGGGCGGGCTATCGACGATCCTTCCCTGCGCCATGCCACACACTGTGACCGGCTCGGCTGCACCGCACGTTTAAAGAGCGGTCAGATGATCGCCTTCGTGCGTGATAAACGTGCCTTCCCGGAGGATTGCCGACGTGCTGCAGTCATCGTGAGCCCGCTGCAGGCGCCACGCACCTGCGAGGCCGCCACTATCATCGACCGGTCCATTCTCGACCGCAGCGGTGCCATCATGCTCGTAGAGGATCCACTTAGCGCCGGCTTCAGCCGAATTCAGGCGCTCTCCACCGCATCGCGTCCCTGGATCACCGGTGGCAAACCGGCCCAGCCCGCGGGCCGTCCACCCGACCCAAAAACGCCAGCCGCTGCATCATCCTCGAGGCACCAAAGTCTCGATCCTCTCGATGCGGCACCGGAGGCTAACGAGGAGGGAGAGGAGAGGGCGCCCCTCAATAGCGACGCAGAAGACTGACGAGCTTGCCCTGTATCCGAACCCGGTCAGGGCCGAGCACGCGCGTCTCATAAGCCGGGTTAGCCGCTTCAAGCGCGATCGAGGAGCCACGGCGCCGCAGGCGTTTAAGCGTCGCTTCCTCATCATCGATCAGGGCAACGATGATGTCTCCCGTATCCGCCATGTCCTGGCGCCGGATAACGACCGTGTCGCCATCAAGGATGCCGGCCTCAATCATCGAATCGCCGCGGACCTCAAGAGCAAAATGCTCGCCGGCACTCAGCATTTCGACCGGAATGGCCAGTGTGTTGCTGCGCGATTGGATCGCTGAGATGGGCGTGCCGGCGGCGATCCGCCCCATCACCGGGACCGAAATCGTTTTTGGCGCATCGGTTTCTGCCGCAGGAGGCAGGTTGCGCACACGTCCCAGGCCCCCCTCCACCACACTTGGGCTGAATTTTCCACGCGGCACGGCGGCCATCGCGGTATCGGGCAACTTGATGACTTCAAGAGCGCGCGCCCGGTTAGGAAGCCGGCGAATAAAGCCGCGTTCCTCGAGAGCGATGATCAGACGATGGATGCCTGATTTCGACTTCAAATCAAGCGCTTCCTTCATCTCGTCGAAGGAGGGAGGTACGCTTGTTTCCCGCAGCCGCTCGTGGATGAAGCGAAGAAGCTCGTTCTGCTTGCGCGTCAGCATGTTGTGACCACCCCCGCCTTTCGTTTGCCCGCTTCCAACACATCCAGCACCAGGATCGATCAGTTTTTAGGAGCAATCGCACCTATTCAATACTGTGCTCCTGAAGTAGGAAACAAATCATGAACGACGATAGCTGTTCTCTATGTGTTCCGCAACCCCGAAAGCACGCGCCCGAGGCGGGCGGCTGATTTCAGCCGCTCCGTATGCCGCCTCTCTGCTGATCAACAGGCTCTCTCTTTGCGAACTCTGCCACCCATCTTTCCGGACGGATGACTTGGGGCCGCGCATGCAGTTTCCGAATTTGTGAATTTTAAATCGGAAATATCGTTCATCATGAAATTCATGCTTGTGAATTTAAGCATGGCCGATAAGATCGTCTCAACTTCAAATCAAGCGGTCGCAAAATGCGATCCGTCGCTCTCAAAGACGTGCGACGGTGGCAGGGGAACTATGTATGGGCCGTTACATCGTGCAGCGACTCATCCTCACGATTCCGGTGCTCATCGGCATCATGCTGGTGTGTTTTTTTCTGACCCGTCTAAGCGGTGATCCGACCGACCTCATGTTGCCGACCAACGCGACCGAGGAGGCCAGGGCCGCCTTCCGGTCCGTGCACGGCCTCGACAAGCCGTTGTGGGAGCAGTTCGTCACATTCTTCGCCAAAGGGCTCATGGGCGATTTCGGCTCCTCGTTGCGCTTCAACCAGCCGGCGATGAGCCTCGTCTGGGAGCGCCTTGGTGCGACCACGGAACTGGCCGCCGCAACGATGGCCATGGCGCTCTTCATCGGCGTGCCGGCGGGGGTGGCCGCTGCCTATCGCCGCAATACGCCCGCCGATATCACCATTCGCGGCATCACGCTCATGGGACAGGCGCTGCCAGGCTTTTACCTCGGCATCATCTCGATCATTGTCTTTGCCGTATGGCTGCGCTGGCTGCCCTCGGGCGGACGCGGTTCCTGGCTCAATCTCATTCTGCCGGCCGCGACCCTTGCCTTCAATCTCGTCGCGCTGATCGCACGCGTCACGCGGTCCTGCATGCTCGACGTGCTGCGGCAGGATTATATCCGTACAGCCCGCGCCAAGGGCGCCCGTGAGCGCACCGTGCTGTGGATCCACGCCCTGCGGAACGGCTTCATTCCCGTGCTCACCGTTATTGGTCTCCAGGTCGGTCTCCTGATGGGAGGCGTCGTAGTGACCGAAACGGTATTCTCCTGGCCCGGAGTGGGGCGCCTCGCCATCCAAGCGATCTACGCGCGCGACTTTCCCGTTGTGCAGGCAGTCGTTTTCACCTTCGCGATCATTTTCGTGTTCGTGAACCTCGTCGTCGATCTCCTCTACGCGGTTCTCGATCCGCGCATCAGCTACAACTGAGGCGGCGCCATGTCCTTGTCACCGCCTGTCGCTGCAGCGGAGCCCACCCCCATCGAAAGCCGCTGGCGCGGCGTGCTGAAGCGCCTCGTGGCGAAGAAGGCGGCCAAGCTCAGCCTCTTGATCATCTTGATCGGGTTTCTGTTCGCGCTGGCGCCTTCGCTATTGGCGCCGCATGATCCCTATGCCCAGGAGCTAACCCTGCGCCTGCGTCCGCCGGCGCTGATGGAGCGCGGTGTGCCGGGATACTGGCTCGGCACCGACCAACTCGGCCGCGATATTCTCTCCCGCATCATCTATGGCGCCCGTATCACGCTCTTCGTCAGTATCTTCGCTGTCCTCGTATCGGGCCTCGCGGGCGTCGCGATGGGCCTCATCGCGGGGTACTACGGCGGCAAGGCGGATGCGGTCATCCTGCGGCTGATCGATATCCAGCTCGCCTTTCCGCTGGTTCTCCTGGTCATTGCCGTGGTGGCGGTCGTTGGTCCCTCGCTCACCAATCTCATCATCATCATGGGATTGTCGGGCTGGCCGCGCTTCGCGCGCGTGGTGCGCGGCTCGGTACTGTCCGTCCGCAACAAGGAATTCGTGGAGGCCGCGCGAGCGATCGGCGTGAAGACGCCGCGCATCATGGTGCAGCACATCCTGCCGAACGTCCTCTCGGCGGTGATCGTCTATGCCAGCTTTGATCTCGCCCGCATGATCCTCCTGGAAGCGACGCTCAGCTTTCTAGGCCTTGGCGTGCAGCCGCCATCGCCAACATGGGGTGGCATGATCAGCGACGGCGCCAAATACATGAGCTTGTCGTGGTCGGTCTCACTCAGCCCCGGCATCGCCATCGCGCTTCTGATCCTGGCCTTCAACATTCTTGGCGACGAGCTTCGCGACGCGCTCGACCCACAGATTTCCGATAACTGACGTCGCGATCGATCCGGCCCAGGAGGGGGCGACCATGATCATTACCATTCAGTTTGAGAACAGCCGCACGGACGACACCAAGCGTGCCGGCGCCAAGGCTTTGACGGAGGCGGCTGTTGAAACGCTCGGCGTCAAGCCGGAGTGGGTCACCGTTCTCTACGAGAATTACGACAAGGAGAACTGGGCCATTGGCGGCGAATTGCTGCTCGACCGCCATGCGGCGCGCGAGAAGGCCGCGAAAGCGCAGGAGTCCTAAGGCCTACAGGAGGCCTCAGGCCGATCCAGGGCCATGAATTGGCTTTGGCTGTTCCGAAGCAGAGCCAGTCTCAACACGCGGACCGGCTCGAAACAAGCGGGAAATCCGGCCGAATCCTTAAAGTGACGATCCAAACGCCTGAGTATTTCGAGGGGTATATCTTCTCAGCTGAGCCTGAGCCGCATCGATCAAGATCGGAAAAGCAGGGGGATATCCACCCGATGTTCGTAACCATCACCAGCCAGACAGGGATTAATCGATGCCCATCATCACCATTCAGTTCGACAAGGGCCGCTCCGTGGAGAAAAAGCGGGAAGTCGCCAATGCTGTAACCGACGCCATCGTGGCAACGCTCGGGGGCCAGCGCGATTGGGTCACCATTCTGTTCCGCGACTATGAGCGTACGGACTGGGCGATCGGCGGCAACCTGCAACTTGACCGCCACGGTCCGCTGAAACCCGGCCACCACGGCTGATAGCGCATACCTCTCCCCTCACGAGCAAAAGGCATCACGACAGTGATCATCACCATTCAGATGGAAAAAGGCCGCAACGTGGATACCAAGCGGCGGGCGGCGAAGGCCTTTACGGAGGCTGCCATTGCGACCCTCGGCGCCAAAGCCGAGTGGGTGACAGTGCTGTTTGAGGATTACGAGCGCACGGATTGGGCGATCGGGGGCAACCTGCAGCTAGATCGCCACGGCCCGGGGCTCGTCACGCTCGGCAATAAGGAATAACAAAAGGGGCCCGGATTTTATTCCGGGCCCTCATCACTGAACCGAGGCGTGATCTACTTCAGCGAAGTATTATAGAAATAGAAGCGCTGGTCGCCGCTCGGCTTGAAGTTCTCGAGCTTGTTGGTCGTTCCGTAGAATTCGACGCCAGCGAACAGAAATATGATCGGCGCCTCATCATGCATGATGCGCATCGCCTTCTTATAGATCTCGTCGCGCTTGGCACGGTCGGTCTCGCGTGCTCCGGCATCGATCAGCGCATCGAGCTCGGCGTTCTTGATATAGGAGTAGCGATAGTCCGAACGATAGGCAGCGATCGCAAAGCCTGGATCATCGGGAACCCCAAGGCCGATCAAGCCGAGAGGCGCCAGCTCGCGAGCGATGAACTGACGCAGGAATTCGCCTGACTCGAGCGAGGTGATCTTCGTTTTCACGCCGACCTTATCGAGCATGCCGGCAATGGCTTCGCAAAGCTCACGATCATTGGGATAACGGTTCGACGGGCATTTGAAACCGACCTCGAAGCCGCTGGGAAAGCCTGCTTCTGCAAGCAGAGCCTTTGCCTTGGCGGGATCGTAGGGATAGTCGTCGATCGAGGGATCGAAGCCGAGCTGGTTCTTCCGCAGGATCTGGCCGTGGAGCATCCCCCCCTTGCCGAAGAAGAGGTTGTCGATGATCGCCTTTTTATCGATTGCGTAGTTCAGCGCCTGGCGAACGCGCTTGTCTTGAACAGGGCCTGGGTGGGTTTCAAGCGACGACTGCACGACCTGGAATACCCGATAGCTGTCGACGCCGATCAGCTTCAAATCCGGACGCGCCTCGAGCTCGATCGCCGTGGTCACCGGCAGGTTGACGGCAAGCCCATATTCGCCCGTCGTAAGACCCGCAGCGCGCGCGGTATCGTCCGGCACGGCCTTCCAAACGAGCCGATCGATGCCTTCCGGCAACTTGCCCCAGTATCCCGTGTTCTTGTCCATCACGAGCCGGTCGTCCTTGACCCACTCGGTCAGCTTGAAAAGACCGGTGCCGATCGGCTTCTGACCAAAGCCCTTAGGTCCGACCTCTGCCCAATAGGCAGGTGGTGTCACGAGCACCTGCGCAAGCATCAGTTCAAGGGCAGGGTAGGGATATTTGAGACGAAGGCGGACCGTATGATCATCAACCTTCTCGGCGCCCGCAAGACCAGTCGAATAGACCGTGTAAGCGGACGCGATCTTTGGGTCCATGAAGATGCGGAGACTATGGACCACGGCATCCGCATTCATCGGCTCGCCGTTGGTGAAGCTGACCCCCTTGCGCAGCTTGATGAGGATCTCAGTCTCGGACACCTTCTCGAAGCTCTCCGCCAGGAGAGGTTCGATCTTGCCGCTGACCGGATTGTTGAAGAACAGCGGCTCCAGGATCGCGAAGGACGGGTTGTTCGTCGACAGTGTGCCGAACAGATCCGCTGGGTCGTAGGGCTGGGCGATGGTCAGGGTCGCCGCCACGGCGTTGGCCGACAAGGGCAATGCGGAGGCCATGAAGGGAAGCGTCACCGCAAGCGCAAGTGCACGCAGGTTGGGGCGCATCTTATTCTCCTCGGAAGTTAAATTATGACGAGCGTATCGCTATTTTTTGAATTTACAAAAGAAAATTTCACAAATATCGTAATGTCACCCAATTCATTATGAAGCATCGAAGGTCACGCCCATTCCTGCCCTCGCCAGCAATTCAGCCGCCCTGGACCGTGAAACGGACATCTCTGTGGGTGATCGCATTCGCCAGCTCCGCCTGGCGCGCGGTCGTTCCCTGAAGGAAGTTGCGGAACGAGCCGGGCTGTCGATCGCTCTCATCAGCCAGATCGAGCGAGGCCTTTCCTCCGCATCCGTGCGCGTTCTCGCGCGGCTTGCCTACGGTCTCGATGTGGACATCGCTGACCTGTTCGAGCCGCCGTTTGACGAGGGGGACAGCGAACGGCCCATTGCGCGCGTCAAGGACCGCAAGCGCATTGAGTTGGCGCAAACGGGAATCACGAAGGAACTGCTCACGCCCTTCCGTCGCACGCCGCGCTTGGACATCTACATGATGACGATCGAGCCCAACGGGAAATCGGGCGACGAGAGCTTCGTCCACGAGGGTGAGGAAGCTGGCGTTATCCTTGAGGGAAGCCTCGATTTCTTCGTCGATGGGCGGCGTTACGTTCTGGGCCAGGGCGATTGCTTTCGCTTCGCCAGCCAGCGCCCCCATAAATACTACAATGCAGGCCCCATTCCCACGAAGGTGATGTGGGTTCTGTTTCGCAGCGACGAGAAGTAGCGCCGGGCCGGCTGACAGTCGTCTGCCTTTTCTGGCCGCATAGACGCCGGGCCCCACACAACCAGGGGCGGCCGATCAAGAACAGAGGAAATCCGGAGGTGTCCGAAGTGTCCCACATCGTCATAGACGGCCTGAATTGCGCATCAATGAACCGCGACCAGATGGTGCGCACCCATGAGGGGGGTATCACCGCGCTCAACTACACATGTCTGCCGGTGCTCGGGGACCTCGTCGCCTCCCTCACACGTCTGCAGGCCGTGCGCGATACCATCGAGGCGATGCCTGACGTCGCCCTGATCGTGTCCTCGACCGCAGACATTCGGGCAGCCCACGAAACAGGCCGGGTTGGGGTCATCCTCGGCACCCAGAACTCGACAATGGTCGAGGCCGACGTGGCGCTGCTCGGTGCGTTCCGGACACTGGGTCTGCGCATCCTGCAGCCCACCTACAACGAGCAGAACGCCTTCGGTTATGGCGCATCCTTCGACGCGAGCACCGATCTCGGCATCACCGAAGCCGGGCACGCGTGGCTGGCCGAGATGCACAAGCAGCACCTCATCGTTGACCTGTCACATTGCGGCCCGAAGACAACCGACGACTACCTGGCGGCCGCCAAGGAGCCCGTCGTCATCAGCCATTCCAACGCCTTTGCGCTTTGTCCCAATCCACGCAACAAGTCTGACGACCAAGCGCGCGCGGTCGCCAAAACCGGCGGCCTCATTGGCGCGGTGCTGTGGTCGCCGCTCGTCAAGATCGAGACCCGGCCCACCCTCGACGACTATATCGACCATGTCGCGCATCTCGTGAGAGTCGCCGGGATCGAGCACGTGTCTTTCGCGACCGACCTTGTCGAGCCGCATCCCGATCCTGTGAAATGGGACAAGGCGGTCGGTCCGAACGGTGAATATCCAAACATCACCGGCATTCTCGGTGACTGGTATCGCTACGAGACCCGCCTCAATACCGGCTTTCAATCGATGAGGGATACACCCGGGATCTGGGAGGCCATGCGGCGCCGCGGCTTCAGCTCGTCCGACATCGAGAGGATCGCCTCGGGCAATTGGCTTCGGGTCATGCGTGATATCTGGGGTGCGTGAGGTTCCCATTCCCCCCCAGAAGCGGAACCAACGCAGGATCCAGCCGGGCTTTCTGGCCCGGCTGGATCTTTCTACTGGAAACAGGTGCGGCTCGTGACGATGCAGTCCACCTGAAATACTGCTGAAATCAGCCTTAAGGTCGCGACATTCGGTCGACCGGCGGGGCTTCTTTCTGGCCCCACTTCCGGCTGGGAGATGAACAACGTGAGGTGGAGAGGGACTGATCAGCCGCCCCACACTTCGGCGTAAACGCGCAAGAGGTTGCCGCCCATGATCTTGTCGACATCCGACGGGCTGAACCCTTTGCGTTTTAGCGCTTCGCTCAAATTGGGCGTTTCAGCGAGGCTCTCGAAGCCCTCAGTCATGCGACAGGTGAAGGTGAACCAGGGACCCATGACGCCGGTAACCTCGGGATACATGCCGCGGGGACCGAAGGATTTCTGCCACTGCTCCTCCGATGCATAGGTTCCCTCGGACAGGTCGCTGCCGAACGCCACATGGTCGATGCCGATCAGATTGACGACGTAGGCGACCTGTTCTGCCCAGTCGTCCAGTGTCGGCCGCGTCGCATGCCGTGTCATAGGCGGCCAGGGCGTCAGACCGACGGTGCCGCCCGTGCGCGCGGCGGCGCGGATCAGCTCGTCTGGAATGTTGCGCAGGCTGTTGCACACCGCGCGCGCGTTGGAATGGCTGAAAATGACCGGACGCTTCGAACGGGCAAGCACGTCGGCGGCCGTGCGGTAGCCCACGTGGGACAGATCGATAAGGATCCTCAGCTCATTCATGAGCTCGACCCAGCGCTCGCCCTTTTCGGTCAAGCCGTCGTCTCCGCCCTCTGCGAGCACGCCGCAGCCAAGAGTGTTTCGCTCCATATAGGTTGGCTGGAGAATGCGAAAGCCGATGCGTTGCAGGATGCGGAGAAGTTCCAGATCCTCCTCCACCACGACCGAATTCTGCGCGCCCAGAATGATGGCGAGCTTGCCGGCGGCTTTCGCTGCCTTGATATCGGCGACGCTGCGGGGGATGACGGCGATGTCGTGGTTCTCTGAGATGACCGCCAGGCTTCGCGCTAGCGCCGGCATGGCGGTGGCAAAATCGTGGGGCGGACGGATCGCGGTGAGATTGATGGCTGTGACGCCGCCCTCCAGCGTGCGCAGCATCTGCTCGCGGCTGACGCGCGCGCAGTTCAAGCCATCGACGACGATGGCATCAGATGACGATGATGGCATGACGTTCCTTGCACTCCCATAGTCTTCGGAACATTCCGGACAGGCGACTTCTCAACTGGCGAATTCCTGGCGATGCCAATGTCACGGCTTTAGAGTGACACCGTAGAAGAAGAAGCGTTGGTCGCCGCGCGGCTGAAAGCCCTCGAGCTTTTTCGAGACGCCGTAGAAGTCGTATCCGCCGTAGAGAAAGACGATAGGCGCCTCTTCGTGCATGAGCTGCATGGCCTGGCGATAAATGGCGGTACGCTTGTCACGGTTCGTCTCGCGCGCGCCAGCGTCGATTAAGCCGTCGAGCTCCGCATTGCGCATGTAGGAATAGCGCCAGGACGAGCGATATTGCGCAACCTGGAAGTCGGGGTCGTCAAGGGGCGCAAGTCCCAGAAACGCCATCGGTTGCAGTTCACGCGCCCGGAGCTGGCGCAGAAACTCACCGGCCTCGAGCGACACCATCTTTGTGCGAACGCCCACCTTGGCCAGCATTCCGGCGATCGCCTCGGACACCTCGCGGTCCTGCGCATAGCGGCCTGAAGGAAATTTGAAGACGATCTCGAAGCCATCGGGATAGCCGGCTTCGCGCAGAAGCGCTTTAGCCTTCTCCGGGTCGTAGGGGTAGTCCTTAAGGGATGGATCGAAGCCCAGCTGTTCCTTGCGCAGCACCTGCCCGTTGAGCGGGAAGGCACGGCCGGCGAACAGGCTGTCGATGATGAGCTTCTTATCGACGGCATAGTTCATCGCCTGGCGGACGCGCTTGTCCTTCAGAGGACTTGGATGTTCCTCGAGCGAGGACAGAATCAGCTGAAATATCCTGTAGCTTGGCACCTGCATCACTTCGCGGTCGGGCAGACGCTCGATGTCGCCGATGGCGGTGATGGGAATATTCGTGGCGACATCGAACTCGCCGATCGTGAAGCCCGCGACACGGGCTGCATCGTCAGGCACCGGGCGCCAGACGAGACGATCGATACCGTTCGGCCCGTTGCCCCAATACTGGGTGTTACGCTCCATGACCAGCTGATTGTCTTTAATCCACTCCTTCAGGATAAACGGTCCAGTACCAATTGGCTTCTGGCCGTAGGCTTCCAGTCCGACGCTCGACCAATAAGCGGGCGGCGTGATGTAGACCTGAGTCAGCATCAGCTCGAAGGGCGGGTAGGGGAACTTGGTGTGCACGGCGACGGTCATGTCGTCGAGCTTCTCGACCCGGTCGACCGCCGCTGCATAATTGGCGTACGCAGGCGCCTGCTTCGGGTCGAGGAACACCTTGAAGCTGTGGACCACCGCATCGGCGTTCAGGGGTTCGCCATTGCTGAAGCTGACACCCTTGCGGATTGTCAGCTTCATGGTCGTTGGCGCGACGAGCTCCCAGCTTTCGGCAAGAAGAGGTTCGGTCTTGCCGCTGGTGGGATTGTTCCAGAGCAGAGGCTCGACGATCACGCCGCCGGCATTGAGATTGTCCGACGCTGTTGTGCCATTCGGCCAGAGAGTCTGTGGATCGAAGCCCTGAGCCACGGTCACGGTTTTCGTCTGCGCCACGGCCATAGTCGATGACGTGACGATGGCGAGCAGAATGAAGGCACGGCGCACAGCTTGCAGCATGAAGCGAGCTCCCCTTCTGACGTCGCGCGAGCTCGACCTACTTTTATTTAAATGAAGCCGTTTGATGCGCGCGACGATGAAATTATGAGGATCGTATTCGCAAAAAGTGAAGTCGGAAAGGGATATTTCAGACCTGCTGCAGCATCAGGCCATAGGCGCACCACATTGGTCTGACGGTGCTGTTTTTTACGACGATCACCGTTCGTTAAAACAAACAAGGCGCGGATGACATCTGTCAGCCGCGCCTCGGATCTCGATGGCCTTGCTGTCGCCTAGCCCTTCACGGCACCGGACGTCAGGCCGGAGACGAGATAGCGCTGGATGACCAGGAAGAACGCTGCAGCGGGCAGCGCGAAAACGACCGACGCCGCCATCATCTCGTCCCACGCCACCGAATACTGGCTCTCGAAGGAGGTGAGACCGACCGAGAGCACCCAATTGCTCTGGGTGGCGATGAGCGTGCGCGCCAGGAAGAATTCATCCCATCCGGTGATGAAGGAGAAGGCTGTCACCACCACGAGCCCGGGAATGGCCAGCGGTAGGGTCACCCGATAGAAGGCGCCCATGCGGCTGCAGCCATCGATCTGTGCCTGCTCCTCGAGGTCCGCTGGAATGCGGTCGAAGAAGCCCTTCATCAGCCAGGTCGCGAGCGGCAGAATGAAGGCCGCGTCGGCGATCGCAAGCCCGATCAGGGTATTGTAGAGGCCGAGCTGCCGGAAGATCACATAGAGTGGCACGACGATCAGCGTCGCGGGCAGCATTTGCGAGAACAGGATGAAAATCCCGAAAGCGCCGGTCATTTTGCCGCGAAAGCGCGACAGAGCATAGCCGGCATTGATCGCCACGATGGTGCAGAAGATCGACGTTGCGGAGGCCACGACGGCGGTGTTGGTCAGCCAGGTCAGTACCGCGCGCTCTGTGAAGATCTTTTCATAGGCTTTGAGGGAAATGCTGCTGGGAATGATCCGCGGCGGCCATTCGAAGAGAGAGCCGGTGTCCAGAGAGGATACGAGCATCCAATAGTACGGAAAGATCACGATCCCCGCGCAGAGCAGCGTGAAGATGAAAGCAGCGGTGCTTCTCACAAGCGCGAGCCGCGACGACCCTGCGATCGAAGACGAGTCCATCCTCTTTGCGGTACTGACGAAGGATCTCATGGTGTCTCGCTCCGGCGGGCGATCAGAAAGAAATAAACCAGGCTGAAGCAGAGCAGGATTACGAGAAGCACGGCGCCGACCGCAGAGGCGTAGCCGATGCGCTGATATTGGAAGGCGACGTTATATGTGAGAATCGACAACGTTTCCGTCGCGCGCGCTGGCCCACCGCCGGTCATCGCATAGATCATCGTCACGCGGCGGAAGGAATTGAGAATCAGGATCAGGATGAGGATGACGTTGACGGCTCTCAAGCCAGGCAACGTCACGTGGATGAAGCGCCGGAAAACGCCTGCGCCATCCACCATCGCGGCTTCATACTGCTCGTCGGGAATGGTCTGCAGACCGGCAAGCAGGATCAGCATCGCGAAGGGGAATTGCTGCCAACTCGTAACCAGCACAAGAGCCGGCATGGCCAGCCCTGCGCTTGTCAGCCAGGCGGCTGGAGCACTGAGAATGCCGGCTTCAACCAGGACGTAGTTGATGACGCCATACTGGGCATCCAGCATCCACACGAAGATCATGACGGCCACAACTTCGGGGATGGCCCACGGCATGATGAAAAGTGTGCGAATGAAGCCACGACCGGGCATCTTGCGGTTGAGCAGCAACGCAAAGCCGAGCCCGAGGCAATAGGTGCAGAGCATGGTCACAATGCCGTAGGTGAAAGTCACCGTTACGGAATTCGAGAATGCCGGATCGCTCCCCAAAGCCACGTAGTTGGCAAGGCCAATAAACTGGCCCTCGCTGTAGCGCAGTAGCCGCGTGTTGAAAAAGCTGAGCGCGATGCCCCGCACGATGGGATAGAAGAGGAGCCCCGCCATAATGATCCCCGCCGGCAAAATGAGCCAGACGGGCATCCAGTCGATGGGCGCCGGACGCGATGGCTGAATGACCACCGCCGATGGGTCCCGTTTCATGAATCGCTCGCAAATTGGTATTAGACTGGTACGATACCAGATCGGTGGGTCCACTGGCATGGACTGGAATCATCGTGACAGGAGAGGCATGGCGATCTTTTTCGGACAGGCCTTTCCCCGGCAGTGGGAGAGCCGGGACCTAGCCCGGCCTCGAAAGCCGCGAACGGTCGGTGATGACGGATCGTCTGTAGATGAGTGAACGCTGTGAAGCGTCGGGGAAACGGCACGTGAACGGCCACCTAAACCCCAGCCCCCAGCGGGTCAGGATCCTTCCGCCTTGCCGCAGGCTCGGCGGGAGGGCCCGCGGGCGACCGCGGACCGTACATAGGACCGGGAGGTGAGCCTGGCCGTCACCGGGTTTTCGCCCAGGTCTCCAAGGCATTCTGTGCCTGGTTCAGGCCTTCCTCGACCGTCGCCGTCCCCGCATAGATCTTGGCGAGATGGTCAGAGACGATCTGCCGGAACTCAGCCGCATCGACCGCGTAGCCGGGCGGGGCATAACCGAGTCCGCCAGGATATTTCGCCGCGATCTCGACCATCTTGCCGACCCAGGGGTTGCTGGCGAGGAATTCCGGGCTGAGCTTCACGTCCGTGCCGGGAATCTGCAGGAGCTTCTCGACATAGGCGCGCTGGGCCGGCTCTGCGTTGATGATCTCGAGATACTCGCAGGCCTCGGCCTTCAGCTTCGAGCCTGCGGGAATCGTGTAGTAGGCGCCGCCGGTGATGGCCGCATGGGTCGGCGTCGGCATCACGGCGAAGTCCACCTTTTTCAGGAGATCCGGATTGGTGGTGCTGACCTGCCCGATCACCCAGGGACCGTCGAAGATAAAGGCGACCTTACCCTCTGCGAACATGGTGCGAATCGCGTTGGCATCGAGGCCTTTTGGGCTCAGGCCCTCGTCAAGGAAGCGCTTGGTCCATGAAACGCCTTTAATCGTCAGCGGATCGTTCGCGGTGATGGTGCCGTCCGGCTTCGACCAGTCGCCACCCAGCCCGATCACCCACTGCATGCTCTGCAGATAGGGGAAAAGCGCGTTCGACATGTTGTTGGGGAAGCCATATCCCCACTGGCCGGTCTTTTCCTTCACCGCCTTCGCGGCGGCATGGAACTCTTCGGGCGTGGTCGGGATGCTCGTGATACCGGCTCTTTCCAGAAGGGCCTTGTTCACGATCATGGACTGAGGGCTCATTGTGAGCGGCACGCCATAGGTCTTGCCGTCCTTCTGCGCGAACTTGATCGAGGATAGCAGCCTGTCCTTGTAGGAGGAGGCCGCGATACAGTCGTCGAGCGGCGCGAGCACGCCCGCATCGATAAGCGGGGCAAGCATGTTGGTGTAAGCCGGCATGAGGTCTGGCACATCGCCAGCGGCGATCTGCGTTGTGATGACGTTCTCGAAATTGGCTGGAGACAGCACCGTGGCCTCGACCTTCACGCCCGGGTGCTTGGCTTCGAACTCCGCCTTCCGCTCCTTGTGCCAGGCTCCGACCTGGCCTTCTTCCCACATCCAGCTCGGATATTTGAAGGTCTTGTCCTGCGCGACGGCCGCGCTTGAGAGCGCCGCGAGGCAGCACACGCCAGCGATAATCGCTTTCATAAAAAATCCCCCTTTGTGACCGGTATTATCATTTCAGCTGTTGTTGTCGTTTGAGCGTTCATGTAGAATACATGTTCTATGGAGCGATACAATCCATGACCGCAGATAAGACCGGACTTATGGAGCGCGCGCTGCGCGAGGCAATCGAGGAAGGGCGCTATGTGCCCGGCCACTCGATCCCCTCTGAGCGTCAGCTCATGGAGGAATATTCCCTGTCGCGCACCACCGTTCGGCGGGCGATTGATGCGCTTGTTGATGCCGGGCGGCTTGAGCGTCGGCCTGGAAGTGGTACTTTTGTCGTAGACCGCCTGGCGAGCATTCGCCCTGGTCCCGCGCGTCCGACGCGGCTCGCGCTGATCATCCCCACTTTTTCGAGTCCGTTCTACGGCGAGATGATCGATGGCATGGAGCAGGAGGCGCGTAGCCATGATCTCAAGGTCATGGCGAGCCAGTCCGAATATCGCTTCGAAAGTGAGAGCGAGCAGCTTGGCGAGGTTGCAAACGATCCCAGTATCGGCGGGGCGGTCGTCGCGCCCGGCGCGGTGGATCGCCCGACCCCGGGCGCTCTCAGGGTGATCGAGGTCGGCAAGCCCCTCGTCTATGTCGGCCGCTGGCCGAAAGGGCTCAAGATCGACGCCATTTCAACCGACTACCTGACGGCTGCGAAGCTTGCCGTGGCGCATCTCATCGCGCTTGGTCACAGGCGCATTGCCTATGTCGAAGGGGCGCCGCATTTCCACAATTTCTCACCCTACAGCGGCTATAGCGAGGCGCTCAGGGAAGCGCGCGTGGCGCAGCATGGGGAGCTGGTATGCCTTCCCGATCTGCCTTCTCAGGAGGCGGGGCACGCTGCTGTGACCGATCTCGTCCGTCGGGGCGTCGAGTTCACGGCAGTCTTTGCGCGCAACGACGTGACTGCCGTGGGTGTAATGCGCGCGTTGCGCGAGAGGGGGCTCAGTATTCCCCAAGACGTCTCCGTCGCCGCTATTAACAATAGTCTTCTCGCACGCTCACTCGATCCGCCCCTGACCACGGTCGACCCTTTTCCGTCGACGCTCGGACGGCTCGCGCTCAAGCTCCTTCATGAAAGGGTTTTGGGGCAATATGCCGGGCCCCCCATACGGATTACGCTCGACCCGACGCTTAATGTACGGGAATCAAGTGGCCCACCGCCGAGGGCGCGTAAATGAATTGTCCAGCGCCCACAGCGGGAAGTGATGGTAGCTATTCGATGCTACCCACCGTCTCGTGTCGGGCGCTCCTGCGAGGGAGGTGCCTGTGACTGAGCGCTATTTCGCAGTTGGTAGCTTCACTGAAAGCTACGGGGATTTTCGGGCGGCCGGAGAGGGGGTCTCTCTCGTCCGGCTTGGCGAGGATGGACATCTCGCGCTGGTTGATTGCCTCCGCGATCTGCCGAACCCATCCTATCTCAAGCCGCTCGGTAACGGTCGTTTTCTCGCGGCGCTGGAAGTTGATGACGCGCGGAGCGGCATCGCGACCGTTGCAGCCGACTGTGAAATGGGTAGGCTTCGCCTCGTTCATCGCCGGCCAGTTCCCGGGCGCGTGTTGTGTCATCTCGATCTTGATCCGACGGGGCGATGGCTCGCCGGTGCATGCTACGGCAGCGGACATGTCCTGACGCGCGGCATCGACGCGGACGGCTTAGTTGCGGACGAGGGCAGCATGGTCCAGCGCCACGGTCATAGTGTCCACCCCCTACGACAGACTGTTCCGCATCCCCATGCGGCCCGCTTCTCACCCGATGGCGGCTGGATCGTGGTTCCGGACCTCGGCACGGATGAGGTTGCTTGTTATCCCGTCAATGATGGCCGGCTCACGTCAACGCCGCCGCTCGTGTGGCACGCCCCGGCGGGCTCGGGACCACGGCTTGTTCGTTTCAGTCGAGACGGGCGCCATGTTGTACTCGTTCACGAACTGGCAAGCGAGGGTTCGTCGCTCAGCTTCCGCGACGGCCGGCTTGAGGAAACGGCGCGTGTTTCGACACTGCGCACGCCTTTTCCCGGCGAGAACACCGCGGCGGGGCTGCACTGGCATCCGACCCGGAGTATCTTCGCCGTCTCGAACCGCGGCGCCCACACTATTGCTTTCTTCGAATTCGACGATGCGACGGGCGCGATAGCACCCTGGTTCGATATGCCGAGTGGTGGTGATAAGCCGCGCGACTTTGCCTTTTCACCGTGCGGACGCTGGGTCATCACAGCGAACCAGAATGATGACAGTGTCATGGTATGGGAAATCGACTGGCAAGAAGGGCGCGGCTACCGTACCCACTTTCGGCTAGACGTAGGAACGCCGAGCTGCGTTCTTTTTTTAAAATAAGAATAGAACAACCGTAATAAACCGCGTATTTATATTATAAATACGAAAAGGGGAGACATAATGAAACGGAAGTATCATTCCCTTCTGGCAGTGGCCTTGGTTTCACTTCCATTTTATTCGGGGAGTGCTATCGCGGAGCCGAAGCGTGGCGGTATTATCAACGTGGCAACCGTCGGCGAGCCGCCGACGCTCGATCCCATGGTCTCGACGGCCGATCTGGTCGGCATCGTTAGCCAGCACATCTTCGAGACGCTCTATACCTTCGGCAAGGACTGGAAAATCACGCCTCTTCTTGCTGAGGCGCTACCTGAAATATCGCCGGACGGCAAAATCTATACAATCAAGCTGCGTGATGGAATTGCTTTCCACGACGGCGGCACCATGACGTCTCGCGATGTGGTCGCTTCACTGAAGCGCTGGACGGAGAATGCTTCTCGCGGCAAGCAGACCGCGACCAATATTGCTTCGATCGAGCCGGTCGGCGACCTGACCGTGAAGATCACGCTGAAGGAGGCCTACGCCCCGCTTCTGGCTTTGCTGGCCTTCAACAATTCGGCAGCCATCGTGCTGAAGGCGGATAATCAGGCGGTTCCGTTGGCCAAGGTGGCCGGGACGGGCCCTTATGCCTTGAAGGAGCGCAAGGCCGACCAGTATATCCAGCTCACCCGCTTCGATGGATACAAATCACGTTCCGGCGATTCGGATTTTTACGGCGGCGCGCGCAAGCAATACCTTGACGAGATCCGCTTTGTTCCCGTGCCGGATCCCAATACGCGTGTTGAAGGGGCCGTTGCGGGGCAGTTTGCTTACGCGGATTCCCTGCCGGTCGAGTCCTTTGACCGTCTGAAGACGGGTAAGTCGACGCCGGCCGTTCTGAAATCTTTCGGTTGGCCGGTCTTCGTCATGAATACGAAGGAAGGCATCACATCCAGGCTCGAGGTACGGCAGGCGGTCCAGGCTGCGCTCGATCCCAACGATATGCTGTTGGCCGCGTTCGGTTCCAAGGAGTTCTATGAGGTCGATGGTGCGCTCTATCCGAAGGGCTTCATCTGGCATACCGAGGCGGGCACAAAGCTCTACAATCAGGCGAGCCCGGAGAAAGCCAAGTCGCTTCTCGACAAGGCCGGCTATAAGGGCGAGCCACTCGTCATTCTGACGAGCCGGCAGTACGAATTCCATTACAAGATGGCTCAGGTGGCCAAGGCCTATCTGGAGCAGGCGGGCTTCAAAGTCGACATGCAGGTGGTCGACTGGGCAACGCTCACGCAACGCCGGGCTGATCCGAAGCTTTGGGGAATTTATATCACCCATAGTCCGTTCCTGCCGGAGCCGGCCCTGTCGAGCTACATGTCCGACGCCTCGCCGGGCTGGTGGTCAACGCCTGCGAAACAAGCGGCCGTTGGCCCGTTCAACACGGCAGTCAATACGGACGAACGTGTGAAGTTGTTTGCCAAGGTGCAGGAGGCCGTGTTCGCCGAGGCGCCTCTCTACAAGGTCGGCAATTTCAATGCGCTTTACGCGCAGGCGCCGAATCTGAAGGGCGTGGAGCCAGCCCCATGGCCGTTCTTCTGGAACGCCTCTCTGGACTGACGAAAGCCGGGCCAATCGTTTGATTGTCTCGGTCGGGGCCGCGTGGGGGAGACGCGGCCCCCCTCTCTCTCGCAATGGTCAGGGTCATGGTCGGCTATATCCTCAATCGCTTTGTCGGCATGATTGTTGTCATGTTCATTGTGGCGACCGTCGTGTTCGTCATCGTCCGCGTCACGCCGGGCGATCCGGCCGCCGTCATGCTGGGGCCTGACGCCACCGCCGCGGATATCGCTGCGTTGCGCACCCAACTCGGCCTCGATCGGCCTCTGCTGATCCAGTATCTCTCTTTTCTCGAACAGGTTGTGCGCGGTGATCTCGGTCGCTCGATCTTTCTCGACCAGCCCGTGCTAAGCGCGCTCGCCCAACGCGCCGAGCCTACCTTCTTCCTCACGGTCTTCGCCATCCTCATCGCCTGCGCCATCGCATTGCCCGTCGGCATCATGGCGGCGTGGAAACGCGGCACCTGGACGGACCAGCTCGTAACGGCAGTGGCGATGCTGTCGGCCAGTATTCCGAGCTTCTGGCTGGGTCTCATCTTCATCCAGTTCTTTTCCGTGCGCATGGGATGGTTCCCGACGTCGGGCTATGGCGGGCCGGGAGAGAGCTTCATGGGGCGCATGCAGCACCTCGTGCTGCCCGCCGTGACGCTCGGCATCATCAGTTCTGCGCTCATCACTCGTTTCACACGCACAAGCATGATTGAGGTGTTGTCGAGCGACTACATCCGCACGGCACGCGCCAAGGGCGTCAGCCACATGAAGGTGCTGTTGCAGCATGCGTTGAAGAATGCGCTCATCCCCATTCTCACCGTCATCGGCCTCACGGCGGCGGTGCTGATTTCGGGCGCGGTCGTCACGGAAACGGTGTTCGGCCTGCCCGGTGTCGGCAACCTCGTGGTCTCGGCTGTGCTGCGCCGCGATTACCCGGTCATCCAGGGCGCGCTGTTGATCGTCGCGGGGCTCTACGTCCTGCTGAATTTCATCATCGACATGCTCTATCTCGTCGTCGATCCGCGGGTGCGCTTCTGATGGCTACGATCGACACCCACACCTTCGCGACGCGGCCCTCGCTGCTCAGGCGCTCGATGCAGCGCAAGACGATGATCGTCGGCATCGCGGTGCTCGTGATCTTTGCTCTCGCGGGTGCCTTGGCGCCATGGGTCACCCCCTATTCGCCATCACGGTTGTCCGTGGCCAACCGGCTGCTCGCACCCTCCAGCATGCATCTGTTCGGCACGGACGACTTTGGCCGCGATGTATTCACCCGCGTCGTCTACTCCGCACGCGCATCGCTTTTCGTTGGCTTCGCCGTGGTGGTTTTTTCCTCCATCGTCGGCGTCACACTCGGGCTGCTGGCAGGCTTCTTCCGCCGGCTCGATCCGCCCATTTCGCGGCTTCTCGATGCGATGATGTCGTTCCCGGACATCCTGTTGGCCATATCGCTGGTTGCGGCGCTCGGGCCGACCCTGGTGAATGTCATCGTCGCGCTCGGGATTGTCTATGCGCCGCGGCTGGCGCGCATCGTGCGCGCCTCCACGCTCGTTATTCGCGAGCTGCCCTATGTCGAAGCCGCTCGCGCCATCGGCGCCTCGACGCCGCATATCATGATCATGCACGTGTTGCGTAACATCACATCGCCGATCCTGGTCCAAGGCACTTTCATCTTTGCCAGCGCCATCCTCGCTGAGGCGGGATTGTCCTTCCTCGGCGTTGGCGTGTCGCCGGATGTGCCGACCTGGGGCACCATGATCAGTCTCGGCCGCCAATATATGGATCAGGCCTGGTGGATACTGCTGTTTCCGGGGTTGGCGGTCGTCATAGCGGTGCTTTCGCTGCAGCTCGTGGGCGATGGCCTGCGCGACCTGCTGGACCCGCGATTTTCTAAAGACTTATGATTACGCAAGGACAATTCTGATGCTGGAACAATGGGCCCAGGAAGCCCGAGGACGCGCACGCATCCTCGTGCGCAACGTGCGGCCAGTCGCCTTCCACGGTGGCTCACCCGAGGCGCAGGTCGATATCTTGATCGACGAGGCCGGCAAGATCGCCGCTGTCGGCCGCGGCCTGGCCGCGTCGGACAAGATGCGCGTCATCGAAGGCAACAATGCCTATGTATCGCCCGGCTGGGTAGATTTGCACGCCCATGTCTGGCACGGGGGAACCGACATCTCGATACGGCCGGAGCAAGCAGGTCTGCGGCGCGGCGTGACGACAATCGTTGACGCAGGCTCGGCCGGCGAGGCCAATTTCCACGGTTTTCGGGAGTATGTGATCGACAGGGCGCCGGAACGGATCCGCGCCTTCCTCAATGTCGGGTCGATCGGTCTCGTCGCCTGCAACCGCGTGAGCGAGCTCATCGATACACGGTCCATCGACATGGACCGCTCGTTGGCCGTCATCGAAGCTAACCGTGACGTTATCGTGGGGATCAAATGTCGCGCGAGCGGCGTCATCGTTGGCAGCTGGGGCATCACGCCGCTTAAGATCGCTAAAAAGATGGCGCGGGTCGCCGGCCTGCCGATGATGGTCCATGTGGGGGAGGCACCACCGACCTATGACGAGGTGCTCGCGCTCCTCGACCCCGGCGATATCGTCACCCATTGTTTCAATGGCAAGGCGGGCTCGTCGATCATCGAAGACCGACATCTGTGGGATCTCGTCGTGACATGCGCTGAGCGCGGCATTCGCCTCGACATCGGGCACGGCGGCGCGTCGTTCTCCTTCAAGGTCGCCGAGGTTGCGCTTCAGCGCGGATTGAAGCCCTTCTCGATCTCCACGGACCTGCATTTGCGTTCGATGGACTCGACGGTCTGGGACATGGCCACGACCATGTCGAAGCTTCTCTCGGTGGGCATGCCGTTCGAGGATGTGGTGACCGCCTCGACAACCGCACCGATGACGGCCGTTGGCTTGCCTGTCGCGGATCTGCTGGCGGTCGGCACCGCCGCCGAGTTCACGGTCTTCGATCTCGTTGACGACGATTTGACGGTGATGGATTCGCTCGGGCAGACCGCCCATCTCACCCGAATGTTCGAGCCCCGCTTTGCCATTCGCGGCAGCCATGTGGCAGAGGCGGCGCGCTATAGGCCGAGCCGACGTGAAAGCACAGCGTGCTGTGGTTTCGACAACGGCATCACAAGACAGGATTGATGAGCTGCCGGGGGGCGGAGGCGATCCATGGGACCTCGAAGGAGAGAGAATGTTGTGCTGCTGTGAGGGACATGTCTCAGCCTGGCAATATCTCTTTTCGGGGTTCCATGGATCCGCACCATGCCCGTCCCGCATGTTCGGCTTCGCTTGCCGATGATCGTTGCAGAAGCGGCATTTCAGACGTTGGCTATCGTTCCTCGCTGGCGACGGTCGACGCGTTCGCAGGAGTAAGGCATGAGCACCGATATCCGTATGGACCTTGGCGTACGTCCAATTATCAACGTATCAGGCACGATGACCGGCCTCGGGGCTTCGATCGTTGTGCCTGACGCCGTCGACACGATTTCGCAGGTCCTGCCGCAGTTCGTCGAGATCAATGACCTGCAACGTCGCGCCAGCGAGGTGATCGCGCGGCTCACCGGTGCCGACAGTGGCTTTGTGACCGCCTCCTGCGCGGCAGGCATAACGCTCGCCGTCGCGGGAGCCATGACGGGCTCTGATCTTGCAGCCGTGGAGCGGCTCCCTGATGCTCGCGGGCTTAAGGATGAGGTGGTTGTCCTCAGCGGACATCTCGTCAGCTTCGGCGCGCCTGTCGAACAGAGCGTCCGCCTCGCCGGTGCCAAGGTTGTTCCGGTGGGGCAGGTAACGAGCGCCTATGGCTACCAGCTCGCGGGGGCCATCACCGACCGTACGGCCGCAGCGCTGTATGTGGTCTCTCACCACACGGTTCAATTTGGCCAGATCCCCTTGGCTGAATTCGCCGCGATCGCTCATGAGAGGGGTGTCCCGGTCATCGTCGATGCCGCGTCGGAATATGACCTGCGGGGCTTTCTGGCCGACGGGGCCGACGTGGCGCTCTATTCGTCCCACAAGTTCCTGGGTGGTCCTACTGGCGGCATCGTCGCCGGGCGCAAGGACCTCGTACGCGCGGCCTTCCTGCAGAACCTCGGCATTGGCCGTGGCATGAAGGTCGGCAAGGAAGGGATTGCCGGGACGATTGCCGCCCTGAAGGCCTGGGAACGGCGCGACCATGAGGGCATCCGCACCCGTGAGCTGCGCGCCCTGGAGCTTTGGAAAATCGGCTTGGTTGCCCGCCCCGGCATTACCGCGCGCATCGTCGCCGACCCCACCAACAACCCCCTTGAGCGTCTCCAGGTCGATGTCAATCCGGAAGGCGCTCACATAACCGCGTGGGACCTGGCGGACGCCCTGGCTGCTGGCAATCCGCCCGTCATCGTTCGCGACCATGAAGTCGAGCACGGCTATTTCTTCATGGATCCGTGCAACCTGCATCCTGGGCAGGAACACGACGTGATGGTGCGCCTCAATGAAGAGCTCGACAAGGCGCAACGCTCAAACAGTGTTATCGCGACGCCACTCGCTGACAGGCGCAAGCGCCGCGTCGAGACACTTCTGCGCTGGCCGGATTAGGACGGGAAGGGCTCATAAGCCGGTTCCGCATGGAAAAGGAGCCGCGTGAGGCCCACTCTCTCGAGTTCCGACGCCTACCACGCTCTCGATCTGCACAGCAGCGATGGCGCCTCTATATTGATGCGGATTGGAGCAGCGGTGCGGATGACGCCCCCGATCACGGGGCGTCGTCAGAACAACGCCGTTAACAATCGCTCGTTCAAAAAATTCCGCCAAATTACTGGGGGGATCCATACGCCATAGGAAGATCATTAAAATATATAGTTAATAGAAGAAAGATAAAAATATAGTGGTTTTCGTGTTGACGCAACAATTTAACATTGAATAGATTTGCTTATCATGGAGCAATTTCCATGTGCGCGGGGAAGCGCTTGACGTTGGTGACCTTGGGGAAGGTGAGCCATGTCCACATGTCTTTTCAGAGAAGGTGATGCCATTACGCCCTCCGATCGGCAGGGCTTCGACAAGCGCTGGAGCGCGCCTAATCTTGAGCGCGTGTATACGCCGCTCACCGCCGAAGATGCACTGAATGCGGCGGAGAATTTCATCACGATGTATAAGCATGATGAAGTTCAGATCGTCAGTGGCCGCCACTGCTACGAGAATTTCGTTTATAGCAGCAAGACCAAATGCATCGTCGATGTGACCGGCCTGAGGGATTTCGGCCTCGACAAGGACAAGGGATATTATATCGGCACCGGCAATGCCAACTGGGACATGTACCAGATTCTCAATAACGTCTTCGGGAAAACGTTGCCCGCCGGTTCGTGCTATTCCGTTGGTCTTGGCGGCCATGTCACGGGTGGCGGCTATGGCCTCCTCTCCCGGCTCTACGGACTGACCGTTGATTGGCTAACCGGTGTAAGCATCGTTGTCATTCGCAACGGGAAAGCAGAGCTGATTTACTGCGATAAAGACAATAACCCGGATCTTTTCTGGGCGGTGCGAGGCGGTGGTGGCGGGAATTTTGGGATCATAACCCACTATTATTTCAAGGAACTGCCGCGATCTCCTGATTATATGTATATCAGCACGATTACGCTTCCTTGGGGCAACATAACAAGCGATATTCTATTTCAGTATTTTCAGACATACGCCGAGTACGAGTGCGATCAGCGGAAGGATACGTGGAATAATTTCCACATATTTCACATCAACCATAAATACACTGGCGACTTATCGCTGTCGTCATTCACTTACTATGATAAACACCTGCATGGAAACCTGAGCGATTTTGAGCAGGCCCTGATCGCCACGACCAATGCGCGCAAGCAGCGCTACGCCGGAATTGGTGAAATCTCCAACACACCCGCGCCTCATATTGGTCATCCCGCGTGGCTGGCGGACAATGGTCTTTTTCTGACCGGCGATGACGCTCTCCCTTACCGAAAGTATACCTATCTTGAGGGGACGCAGAACGTGAATGGTTCTGGCGCCAATCGGTACGGGAAATATAAGTCTGCCTATATGACGACGGCCGTGACGCGTTTTCAGAGTGACGCTTATTTCAACTACATGACCATCCAACCCCCCGGGGCGGATCTAAGCGCGACATTGTTCCAGCTCGATTCCTATGGTGGCCAGATCAATCGACTGCGCGGCACGGACAACCCTATGCCTGTTTCCGAAACGGCGATCGTCCAGCGGCAGTCTATTACAAAAATTCAATACGAAACCTATTGGCAGGAAGACTCGCAGGATGAGGGCGCCAACCAAGCGCTTGCACATGCCAATATTAAGTGGCTGCAAGATATGTACAAAGCCGCCTTTGCCGATCAGGGAGGCGTTCCAAACCCCGATATTTATGCGCCCTCGACGCAAGGATGCTACTTTAATTACTGTGACGTTGATTTGGGAGTAAACAACGAAGAGTACAGCTCTACACCCGGGGACGGCCAGATAGATAGAGCAATGAACCTATATTTTAGGCGAAACTACATGGGTTTATATGGTGCGCCAAGCCTTTTCGAGATAAAGCGCAAGTGGAACCCGCAGAACTGGTTCGCGAGCAGCCAGTCCATTCCGGCCGTAGTCGCTAAGAAAGCCGCATGATACGACACCGCGCGCCGGCCTTCGCGGCCGGCGCATGGGGCGGCCGCAGCACGAGCGCGCCTGAGGCGGCAAGAGTGCTCAGCATCGAGCTGTCCTGCCGTCCGAAGGGACGCACCAGCGGCACGCCATCCGGGCGATCGATGAGTTCGGCGCGCAGATAATCCTGGCGGAAGTCGTTGGCTGATAAGTCTGCCGCGAGTTCCGCCTCCTCGCTCATGTCGGCGAGCGCGTCGGGATCACCGCCCAGCCGGCGCAGAAGGGGTATCAGGAAAAGCTGGGCGCAGACGATTGCGGAGACCGGGTTTCCTGGCAATCCGAGGATCGCCATGTCACCAAGCCGGCCGTGCATGAGGGGCTTGCCCGGGCGCATGGCGATCCGCCAGAAGCCAAGCTCCATGCCCTGGGCCGTCAGGGCCGATTGCACGAGGTCGTGGTCGCCGACGGAGGCCCCGCCCAGCGTCACCAGCACATCGGCTTTGGCCTCTCGGGCCGCGTTGATGGCGGCTTCAAGAGCGACGAAGCTGTCACCGGCGATTCCAAGGTCGATCACTTCCGCGCCTGCATCCTCGGCCATCGCCGCTACGGCGTAGCTGTTGGACGTCACGATCTGATCCGGACCCATCGGCTCGCCGGGCCGGACCAGCTCATCGCCCGTGGCAAGGATGGCCACGCGAGGACGCCTGCAGACGGGCAGGGCCCCATGGCCCATGGCGGCGGCCAGAGCGAGCAACCGCGCATTGAGCCGCACACCCGCGCGGATGAGGACCTCGCCAGCGGTGAAATCAAGTCCGGCCGCGCGAATATTGGCGCCCGATGATGATTGGGTCGTCACGACCACATCATCACCGTCGCGCTTCGTATCCTCCTGGATCACGACACGGTCAGCACCGGTCGGCACGGGCGCCCCGGTAAATATCCGGACGGCCTCGCCTGTGCCGAGCGCGCCGGGATAGCGACGCCCAGCCGCGCTGGTGCCAATGACGCGGAGCGTCGCTGGCAGCGCGGAGACATCGCTGTCACGAACAGCGTAGCCGTCCATCGCGGAGGCATCGAAGGGCGGCTGCGTCCGCAACGCTGCGAGATCATGAGCGAGATAACGGCCGCGGCATTCGGCAAGCGGAAGGTGCTCGGCTGGCAACGCCGAGCGAGCCATGCCGACGATCGTCGCCAGGGCATCCGCCACTGATGTGAGGTCAGCGCCCGCCGCCTTCTTGCCCTCTCCGCTCAAGGCCCTTCCTCCGTGCCTGGCTCCGCTGCGCGGAAATCGCCGGATTGACCGCCGCTCTTGGCGAGAAGGCGGATTTCGCCGATCACCATGCTCCGGTCCACGGCCTTCACCATGTCATAGATGGTGAGACAGGCGACGCTCGCCGCCGTCAGGGCTTCCATCTCGACCCCGGTCTGCCCGTTGACCTTCGCCGTCGTCGTCACGCGGACACCGGGCAGAGCGTCATCCAAAGCCAGATCCACGGTGATCTTCGACAGCGCGAGCGGATGGCAGAGTGGGATGAGATCGTGCGTCTTCTTGGCGGCCATGATGCCAGCGAGGCGGGCGGTGCCGAGTACATCGCCCTTCTTCGCGTCACCGGCTCGTATCAAGGCGAGCGTCTCAGGCCGCATGCGCACCACACCCGCGGCGGTCGCAACGCGGCTCGTCGCGGGCTTCGCGGAAACATCGACCATATGAGCTTGGCCGGAGGCGTCGAGATGCGTCAGGCCTTTCACGGCTGCGCCGCCTCGCCGAAGAGCAGCGCGCGTGTCGCCGCCGTCACATTCACCTGGCGCATCAGGCTCTCACCCACGAGGAGGGCGCGAATGTTGGAACCTGCCAGGCGCTGGACATCCGCATGGGTGAAGATGCCGCTCTCGCCCACGATGATGCGGTCGCCGGGTATGCGCGGCGCAAGGCTCTCGCAAACGGTCAACGACGTCTCAAAGGTCCGGAGGTTCCGGTTGTTGATGCCGATGAGCCGCGTGCCGAGCGGCAAGGCGCGGTCGAGCTCGGCTCCATCATGCACCTCGACGAGAACGTCCATGCCCAGGTCATGCGCCGTATCCACAAGCGTGCGCGCCTCGTCGTCACTGACGCTCGCCATGATGACAAGGATGCAGTCGGCGCCCCAGGCGCGTGCCTCGAAGACCTGGTATGGCTCGAACATGAAGTCCTTGCGCAGCGCCGGCAGACCGGAGGCCGCGCGCGCCGCCTCGAGATATTCGGGCCTCCCTTGGAACGAAGGCGTATCCGTCAATACGGAGAGGCACGAGGCGCCGCCCTCTGCGTAGGCGCGAGCCAGCGTCGGAGGATCGAAATCGGCGCGGATTAGCCCTTTGGACGGGCTCGCCTTCTTGACTTCCGCAATCAGCGCTGGACGCCCCTGCGCCATATGGCTGGCGATCGCCTCGGCGAAGGGGCGGACCGGTGCTGCGGCCCAAGCACGGCGTTCGATTTCCGCCAGCGGCACACACGCCTTGGCAGCCTCGATCTCGCGACGCTTATAGGCTTCGATATGAGCGAGTATGTCTCCCGCCGGAGCCGTTTGGGCGACACTCATCACTGCTGCTCCTCCGGCGCCGCGTTTGAGACGCGCACAAGATTCTCAAGAACATTACGCGCCGCACCGCTGTCGACCGCCTTGGCGGCCAGCAGCAATCCTTCCCTGAGATCGTTTGCCTTGTCCGCAACCACAAGGCCGGCCGCCGCGTTGAGCAGCGCAATGTCACGATAAGCGCCCGGCTTGCCCCCGAGCACATCACGCAAAGCCTGCGCATTGTGCTCCGGATCGCCCCCCTTCAGATCTTCAGGGCGGGCGAGGGCAAGGCCGAGTTCCTCAGGGTGCACCGAGAAGCGCCGGATCTGACCATTTTCCAAGGCAACCACGTCGGTCCGCGCCGCGACGGTCAGTTCGTCGAGGCCATCCGTGCCATAGACGGCCCAGACTTTTTCCGAACCCAGCGCCTTCAGCACCTCGACAAGAGGCTCCAGCCAGCTCTCGGCGAAGACGCCGAGCACCTGTCGCTTCACCCCCGCTGGATTGGCGAGCGGGCCGACCAGATTGAACAACGTGCGGGTGCCAAGCTCCGCGCGCACCGCAGCGACATGGCGCATCGAGCCGTGGTGGGTTGGCGCAAACATGAAGCCGACGCCCGCCTCTCGAATGGTGCGCGCGATTCCTGGGGCATCCTGACCAACCTTGACGCCGAGCGCCATCAACACATCAGCGGCGCCCGACTTCGACGAGGCCGCACGATTGCCGTGCTTGGCCACGACGACGCCCGCCGCCGCGGTGATAATAGAGGCGAGCGTCGAGACATTGTAGCTGCCGGAATTGTCCCCGCCGGTGCCAACGATGTCGATGGCATCGGGCGGCGCGGAGACGCGCAGCATACGGGCCCGCATGGCCGATACGGCTCCGACGATCTCGTCGACGCTCTCGCCGCGGACGCGGAGCGCCATGAGGAAGGCGCCGCTCTGCGCGGGCGTGACCTCACCGGAAAGCAGGGTATCGAAGGCGGCTCGCGCTTCGTCGCGGCTCAGCGGGGCGCCGGTGGCGACTTTGGCGATGAAAGGCTTGAAGGCATCCATGGCGTTCCCGTCAGTTATGTTTGTGGCGATGCGTCCCGTTCCAGACAGCCGCCAGGTCAAGGAAGTTTCGCATGATCGTCGGCCCATGCTCGGAAAGAACACTCTCCGGGTGGAACTGCACGCCATGCACGGGATGCCGCCTGTGCGACAAGCCCATGATGAGGCCTCCGTCGCTCTCGGCCGTGACGTCGAAAACATCCGGGCAGGTCGGGCGATCGACCACAAGGGAGTGGTAGCGTGTCGCCTTGAACGGCCCGTCGATGCCGTGGAAGACACCGTCTCCGTTGTGCCGGACCTCCGAGATCTTGCCGTGCATCGGGGCAGGGGCTCGCACGACCTCGCCGCCGTAAGCCTGACCCATGGCCTGCATGCCAAGACACACGCCAAAGATCGGAATGGAGGGGCCGGCCTCCGTAATGAGGCTGAGGCAGATGCCCGCCTCGTTCGGCGTACAGGGCCCGGGTGACAGCACGATGGCATCCGGACCGCTGGCCAGGACGTCGGCGACGCTCAGGGCGTCATTGCGATGGACTTCGACATCGGCGCCCGTACCAGCGACGAGATGCATCAAGTTCCAGGTGAAGGAATCGTAGTTATCGATCAGAACGATACGTGTCATGGCGAAACCTCCTACTGCCCGCGCCTGGCAGTCGCAGCGAAGCGCACCGCTTCCTCCGCTGCCCGGAAGGCGGCTTTCGCCTTGTTGACGCATTCGGTCTGTTCTGACTCCGGATCGGAATCATAGACGATGCCGGCGCCGGCCTGGACGGACATGCGCCCGTTCTTGACCAAGGCCGTGCGCAGGACAATGCAGGTGTCCATCTCGCCATCAGCACCGAAATAACCGATGCAGCCGGCATAGGGGCCGCGCTTGTCCTTCTCCATCTCGTCAATGATCTCCATGGCACGCACCTTCGGCGCGCCGGAGACCGTCCCGGCAGGGAAAGCCGCGACCAGGGCATCAAGGGCATCCCACTTCGGATCGAGCCGGCCCTCGACATTGGAGACGATATGCATCACCTGGCTATAGTACTCCAGGAAGAAGCTGTCGGTGACGGTGACGCTGCCTATCGCGGAAACCCGGCCGGCGTCGTTGCGGCCGAGGTCGAGCAGCATCAGATGCTCCGCACGCTCCTTGGGATCCGCCAGCAGTTCCTCGGCAAGTGCCCGGTCCTCGGCCGGCGTGGCGCCCCGCCGGCGCGTGCCGGCGATTGGGCGCACGGTGACCTTGCCGTCCCGCACCCGCACCAGGATCTCCGGGCTCGAACAGACGATCTGGAAATCGAGAAAGTCGAGGAAACAGAGGTAAGGCGAGGGGTTGAGCCGCCGCAGCGCGCGGTAGAGCGACAGCGCCGGGAGCGTGAAAGGCGCGTCAAAGCGCTGCGAGAGTACCACCTGGAAGATGTCGCCAGCGCGGATGTAGTCCTTCGCCTTGTCCACCATCGCCTTGAAGCGTTCCGGCGTGGTGTTCGACACCGGGGTGGGCGAAGGCAGGTTCGCCGCATCCGGCCCGCTGTCACGCGGCACGGGCGCCTCAAGCGCCGCCAGCGCCTCCTCGATACGCTCCACGGCAGCCTCATAGGCGGCCTTGGCAGACACACCGTCCTGCGGACGAACAGGTGTGATGAGCGACAGCTCGTCCCTGACGGAATCGAACACAACCATCACAGTCGGACGCACGAGGATCGCATCGTCCAGATCGAGCGCATCCTGCGGTCCGCCGGGCAGGCGCTCTATCTGGCGGACCATGTCATAGCCGAGGTAACCGAAGACACCCGCCGCCATGGGAGGCAGGCCCGCCGGCAAGGAGATCGCGCTCTCGGCGATCAGTGCCCGGAGACTGTCCAGAGGTGCCCGATCATCGGGAGAGAAGGCGGCGCTGCGTGATGCGGCGCGATTGACCTCGACCTTCCCATCACGGCATCGCCAGATCAGGTCGGGTCTGAGCCCGATCATGGAATAGCGGCCTCGGGTGGCGCCGCCCTCGACCGATTCAAGAAGAAAGGTGGGAAGGGTGCCGCCGGCGCTGAGCTTCAGATATGCGGCGACGGGGGTCTCTAGATCAGCAACGAGACTTGTGCTGAGTACGCTGGCCTCGCCTTTTTCATAGGTGGCGGCGAAGTCTTCGAAAGACGGTGAAAATAGCATGGCTTGTACTGAGGTCCGAACCGACCGTTTGGAACCGGGCGGGAAACCTCACCTTTTCAATTAGGGAGCGTGACCAGCGCGAGGGGTGAAGTCGCGTGATACGTCCAGATCACCGTACCTCCGGACAGATCTGCCGGAGGGTCGTCAGGCCCATCTCACTGAAGACGGGCTTCCCGTGAAAGGGAAGACGGTGCGCCGGTTCTTTGCCGGGCGCGCACGCCGCTTCCGCCGTCATGGTGTTGCGGGCTATACCTGACCCGCCGCCGCAATGCCAGTGGCTTGACGCGACGGCTGAGCAGGCGAGGTTACGCAGGCAAGAAGCCCGCGTCACGATCGCGCGGAACAGCGCACCGGCTCGCGATCAGAGATCGCTGTTGCCGAAAGCGTTGTTGATCGCCTGCTGGTTGATGGTGACGCCGAGCTCACTACGCAGCTTGGTGGTATATTCGCTGATCAAATCCTCCCCGACGGCGGTCCGCATCTGATCGCGAATACGCACCGCGTCGCCAGTCGATGTGATGTAGGGCGGTACGGTCGCCTCGGTCACCACAAACACGACGCGCGCGTCGCCGTTGGTCCCGGCGGCCGCTGATCCGGCCTTTCCGGCTGGCACGGCGAAGATCTGCGTCACGACCGGCGCGGGTAGATTCCCGCTCGGCGCGCCGCGGGCGAGGCCCGTGGCTGTCTGGACCGGCAGGGAAAGCTCGGTGGCGATCGCCTGAATGGCTTCACCCTTGTTGAGGCGCTCGACCAGAGACCGCGCCTTGTCGGACAGCGCCTTCGCAATCGCGTCTTCGCGCCAACGCGTCAGCACCTGGTCGCGTACCTCGGCGAGAGGGCGCTCGCGAGCGGGATCAACACCACGCACGTCGAACCACTCATAACCTCCGTCGCTCAGCCGGATCGCCTCATTGTCCGCGCCGACGTCAGACGCGAAGATCGCATTCAGAAGCGCCGTATTGCCGGCAACGCCAGGGATGGGTTGGCCGTTCTTGTCATTTCCCGCCTGATCCACCGCGGCGATCGTCTGTGCGGTGAGGCCAAATTCCGTGGCGATGTCGGTGAGGGGCTTGGCCGCCAGACGCTGGTCCTCGATCCGGTCATGAATATCGTTCATCTGGTTCTGCGCGGTGGAGCGGGCGATCCCTTGCCGGATCTCCGCGGCGACGGCCTCGAGCGGCTTCACCGATGCCGGCTCAATGGCGGTGACGCGCACGATCACCGGCCCGAACCGGCCTTCGATCGCGCCGCTGGCGACGCCTTGCGCGAGGGAGAACACTGCATCCGCCACCGCAGTATCGATCAGTTCGCTCTTCGCAAATGTCCCGAAGGCGATATCCTTGTCCGCGAGCCCCCGCTCCGCGGCAATGGCCTCGAACGTGGTGCCGCCTGCGAGCTTCGCCGCTGCAGCCTGGGCATCGGCCAGATTGGGGAAGGTGATACGCTCGACCGTGCGACGCTCCGGCGTACCGAAACGGGTGGCTTTGTCCGCCTCGTAGACGCGGCTGACTTCCGCCTCGGAAACCGCGTCCGGCTTTGCCAGCGCTTCGGGGGTCAAGGTGAGCGTAACGACGCTGCGGTATTCCGGCGCGCGGAAAACCGCCTTTCGGGCGTCGAACCACGTTTGCAGGGCCGCCTCGTCGGGATCGGCAATCGTGCCCACGCTCGCCGCGGGCAGAATGATATAGGACGCCGCGCGCCGCTCCGCGCCATAACGATACACCGCTTCCTGGAGGGCAATCGGCGTCTCGAGCGCGCCCATCACCCCCTCCAGCAACTGCCGGCGAATGATGACCGCGCGCTGGTCCCTGAGGTAGGAGGCCTCGGTCAACCCGTTGTAGCGCAGCAATTCATCGAAGCGACGGCGGTCGAACTGACCGGCCGCATTGCGGAAGACCGGGTCGTCCATGACGGCCCGCGCGAGATCCGCATCGGAGATGGAGAGCCCGAGCTGCGTGGCGCGAGCATCCAGCGCCGCTTCGTTGATCAGCTTGTTGAGAACCTGCTGCTCGAGGCCGATCCGCCGTGCCATTTCATTGCTGATCGGCTGCCGCAGCTGCTGTTGCAAACGCTGCAGATCGTTCTGATACGTGTTGCGCAGCGTCTGAACCGTGATTTCCGTCTCGCCCACATTCGCCGCGGTGTTGGCCGCATAGCCTCGAAAAATGTCGCCGACGCCCCATAGACCGAAGGACAAGATGAGAAAGCCGAACAAGATGGCAATGATGGCACGGCCAATGATCGATTTTCCGGCGTTGCGAAAACTGTTCAACATGAGGAGCGGGGTCCGGTCTTAATCAGCGAGACGTTGGTGGTGACTGGGCACAGCCGAACTCGACCCGTCAGGCAGGCCTGACCGAGCAAGGTGGCGGATCATAGAGAGCGCGCTCCTGAGCCGCAATGGACAAAGGCATCTCGTGGCGTCAGGTCTATGTGAAAGTCCGCGCGGCAGGAACGCTACTGTAGCTCGGCGTCTCCTGCCATCTTGGGCTTGAGCCGATCTTCTTGGGTGTGAGCCAATCGAAAGGTCGGATGAACGAAACTCCCGGGTGAACCAGACTAGGCGATGCCGCCCGCACGGGTTAAGGATCGATTCGATCGAAAACATTGACGACAAGGAAAATGCTTCATGGCTGGTGGTCATCTGCGTCATCTCGTGGCTGGAAACTGGAAGATGAACGGGTTCAAGGGTTCCACGGATGTGCTGGATGCGGTGATCAAGGCCCATGACGCCGGGCTGGCGGCGAGAGCCGACCTGATGATCTGCCCCCCAGCCACCCTCATCGCCGCATTTGCCGCGAAGGCCAGCGGCTCGGCTGTCTCTATCGGCGGGCAGGATTGCCACGCGGAACCCTCCGGGGCTTTCACGGGCGACATCGCGGCGGAAATGATTGCGGATGCCGGGGGATCAGCGGTCATCGTTGGCCACTCTGAGCGGCGCACCCTCCACGGCGAAAGCGACGCAGATGTGCGGGCGAAGGCCGAAGCGGCATGGCGTGCCGGGCTTCTGCCTATCGTCTGCGTCGGCGAGACGCGCCAGGAGCGCGACGCCGGCGACGCCCTTGCCGTGGTGGCACGACAGATCGACGGCTCGTTGCCGGACACGCTCCCCGGTGACGTGGTTGTCGCCTATGAGCCCGTCTGGGCGATCGGTACGGGTCTCACGCCAACATCGGCCGACGTGGCCGAGATGCATGGCGCCATCCGCCGTCAGCTCGTCGAGCGCTATGGCGAGGCAGGGGCTGCCGTGCGACTGCTCTACGGCGGATCGGTCAAGCCCGCCAATGCCGCCGAGCTTATGGCCGTGCCGAATGTGAACGGTGCGCTGGTCGGCGGCGCGAGCCTGGTTGCGGATGACTTCCTTGCGATTGCCAAGGCCTGTGGTGCCCCGGCAGGCCCTTGATCTCGCGCAGTCGCGTCACGATCTGCCGTCTCGGCAGGGAAGCCCTGCACACCACGCGGGCAATTCTCCCGCGCTATGGTCTTTCCTCGCGCGGGGGGACTGTGTTAGAGCGGCACAAATGAATCGAGCCTGGCCGGCGGTGCCCGTGCCGGGCGTTGGATGTTGACATGCAAACCGTTATCATCGTCATCCACCTCTTTGTTGTCATCGCGCTGGTCGGTGTGGTGCTTTTGCAGCGCTCCGAAGGGGGCGGCCTTGGCATGGGCGGCGGTGGCGTTTCAGGCTTCATGACGGGCCGCGGCCAGACCAATGCGCTGACCCGCACGACTGCCATCCTTGCGACCATCTTCTTCCTGACGAGCCTCGGCCTGTCAGTGATGGCGAGCATGCAGCGCGGCCAGCGTTCGATCTTCGATTCCGTCCCGGGTGGAGCACCCGCGGCTGTTCCGGGCGCACCGGGCGCACCAGGTGCGGGCGGCGGCGTGCTCGATCAACTTCGTCAGATGCAGGGCGACCAGCCATCAGCGCCTCCCGCGCCGGCTCAGGCTCCGGCCCCGCAACCGGCGGCACCGCCTGCGCCGTCGACGCCTCAGGTGCCCGGCTCGCAATGAGCCGGACGCCGGCCGCGCTGCGGCGCCTTTTCTGATCTTCGCGACTGGCCGGGCCGAAAGGGTCCTTGATATGCGCGCGATGCGCAGGATCAGCGCTGGTTTGCGAGTATGTACATATTTTCGCCTGGATTGGTCCTATGACCACTCCCCGAATCGATCGCGATAGAGTAAATGAGGACTCCCATGGCGCGGTACGTTTTCATCACCGGCGGCGTGGTCTCCTCCCTAGGCAAGGGCCTCGCATCAGCCGCTCTCGGAGCCCTTCTGCAGGCACGCGGCTATAGCGTGCGCCTTCGGAAGCTTGATCCTTATCTCAACGTCGACCCCGGCACGATGAGCCCCTACCAGCATGGTGAGGTGTTCGTGACCGACGACGGCGCCGAGACGGATCTCGATCTCGGTCATTACGAACGCTTCACGGGTCGGCCTTGCACCCGCAATGACAATGTCACCACGGGCCGCATCTATCTCGACATTCTGACCAAGGAACGCCGTGGCGACTATCTCGGCGCGACCGTCCAGGTCATTCCGCATGTCACCAACGCCATCAAGGAGTTCGTCCTTGAGGGCAACGAGGACTGCGATTTCGTGCTTGTCGAGATCGGCGGCACGGTCGGCGATATCGAGAGCCTGCCGTTCCTGGAGGCGATCCGCCAGCTCGGGCAGGAGCTCGACCGCGGCCAGGCCGTTTTCATCCATTTGACGCTTCTGCCCTATATACCGTCCGCCGGCGAGCTGAAGACGAAGCCGACGCAGCATTCGGTCGCTGAGCTTCGGTCTATCGGCATTCAGCCGGATATTCTGCTCTGCCGCACAGACCGGCCGATCCCTGAAGATGAGCGGCGCAAGCTGTCGCTGTTCTGCAATGTCCGCGAGACGGCGGTGATCGAAGCGCGCGACGTCGGGACAATTTATGATGTGCCGATCGCCTACCATGCCGAGGGGCTCGACGACGAGGTTCTGGCGGCATTTGGCATCAAGGATGCTCCTGCGCCGAATATCGATCGCTGGCAGGGGATTTCACAACGCATCAAGAATCCCGAGGGCGAAGTCAACATTGCCATCGTTGGTAAATACACGGGATTGAAGGACGCCTATAAGTCCTTGATCGAGGCGCTGACCCACGGCGGCATCGCGAATCGCGTGAAAGTCAATCTCGATTGGATCGAAAGCGAGATCTTCGAACGGGAGGACCCCGCGCCCTTCCTCGAGCACGTGCACGGCATCCTGGTGCCTGGTGGCTTCGGTCAGCGCGGCGCCGAGGGCAAGATCAGGGCGGCTGGTTTCGCGCGGGAGCGCAAGGTCCCTTATTTCGGGATCTGCTTCGGCATGCAGATGGCGGTGATCGAGGCCACGCGCTCGCTCGCCGGCATTGGGGCTGCCAATTCCACGGAATTCGGAGCGACCGACGAGCCGGTTGTGGGCCTTTTGACCGAATGGCTGAACGGTAACGAGCTGGAGAAGCGTCGCGCAGACGGCGATCTCGGCGGCACCATGCGTCTCGGGGCTTTCCCGGCCTCCCTATCCGCGGGCAGCAAGGTGGCCGACATCTACGGAATGACGAAGATCTCGGAGCGCCATCGCCACCGCTATGAGGTCAACATGAGCTATCGGCAGCGGCTGGAAGAGCGCGGCCTGCGCTTTAGTGGCGTTTCACCGGATGGGCTCCTGCCGGAGATCGTCGAGCTCGTCGATCATCCCTGGTTCATCGGCGTCCAGTTCCATCCGGAGTTGAAGTCACGGCCGTTTGAGCCTCATCCCCTGTTCCAGAGCTTCGTCGCTGCTGCTGTCGAACAGAGCCGGCTCGTCTGATGGTCGGCCATCCCCGCGGAATCGACCATCTCGTCGTGGCTGTCCACGATCTCGACGCGGCTGCCGCCTTCTACGAGGCGCTCGGTTTTACGGTCGGGGCACGCAACCGGCATCCTTGGGGCACCGAGAACCGGATCGTCCAGTTCCACGGCTCCTTCATCGAGCTTATCACGGTGGGCGAGGGGGCGGTCATCGCCCCGCACGGTGAGCGGAAATTCAGCTTCGGCGCCTTCGTTCGCGACAGTCTCGCGCGCGGCGAGGGGTTGGCGATGCTCGTGCTCGAAAGCCGCAACGCGCCGGACGACGCACTCGAATTCGCCGCCGCCGGGATCGGCAATTTCGAGACTTTTTTCTTCGAAAGGCATGCGCGCCGCCCCGATGGCGGGGAGACGACCGTTGCCTTCACTCTGGCCTTCGCCCAAGACGATCGTGCCCCACGATGTGGGTTTTTCGTTTGTCAGCAGCACTTCCCGGAAAACTTCTGGAACCCGGCATTCCAGAACCACGCCAACGGGGCCCGGGGCATCTCTGCGGCCGTCATGACGGCGGAAAATCCCACCGACCACCATATCTTCCTGTCTGCCTTCACGGGGCAGCGGGATCTGCACGCAACATCGCTCGGTGTTTCCGCGGAACTGCCCCGGGGTCGCCTCGACATTCTCTCCACGGACGCCTTCCGCAGCCTCTACGGCATGGCTGGCCCGGTGGCGGAAGAGGTCTTCGTGGCCTATGCGGTTGCGGTTGACGATCTAGGCGCCGTGGCCGAGCGGCTCGCCAAAGCCGGTATCCCGTCGCGCATGGCGGGGCCTCGTCTGACAGTGGCCGCGCCAGACGCCTACGGCGTCACGATCGCATTTGAGCCCGCGGGACGCGGCGGCGAGAAAACATAGCGCCGGGGTGACGTGGCGCATACGCGGGGGCAACGATGGACGGTATCCTTCTGGTCAATTTCATCGACTTTCTCGTCGATTTTGTCATTTCGATCATCCTGGTTGCGCTCTATCTAGCCGTCTACACCTTTGCCACGACTCACAACGAGTTCGAGCTCATCCGGCGCAACGTTGTCTCGGCGGCGCTGTCCCTAGGCCTCAGCCTGGTCGGTTTCGCCCTGCCGCTTTCAAGCGCCATCGTCAATACGACGACCGTTCTTGCGCTGGTCCTCTGGGGCATCATCGCGCTTGTCGTGCAGATCATCGTCTATTGGCTCGTGCGCATTCTCGTCCCCAATTTGACGGAGCGCATCGCAAAGGGCGAGATCGCTGCTGCATGTCTCCTCGGCGCGGCCTCGCTGTCGGCAGGCATTATCAATTCTGCCTGCATGACGTTCTAACCGTCGCCATAAGGCTTGCGGTTCATGCCTGAAGCCCTCATTTTAGGAAGACATGGCTTGGGGTGCCTCGCTTCGCGGGGCTGAGAACATACCCATCGAACCTGTCTGGGTCATGCCAGCGTAGGGAGCCGCGAATGGTTCAAGATAATTCCGCGCGTCAGGACAAGGTCGCTATCATAGGGGCGGGCGTTATTGGCCTGTCCATCGCTTGGCGGCTCGCGCAGCGTGGCCTTGCCGTCACGGTCTTCGACAAGGGCGGCGCAGGACAGGGCGCGAGCCACGCGGCTGCCGGCATGCTGGCCGCATGCGCCGAAATCGAGCCCTCTGAGGAGCGGTTGCTGTTGCTTAACCGAGCGAGCCAGGCGCTCTGGCCTGAGTTTGCTGCCGAACTGGAAGCGGCGAGCGGCGAGCAGGTGGAACTGCGGTCCGAAGGCACGCTCATGGTTGCACTGACCGCTGACGACGCCGCGAAGCTCCGCAACCATGCGGAGCTACAGAGGCGACTTGGGTTGCCGGTTTCGTGGCTGAGCGGCCGCGACCTTAGACGGTTGGAGCCTGCGCTCGCTCCGGGGATCGCGGGGGGCATCTCCTCGCCGGAGGATCATCAGGTCGACAATCGCAAGCTTGCGCGAGCCTTGCGCCTGGCGGCACTCCGCGCAGGCGTCACGCTGGTTGAGAATACGCCCGTGGACGGCTTGTCCATGAGGGAGGGCCGCGTTGACGGCGTCAACACGGCCGCCGGCCTCCACGAAGCGGGCAGGGTCGTACTGGCGGCTGGCCCTTGGTCCCGGACCATCCCTGGCCTTCCGGCGGAGGCGCGACCGGCGGTGCGTCCGGTAAAAGGCCAGATGCTGGCGCTCGCGATGGATCCAGCGGCGCCGCTCCTGCGCCATGTGGTCTGGGCGCCTGGCGTCTATCTCGTGCCGCGCCTGGATGGCCGCCTCATTGTCGGCGCGACGGTGGAGGAGAAGGGATTCGATGCGGCGGTCACCGCCGGCGGGCTCTTGTCCCTGCTCCACGCGGCATGGCGCGCGCTTCCCGGCATAGAGGAGCTGCCGGTTGTCGAGACCTGGGTGGGGCACCGTCCCGGGAGCCGTGATGACGCTCCGATCCTCGGCGCCGGACCGGTCGCAGGGCTCGTCTATGCAACGGGGCACCATCGCAACGGGATCCTGCTGACGCCGATCACGGCCAAGCTGATCAGCGATTTCATCTTGGGCGGCACGATCGATCCGCTGGCCGAACCGTTTGCCTTCGCCCGCTTCATGCGCGCGGCGGCCGCATGAGCGATCCCCACCTGAAAGATCTTGGTTGTCCAGGCCACGGCCTGATTAGGAAGCGGCACGGCGGCGAGACCCTTCGAACTTAAGCCGAGTACCGCTTGGAGTTGAAAAGATGCCTGAACTCATCCGCGTGAATGGCGAGGAAGCCCCCCTCGAGGTGGCAACTGTCGCGGAGCTCGTGGCGAGCCGCGTCGCCCCTGAGGCGCGCGGTATAGCGGTGGCCCTCAACGGCGCCGTTCTCCCCAAAACGAAATGGCCGGAGACGCACCTTGCCGCGGGGGACCGCGTGGAAATCGTGCATGCTCGGCAGGGAGGTTGATCGATGAACACCCTGTCTCCTGTCACGACGACGGACGATCCGCTCGTTATCGCCGGCCGCCGATTCGAGTCGCGCCTCTTTCTAGGGACAGCCGGTTATCCTAATCAGCAGGTCATGCTCGATGCGGTGGCCGCAAGCGGCTCGCAGTTTGTCACCGCTTCGGTGCGGCGAATCAGTCTCGACGGCTATGAGGAAAGCCTCATCGACGTATTGGGAGACCGGGTCGGATTTCTTCCCAACACGGCCGGCTGTCAGACCGCGCGCGACGCCATACTCACAGCGGAACTCGGGCGTGAAGCGCTCGAAACCGACTGGGTGAAACTGGAGATCATCGGGGACCGCGAGCTGCAATATCCGGATGTCGAGGAACTTTTGATCGCGACCGCCGAACTGACCGCCAAGGGCTTTATCGTGCTCCCCTATTGCACCGAAGACCCGGTCGCCTGTCGTAAGCTCGCGGATGCCGGCGCCGCCGCCGTGATGCCGCTCGGCTCCCCGATCGGCTCAGGCCTTGGTATTTCCAACCCCCATCTCATCGAACTCGTCTGCAGCCGCAGCCCCGTACCAGTCGTGCTCGACGCCGGCATCGGCACCGCCTCGGATGCTGCCTTTGCCATGGAACTCGGCTGTTCGGCCGTCCTGCTCAACACCGCCGTTTCCCGGGCGGACGACCCGATCAGGATGGCCCGCGCCATGCGCTATGCGGTGGAGGCGGGGCGGCTTGCGCATCTCGCCGGGCGGATCCCGCGCCGTCGTTATGCCGAACCATCGAGCCCGCAGTTGGGGCTTGTGGAGAGCTGATGCTACCGCAGCCGCCCTTGCTGGTGGTGAGCGATCGCGCGCAGGCCTCACGGCCGCTTCCCGAGATCGCGGCGGCTGCCTTCGCCGGCGGCTGCCGGTGGTTCAGCCTGCGCGAAAAGGACTTACCCGAAGATGCTCAAGTAACACTTCTGCGCGCGATCAAGGCTGAGGCCGAGCCGTTCGGGGCTGTTGTCACCGTTCACGGGGCGCCCGCGGCGGCCGGAGCGGCGAATGTCGGGCTCCATCTCGGCGCCGCCGGTGATGCCCGAGCCGCACGCGCGCGGCTCGGCCTCGATGCGCTTATCGGCCAGTCGGTGCATAGCCCTGCGGAAGCCGCCGCGGCGTCGTCCACGGCATTGGACTACCTGGTGGCAGGGCCTGCCTTTCTGACCACGAGCAAGCCGGGTTACGGGCCGGCGCTCGGCCCGGATGGGCTCGCCGCGATCGTGGCAGCGAGCTCTCTACCGGTGATCGCCATCGGCGGAATCGATACCGCCGCAATCCCTGTCTGCCGTCGGGCCGGTATCGCGGGCATCGCCGTCATGGGCGGCGTCATGCGGGCAGCGGACCCCGCGGCCCTGGTCAACGACCTCGTCAAGGCCTGGAACAGCACCGCGCCGTAGCGAGCCTTGCGGACCGACGTTGTCCCTCCGGCGCATCGTGCGTTCATAGATCCCTTTCGGGCTGCTATGCGGCCCGCCGGAGATGACACGGAGCCTGATGCGCCAAGGCGGTGTGTCATCCCCGGCGTCGCGTAGCGACGGGAAGGGGATTCATCCCGAGGGCCAACGTGCCACGATGCTTGGGGGAAGCTCCTGCCACGGGTCTATCCCCGCGCGCGGTAGGGCGGCACGCCCTGGTCGGGCAGGAACAAGCCATCGGGCGGGGCGCCGGTCTGCCAGAAGACGTCGATCGGGATGCCGCCGCGCGGGTACCAATAACCGCCGATCCGCAGCCACACGGGCTCAAGGAGCGCTGCGAGGCGCAGCCCGATCGAGACGGTGCAGTCCTCATGGAAGGCGCCATGGTTGCGGAAGGCGTGGAGATAGAGCTTCAGGGACTTTGATTCCACGAGCCACTCGCCCGGCACATAGTCGATCACGAGAATGCCAAAATCCGGCTGGCCGGTGACCGGGCAGAGAGACGTGAATTCCGGGCAGGTGAAGCGCGCGACATAGCGCGTGCCGGCCTGCGGATTGGGCACCCGATCGAGCTCCGCCTCATCGGGAGATGCGGGGAGGGCGGTGGGCTTGCCCAGTTGCAAGTTTGCAGGCTTGAGGTCGCTTGTCATCTCGGTGTCATCCTTTTACGCCGAGTTCTGTGGCTCACGCGGCCTCCCGGCGCAAGCCCGGACGCGGTCCGCGTATCCGCCCTTTGCCGTCCGGAGCAGTTGGCGTAAAAGCCGGACGGTGTTTTCCAAGGCTGCCGTCCGCGCCGCGGGCGGCCTGTTGTCAATTGTACAGCCCGCTTGTGGCTGGGAGGATGCTTCATGACATCGATCGTCGATATCGTCGCCCGTGAAATACTCGACAGTCGCGGCAATCCCACCGTCGAGGTCGATGTCGCGCTGGAAGATGGCTCCTTCGGCCGTGCGGCGGTCCCCTCGGGCGCCTCGACAGGTGCCCACGAGGCGGTCGAGCTGCGCGACGGCGATAAATCGCGTTATCTCGGCAAGGGCGTGCTGAAGGCTGTCGACGCCGTCAATACGGAAGTCTTCGAGGCGATCGGCGGCCTCGATGCGCAGGATCAGGTAAGGATCGACGAGGCTCTGATCGAACTCGACGGCACGCCGAACAAATCCCGAATCGGTGCCAATGCGATCCTCGGCGTGTCGCTGGCGGTTGCCAAGGCGGCCGCGCAGGCGAGTGGCTTGCCGCTCTACCGTTATGTCGGCGGCACCCAGGCGCGCGTCCTGCCCGTGCCGATGATGAATATCGTCAATGGCGGCGCCCATGCGGACAACCCCATCGACTTCCAGGAATTCATGGTGATGCCCGTTGGTGCGCCAAGCTTCTCCGAGGCGCTCCGCACCGGCGCCGAGATCTTCCACACGTTGAAGAAGGCCCTGAAAGACGCCGGCCATAACACGAATGTCGGCGACGAAGGCGGCTTCGCGCCGAACCTGCCGTCGGCGGAGGCGGCCCTTGATTTCGTCATGCAAGCCATCCGAACCGCCGGCTTCGAGCCTGGCCGCGATGTGGTTCTGGCGCTCGACTGCGCAGCGACCGAGTTCTTCAAGAACGGCTCTTACGTCTATGCCGGTGAAGGCAAGACCCGCTCGCCGGAGGAGCAGGTGGCCTATCTCGCCAAGCTCGTCGCCGACTATCCGATCGCCTCGATCGAGGACGGCATGTCCGAGGACGACTGGGAGGGGTGGAAGGCGCTCACTGACGCCGTCGGCACCAAGACGCAGCTCGTCGGCGACGACCTCTTCGTCACCAACGTCACGCGTCTTCAGGAAGGCATCAACCGGGGCGTCGGCAACGCCATCCTCGTGAAGGTGAACCAGATCGGCTCGCTCACCGAGACGCTTGCTGCCGTCGACCTCGCCCAGCGCAGCGCCTATCGGGCCGTGATGTCGCACCGCTCGGGTGAAACCGAGGATTCGACGATCGCCGACCTCGCGGTCGCGACGAATTGCGGGCAGATCAAGACCGGCTCGCTGGCCCGTTCGGACCGTACGGCAAAGTACAACCAGCTCCTGCGCATCGAGCAGGAACTCGATACTGAAGCCCGTTACGCGGGCCGTGCGGCGCTCGCCGCGCTGGCGCGCGGCTGATCCCACCGCGACAGCTTCGGAACCCAGACAATGGCCGGGTAACTCCCGGCCATTTTTTTCACGCATGACAGGTGACAACCCCGGCGTTCTAACCGCTTTTTAACCACGAGCGAGCATCATCACCGTATGGTAGTTCGCAAACGTCGCCGTGCTGTCCTCATTCCCCTCGCGCTCTATGCGATATCGAGCGCTATCGTGGGATATTTCGTCTTCCACGCGCACCACGGCGCGCGTGGCCTTGAAGCCAAACGTGAGCTGAAGCGCGAGAAGTTCGAGTTGACGGAGGAGCTCACAGCCCTGAAGGCAGAGAGAGCCTCCTGGGAGAAGCGCGCCTCGATGCTGCGATCCGACACGATCGACTATGACGTGCTCGACGGCCAGGTCCGCCAGACGCTCGGATTTGTGCATAAAAACGAAGTCGTTATACTACTTAATGCTGAGGCAGAAGGGGGCTCGAAATCCTTCGCGTCGCCTGTCACGCGTGGGTCGTCACCCCCTTAACCGAAAATCGGTTAAGCTAAAAAAGACGCGCGTTTTCAGGCTGTTAGTTGCAGTTGTATCTAATATTTATACGGTTTGGGGCTCGCCAATAGCGCGGGGGTACGTTACATATTCTCCCAAGAACTCGCTTCGGGAGGATGCTGATGTCCCTAGCTGCTCGAAAATCTTCGCGCTCGGACGCCAAGATTGACTCCGTGACCTCAGACGCCGCCGGAACTCGCCGCGGCAGCCGCGCCACCAAGGCGCCGGCCAAGAAGACAGCCACCACAGCGCGCAATTCCGCCAGGGCAGGCTCCACATCTCCAGCTGATTTCACCAAGGACCAGGACCTCGCTGCTTTCCGCGAGATGCTCCTTATCCGCCGCTTCGAGGAAAAGGCCGGCCAGATGTACGGCATGGGCCTGATCGGCGGCTTCTGTCACCTCTACATCGGCCAGGAAGCCGTCGTGGTCGGCATGCAGGCCGCCTCGAAGGAAGGCGACCAGGTCATCACCGGCTATCGTGACCACGGCCACATGTTGGCCGCTGGCATGGATGCCAAGGGCGTCATGGCCGAGCTCACCGGCCGCCGCGGAGGCTACTCCAAGGGCAAAGGTGGCTCGATGCACATGTTCTCCAAGGAGAAGAACTTCTACGGTGGCCATGGCATCGTCGGCGCGCAGGTGTCGCTCGGCACCGGGCTCGCCTTCGCCAATCGCTACCGGAACGAAAAGCGCGTTAGCCTGACCTACTTCGGTGATGGTGCCGCCAACCAGGGGCAGGTCTACGAGAGCTTCAACATGGCGGAGCTGTGGAAGCTCCCCGTTGTCTATGTCATCGAGAACAATCGCTATGCGATGGGCACCTCGGTGGCGCGCTCCTCAGCTCAGACGGATTTCTCGAAGCGAGGCTCCTCGTTCAATATCCCCGGCGAGCAGGTGGACGGCATGGATGTGCGCGCGGTCAAGGCGGCCGGCGAGCGCGCCATGGAATGGGCTCGCGCCGGCAACGGCCCCTATATCCTCGAGATGCAGACCTACCGCTATCGCGGCCACTCCATGTCCGACCCGGCAAAGTACCGGTCCAAGGACGAAGTGCAGCGGATGCGCGAGGAGCATGATCCGATCGAGCAGGTACGCCGCAGGCTCCTGAACGATTGGAAAGTCCCGGAAGACGAATTGAAGGCAGTCGACGCGCAGGTGCGCGAGATCGTCAACGAGGCAGCAGACTTCGCGACCCACGACCCGGAACCCGATCCGTCCGAGCTCTGGACAGATGTCCTGAAGTAGTCCGTCGGGGATCAAGTCCGTCCCGGCGCATCCGCGTCGGCCGGCCGCCTCGAAGCGCCCTCAGACCGTTCGCGAAAGTCCAGACCATGCCCATCGACGTATTGATGCCCGCCCTTTCCCCGACCATGGAAAGCGGCAAACTGTCTAAATGGCTTAAAAAAGAAGGCGATAGCGTCCGCTCCGGCGACGTGCTCGCAGAGATCGAGACGGACAAGGCCACCATGGAGGTGGAAGCCGTCGACGAGGGTACGCTCGCCAAGATCCTCATCCCCGAGGGAAGCGAGGATGTGGCCGTCAACACGCCGATCGCCCTTATTGCCGGCGAGGGTGAGGATGTCTCTGCCGCGTCCGCGGCGAAGCCCGCCGATGCGCCAAGGCCGTCACCGGACGAATCGACCAGCGAAGCCGCGGCGCGCGAGATGAAGGCGCCCGAGGCGCCCAAGCCTGCCTCGCCTGCGCCCTCGGCCGTGTCCGTGCCGCCGCAGCCAAAGGCTCAGCCCGATCCGGAAGTGCCCGAGGGCACCGAATTCGTCCAGATGACCGTTCGCGAGGCTTTGCGCGACGCGATGGCAGAAGAGATGCGCCGCGACGAGGCGGTCTTCGTGATGGGCGAGGAAGTCGCGGAATACCAGGGCGCCTACAAGGTGACCCAGGGTCTCCTGCAGGAGTTTACCGCCCGGCGCGTCGTCGACACGCCGATCACCGAACATGGCTTCGCCGGTCTCGGTGTTGGCGCAGCCTTCACAGGCCTCAAGCCCATCGTCGAGTTCATGACCTTCAACTTCGCCATGCAGGCGATCGATCAGATCATCAACTCGGCCGCGAAGACGCTCTATATGTCCGGGGGCCAGCTCGGCTGTCCGATCGTCTTCCGCGGCCCGAACGGCGCGGCCGCCCGTGTTGCCGCCCAGCACAGCCAGGACTACGCCTCCTGGTACAGCCATATTCCCGGCCTGACGGTGATCGCGCCCTATAGCGCCGCCGACGCCAAGGGCCTCCTCAAGGCGGCTATCCGGAACCCCAATCCGGTGATCTTCCTCGAGAACGAAATCCTCTACGGCCATTCCTTCCCGGTGCCGAAGCTCGACGACTACGTCCTGCCGATCGGCAAGGCGCGTATCGTGCGCGAAGGCGCCGACGTCACCATCGTGTCCTGGTCGATCGGAATGACCTACGCCTTGAAGGCTGCCGAGGAACTGGCGGGCGAAGGCATCAATGCCGAAGTGATCGACCTCAGGACGATCCGGCCGATGGATACCGAGACCATTGTCACTTCCGTGAAGAAGACCGGCCGTCTGGTCACCGTCGAGGAAGGTTGGCAGCAATCGGGCGTCGGCGCTGAGATCGCGGCGCGCGTCATGACGGAAGCCTTCGACTATCTCGACGCTCCGGTCGCGCGCGTGTCGGCCAAAGACGTGCCGATGCCCTATGCCGCCAATCTCGAGAAGCTTGCGCTGCCGTCGGTCGCCGAGGTTATCGAGGCGGTCAAGGCTGTCACCTACCGGTGAGCCGCCGTGGCAGGCGATGCCTCCCGTTTCATCCACCCCGGTTCCACCCGGGGTGGGAAGCCTGCAGGGCGCCTGACAATGCTCGCGCTACTCCACCCTCTTGAGGCCGCGCTGGGTGCATGACCGCTGACATGCCGGCCTACTGGTTTTTGAGGAAACGACCATGCCCGCCAATATCCTGATGCCAGCATTGTCGCCCACGATGGAGAAGGGCAACCTCGCCAAGTGGCTGAAGAAGGAAGGCGACAAGGTCTCGTCCGGTGATGTGCTCGCCGAGATCGAGACCGATAAAGCGACCATGGAGGTCGAGGCGGTCGACGAGGGCATCCTCGCCAAGATCGTCGTGCCTGAAGGCACAGCCGACGTGCCTGTGAACGAGCTCATCGCGGTCATCGCCAGTGACGGCGAGGACCCTAAGGAAGTCGCCGCCGGCGCCGGCAAGGGTGGAGCAGCCGCTGCGCCCGCGAAGAGCGAGGCCCCACAGACTGAACAGCCGGCCAAGGCGCCGGCAGCTGCCGAGGCCAAGCCTGCGGAAGCCAGACCTGCGGAAGCCAAGTCTGCCGAAGCCAAGTCTGCCGAAGCCAAGTCTGATGCTGCAGTGACCTCCGCGCCGCAACCGGTCGCGAAGCCGGCGGGCGAGGGGGGGCGGGTATTCGCCTCCCCACTCGCCAAGCGTCTTGCCCGGGACGGCGGCATCGACATTGCGGCTATCGCCGGCTCGGGCCCGCATGGCCGTGTCGTCGAGCGCGACGTGAAGGCCGCCCTTGCCGGGGGTGCGGCCAAGCCGGCGCCGGCGGCCGCTGCGCCCGCAGCTCAGGCACCGAAGACGGCCGCCACGCCGCTCGCGGCCGGCATGGCCGACGAGCAGGTCAAGAAGCTGTTCGAACCCGGCAGCTTCGAGGAGATCCCGCACGATTCGATGCGCAAGACCATCGCGCGCCGGCTGACCGAGTCCAAGCAGACGATCCCGCATTTCTACCTGTCGGTCGATTGCGAGCTCGATGCGCTGCTCGCCTTGCGGGAGCAGATCAACGCCGCAGCGCCGAAGGACGGCGAGGGCAAGCCTGCTTACAAGGTCTCGGTCAACGACTTCGTCATCAAGGCCCTTGCCGTGTCGCTCATACGCGTCCCGGACGCCAATGTCTCTTGGACGGACAGCGCCATGCTGCGCCACAAGCATGCGGATGTCGGTGTGGCCGTCGCGATTCCGGGCGGCCTCATCACGCCGGTGGTGCGCAAGGCGGAAACGAAGACGCTGTCCACCATCTCCAACGAGATGAAGGATTATGCGGCGCGCGCCCGCACCCGCAAGCTGAAGCCCGAGGAATACCAGGGCGGCTCCACGGCCGTGTCCAACCTCGGCATGTTTGGCATCAAGGACTTCTCCGCGGTCATCAATCCGCCCCACGCGACGATCCTCGCGGTGGGCGCCGGTGAGAAGCGCGTCGTGGTGAAGAACAATGCGCCAGCCATCGCCACGGTGATGACCGTGACCCTGTCGACCGATCACCGCGCCGTCGATGGTGCGCTGGGGGCGGAACTCATCTCCGCCTTCAAGCAGCTCATCGAGAACCCGATGGGAATGCTGGTGTAACGCCGCGTTACGCCGTCATGGCCGGGCGTGGGCCCGGCCATCGCGAGACTTTGTGGCACAGCCTTTTCGATCGCGATGACCGGCGGCGACAGCCCGGTCATCACAGAGAGAGTGAGCGTCAATGGCCGATCAATACGACATCATCGTCATCGGTGGCGGTCCCGGCGGTTATGTAGCCGCGATCCGTGCTGCGCAGCTGGGCTTCAAGACGGCCGTCGTGGAGCGCGAGCATCTCGGCGGGATCTGCCTGAACTGGGGCTGCATTCCCACCAAGGCGCTGCTGCGCTCCGCGGAAATCTATCACTACGCCACCCACGCCAAGGACTACGGGCTGGTCCTCGAGGGCACGATCCGTCCCGATCCAGCCGCCGTCGTGAAGCGTTCGCGCGGGGTCTCGACCCAACTGAACAATGGCGTCGCGTTCCTTATGAAGAAGAACAAGATCGACGTCATCTGGGGACAGGCGACGATCGCCAAGCCCGGCGAGATCGTCGTGAAGGACGCGGCCAAGCCGCGCGACGGCACGGCCGCGGCGCCGAAGAGCACCAAGGGCGCCGGCACCTATGCAGCCAAGCATATCATCGTGGCGACGGGTGCCCGCCCGCGCGTGCTGCCCGGCCTTGAGCCCGACGGCAAGCTGGTCTGGACGTATTTCGAGGCCATGGTCCCCGAGACTATGCCGAAGTCCTTGCTGGTCGTCGGTTCAGGCGCGATCGGCATCGAGTTCGCTTCCTTCTACCGCACGCTGGGCGCTGAGGTGACGGTCGTCGAGGTGCTGCCGCAGATCCTGCCGGTCGAAGATGCCGAGATCGCCGCGCTGGCGCGCAAGCGCTTCGAGAAGCAGGGCATCAAGGTAATGACCGGCGCCAAAGTCACCAAGCTCGACAAGAAGGCGGACAGCGTGACCGCCACGATCGACGACGGCAAGGGCGGCACCCAGAGCCTCACCGTCGACCGGGTCATCTCGGCGGTGGGCGTCGTCGGCAATATCGAGAACCTCGGGCTTGAGGCGCTCGGCGTGACCATCGACCGCGGCACGATCAAGACCGACGGTCTCGGCAAGACCTCCGTCGCCGGCATCTATGCGATCGGCGACGTGGCCGGTCCGCCCATGCTGGCGCACAAGGCCGAGCACGAGGGCGTCATCTGCGTCGAAGCCATCAAGGGCCTGCACCCGCACGCCATGGACAAGCTGATGATCCCCGGCTGCACCTACTGCCACCCGCAGATCGCCTCCGTCGGTTTGACGGAAGCCAAGGCCAAGGAGGCGGGCTACGACATCCGCGTCGGCCGTTTCCCCTTCGTCGGCAACGGCAAGGCGATCGCGCTCGGCGAGCCGGACGGCCTGGTGAAGACGATCTTCGACAAGAAGACCGGCAAGCTCCTCGGCGCTCACATGATCGGCGCCGAAGTGACGGAACTCATCCAGGGCTTCGTGATTGCCATGAACCTGGAGACGACCGAGGAAGAGCTGATCAACTCCGTCTTCCCGCATCCGACGCTGTCTGAGATGATGCACGAAAGCGTCATGGACGCCTATGGGCGGGTGATCCATACTTAGGCGGCTGTGGAAAGCCGCTTACCTTGATGATTGGCAATGGCGGATCGATCACTCCGGACCGAGCTGGTTGGCTCCGCCCTGACCGGCTCATCGTCGGCTACGAGCCGGATACGACCGATTCCAGTCTCTTTCCTGGCTTGAGCGGAACTGTTCCGGTCTGCTAGCGTTTGTTCCTCGCCGTTAACCGAACGGCAGCGCAGCAAGGGTCTGGAAACATGCAGGGTGTTGGCATTATCGGGGCGATTATCGTCGGAATTCTCGCCGGCTATATCGCAGAGAAAGTCATGAGCCGAAGCCACGGGCTTTTCACCAATCTCATCGTGGGTTTGGTGGGCGCGCTCATCGGACCCTTCATTCTCAGCGCCCTCAACCTCATGCCGACGAGCGCCGGCTTCTGGCCAAGCCTCGTCGTTTCAACGGTCGGCGCCATTGTTCTGCTTTTTATTATGGGGCTGTTCCAGAAGCGCTAAAGGATGTCTATTTCGTAGCCGGCAAGTCGCCAGCAGCGCCCGGTGCTGCCAAAGCTGCCGGCTCAACCCGCCGCGACCATTCGCGCAGAGGCCGCTCGATCACCCGGTAGGAGAGCGCCGCCGCGACCACCGTGCCACCGAGATAGGCCGCCAGCAGACCATGGGCGGCCAGAGCCCGCACGAATATGGACTGGCCGTTTGCCTCGAGAAACGCGGTTACTGGCCGGTAAACCATCCAGCCCAGGCCCTTGGCAACGATGAGGTGCCAAAGATAGATCCCATAGGACAGGGTGCCGAGACCGACGAGCGCCGGGGCCTTGAGGATCCGCGAGACGATGCCCCGCTGATGGGCGAATACGATGACCATTGCGGGAAAGAGAGCAACGATCGCAAACACGGCAGGCGTCTGATTGTCGATAATGGCCAGCCCTGCGAGGAGAAGGGTGACGAGCGCGATTTCAGTGAAGCTCGTCGCTCCGGCGGATCTCCAGATACGGCCATCGCGGGTGCTCTCGAACAGGCGCCACGCCAGGGCACCGACGAAGAAGCCGAACATCCCGCGGCCAATGCCAAGCCCCGTAACGGACAGGTACGTATAGCGGCCTGGGTCTGCCGGCATTGCGCAGACCAGCGCCAGGCCGAGAGAGGCGAGCCCGACGTAGAGGCCGATGCGCAGGCGATCACGACCGCCCGCCGCCATCACGATGGCCGCAAAGATCAGGTAGCTCCAGATTTCAGCGGAAATGCTCCAGCTCGGCCAATTGAAGACATCGACGGCGGTGGTGCCAAGCGCATGAAGCAGCGCGACCATATGCAGGAAATCACCAAGAGTCGCGGCGGCCTGGTTGCCGCTGCCGCTGGCACCAGACCTCTGCATCACGAGGACCATGACGCCGAAAATCGCTAGGGTGGTGATATGCAGCGGATAAAGGCGCCAGAAGCGTCGCCATGCGAAGCGCGTCACCGCTCGCGGCGTCGACAGCCGCCGCTCATAGTTCATGGCAATCACGAAGCCGGACAGCACGAGAAAGAAATCGACCGCCAGATAGAGCGACTGCACCAAGGCCGTCTCGTTGCCGAGGAAAGGCACTGGCGCATGCAGCAGCGCTACTGCCAAGGCGAACACGCCGCGCCAGCTGTCAAGAACGACGAGTTGCGAAGCCTCTCGCTTCATGAGGCCTGTCCCTCTGGTAAGGGGGCATGCTGCGGCGCCCGCCGAACAGCGCGTCGCGATTTCAGCGCGAGAGCGGGTTTCTCGACCAGCAACCACGATCCAAGAGCGACGATCAGAACGACTGGCAGTACTTGGACGATGAGAATCCAAGGGCTCGACGGCTGCAGAAACTGGAACACGGCCTGCTCCAGGGGGAAGCCGTAAAGATAAATGCCGTAGGAGAAGTCTGCACCGGCGAGCAGCGTTAGCAGCGGCTTTGCCGGGGTGAGCCAGCCCGCCAACTCCGATCCGACCACGGGAAGCGACCCGCCGAGCCAGGCTGTCGGGAGAAAGGCCAGCCAAAGCGCTCCGTAGCATTCGGTGAGAATCATGACCGGCAGCCCGAACGTCGTGCGGGCAAGCGCGAGCGATAGCAGGATGCCGCCAATAACAAGCCGGCCGTCCAACGGCATCTTCCGGCGATAGAGCCACGCGCCGACACCGAGCGCAAAGCACATGCCAAGCCGCGCAAAAGAATGGATCGCATCCGGCAGGACTATCCTCGAGGGCAGACTCATCAGCGCAAAGCCGATCGCGCAAGCCGCGAGCGCGACCGCGGGGCAGCGCTTGAGCAGCACAACCCCGCCGATAGCAAGAAGGGCGTAGCAGGCGATCTCGTATTTGATCGTCCAGATGGTGATCATCGCCTCATGAGCCGGCTGGTTCGCGAATACGCCGGGCAGGCTGGCATGACCATTGAAACGCGGAACAACATCCACAAGGAAGCGCCAGGTGCCGCCGTCGCGAAGATAAGCTCCCAGCGGTAGCGATGTAACAAGCGGCCCGATGACGAAGGCGGTAAAGAGCGTCGCCACGACGAGGCCGGGCAGCAGGCGCAGAGCGCGGGCGCGCGCATAGGCCTTGGCCCCCCGCCGCTCCAGGCTTTGCACGACGAGAAAGCCCGAGAGGGCGAAAAACAGATTCACCGCATGCTGGCCGAGATCGAGCCCTGTTTCGTCAAGAAGCGGTTCGCGCACGTCCGCGCCGCGGAATACGAAAAAGGCGTGGCTCACGAGCACGCAGCCGGCAAGAATGTGCCGTAACGACAGAAAATTGTCCCGGCCGCGGGCCAGGCCGTCCGATACTGTCGCAATAGGGGACATTCGTTCCTGCCCTTAGGACATCATGAGCCAATCCGATAGCGCCCGCGCAGGATACATGCCAACTATGACCCCGCCTTCCTTGTGACAGACGGCCAAGCTCTATATGTAGGGACGGTTGGCGCGTGTATGACGCAGAGCGAGGCCCCTATGGCGGTTGTATTGGATCTCATCAACGGCAAGGATCGACGCGCCAAGCTCGGTGCGCCGGGCGATGTCGAGGCCAAACGGCACCCTGAAAAGGCTCACCGCCCGGATCAGCCGGTGCTTCGCAAGCCGGAATGGATCCGCGTCAAGGCGCCAGGGTCTCCAAAATGGGCCGAAACCCACCGCATCGTTCGCGACAACAAGCTCGTTACCGTGTGCGAGGAGGCCGGTTGCCCGAATATTGGCGAGTGCTGGGAAAAGAAGCACGCCACCTTCATGATCATGGGTGACACCTGCACGCGGGCCTGTGCCTTCTGCAACGTGAAGACCGGCTTGCCCCAGGCCCTCGATCCCAACGAGCCTGAATCGGTCGCGATCGCCGTCGAGAAGCTTGGCCTGACCCATGTGGTCATCACATCAGTCGATCGCGACGACCTGGCCGACGGTGGCGCGGCGCATTTCGCTGCGGTCATCCAGGCGATCCGCGCGCGTTCTCCAAAGACGACGATCGAGATCCTCACGCCGGACTTTCTCCGCAAGAAGGGCGCGCTCGAGGTCGTCGTCGCTGCCCGCCCCGACGTGTTCAACCACAATCTGGAAACCGTCCCGTCCAAATATTTGAAGGTGCGGCCCGGCGCCCGCTATTTCCACTCCATTCGCCTGTTGCAGCAGGTCAAGGAGCTCGACCCCTCCATCTTCACCAAATCCGGGATCATGGTCGGCCTCGGCGAGGAGCGGAACGAGGTTCTGCAATTGATGGACGACCTGCGATCGGCAGACGTGGATTTCATCACGATCGGCCAATATCTGCAGCCAACGAAAAAGCACCACCCCATCCTTCGTTTCGTGACGCCGGATGAATTCAAGGCGTATGAAACGACGGCTTATGCCAAGGGCTTCCTGAAAGTATCCTCCAGCCCGCTGACACGCTCCTCGCATCACGCCGGCGAGGACTTCGAGGAATTGAAGGCGGCGCGCTCCCTGAAGCTTGGACTGTGACGCAGGCTCTCGCGGCGGCATGGCGGCCTGTTCTTCTGACTTGCGCCGGCGGCCACCCGTCCCCATAAGTTTGTGCCATGCCTTCCTTTCGTGACAGCCGCACCGTCCCGCAGCCGCCTGAGGCCATGTTCGCCCTGGTGGCGGACGTGGAGCGCTACCCTGAATTCCTGCCCCTTTGCGAGAGCTTGAAGATTCGCCGTCGCTCCCAGAGCGGGGAGGGGGTCGAAACGCTCGTTGCTGACATGGGCGTCGGCTACAAGTCGATCCGTGAGAATTTCACGAGCCGCGTGACGCTCGATCGCCCGCGCTTGAAGATACTCGTGGAATATGTCGACGGCCCGTTCCGCTATCTTGAGAATCGCTGGAGCTTTCGCCCCATCGAGGGCGGCGGGTGCAAGGTGGATTTCTACATTACCTACGAGTTCAAGAGCTTCGCCTTGAAGCTTTTGATGGGCGCCTTGTTCGACAAGGCGTTTGCGCGATTTGCGGATGCATTCGTTGCCCGGGCGGCGAGCCTTTACGGCAAGGGCGGAGCATTGCCCGCCTCGGTGTGAGCGCGATCCTGCTCTCACGCAATAAGCGGCTGTCGGGCGATTTCCGCGAGAAGGTCGAGTGCCTGCTCGACCGACCGGCGCCGAATGACGCCCCGCCCGAGATCCCCGAAACGCCGCTCGGCATGGAGCGTCGCGAAGCCACGGCGCGCGGCGGCGAAATGCACGAGGCCAACGGGCTTGGCCTCGCTGCCGCCGCCCGGCCCGGCAATGCCTGTGATCGCCACCGAGACATCAGCCAGCGTGCGGGCAAGCGCCCCCTCGGCCATCGCGCGGGCCACCGTCTCACTCACCGCCCCATGCTGCGTAATCAACGCTTCGGGAACCCCGATCGCGCTGTGCTTGGCCTCGTTGGAATAGGTGACGAACCCGCCCTCGACGGTTTCCGATGATCCCGGCAACTCGGTCAGGACGGCAGCGACGAGACCGCCCGTGCAGGATTCGGCGGTGACGATACGCAGGCCAAGACCGCGACACAGCTCGAGCACGCCCTTTGCATGCAGGACGAGATCCCGATCGATACGCGTGAATTCGATATCCGCCATCCTCGATGCTCCTCTGGCTCACTAGGCAGGTCTGTGTGTGGCAGACGCGCGTCACTTTGACGTAACGAGCAGATCCGCCGATCGGAATGGAAACATGCAGGTTCCGCCCCGGATTTGCCTCATGCTCCTTCCGGCAGCCGGATACTGACCACCGCCTGCGCCGCGATCCCCTCGCGGCGCCCCGTGAATCCGAGTTGCTCCGACGTGGTCGCCTTCACCGAGACCGCCGAAATCGGCACATCCACGATGGTGGCGATGCGGGCGCGCATGGCGTCGCGATGCGGCCCGATCTTTGGCGCTTCGCAGATGATTGTCAGGTCGAGATGATCGGGCCGACCGCCGCGCGCCCGCAGGCGCTCGACCGCGTAGGCCAGGAACTGGTCAGAGGCAGCGCCCCGCCATTGCGGATCGCTTGGCGGAAAATGGCTGCCGATATCGCCGTCAGCCATCGCGCCGAAGACCGCGTCGGTCAGCGCATGCAAGGCCACGTCACCGTCGGAATGGGCGACGACACCCCGATCATGGGGCAGTCGCAGGCCTCCGATCCAGATGTGATCTCCCGGGCCGAAAGCATGAACGTCATAGCCGATCCCCGCGCGGCTGATCAGGGTGGTCGAGGGTGCCAGGCGGCGTTCAGCTTCCACGATGTCCTCGCCACTGGTGATCTTCATATTGCCGGCCTCGCCGTCGAAAATATGGACGCTATGGCCAGCCCATTCGGCGAGCGTGCCGTCATCGGTGAAGCTGGTCAAACCTTCGGCGACCGCACGGCGATGGGCGGCGAGCAGCGGCGCGAAGGCGAAAGCCTGCGGGGTCTGGACGCGCCGCAGCAGGTCTCGGTCCGGCGTTTCGCAAATCCTGCCGTTGTGGTCGACGCGCTTTATGGTGTCGGCAATCTTCACGCCCGGCACCGCCGCGGCATGGGCGATACCCGCGGCAACAGCACGCCTGACGAGTTGCGGCGAAACGAACGGCCGGGCAGCGTCGTGAACCAGCACGAAGTCCGGCGCGTCCTTCCCGCTTGCTAACGATTCGAGCCCGGCCATGACCGAGAGCTGCCGTGTCGCGCCGCCGGCGACGGGGTGCGCCAGCCGGTCCCTCACCGCAGCCGGCAGTGCGGCGATGACGTCGCGATAATAGGAACCGTCATCGGGATGTATAACGACGACGATACGCTCGATGTCCGACTGATCGGAGATGGCTGAAAGCGTATGGCCAAGCACCGCACGACCGGCAACTTGGCGGTACTGCTTCGCAATCTCTCCCCCCAGACGCGTCCCGCGTCCGGCCGCCACGATGATCGCTGCAATCTTCGGCATTCGAACCTTGTCCACTCCGGTGACAGGCGCCTATAGGCCGCGGGCTCATTTCTTACAATGCTCTTGTGACGGATCATGACGGCTGAGACCAGGCCGATCACGATCTCTCCCAGGCCAGCAATAAGGGCGGGACAAAGGGTTTTGTTTAATTTATAAGCATGGCCATGAATGATGCGGAAATGGGCACAGACACTGACATCTCCCAGTGGCGCCCGACCCTTGCCTTGGGTGCTGTGCTCGCCCCCATGTCCGGCATCACGGACGTCGCGTTCCGACGGATCGCGCACCGCTTCGGCGCGTCACTCGTCGTTTCGGAGATGGTCGCCAGCCAGGAACTCGTGGACGGATCGCAGGAGGCTGTCCTGCGGGCGGAAGGTGCTGGAATAACACCCCATGTGGTCCAGCTCGCCGGCTGCGATGCGCATTGGATGGGTGAGGCGGCGCGGGTGGCTGAGGCTTCCGGCGCGGCGATGATCGACATCAACATGGGATGCCCGGCCAAGCGCGTGATCGGCGGATGGGCGGGATCGGCGCTGATGCGGGATCTCGATCACGCCACATCGTTGATCGAGGCAGTGGTCGCAGCGGTCAAGATCCCCGTTTCCGTAAAGATGCGGCTCGGCTGGGACGATGGGAGCCAGAACGCCGATGAGCTCGCCCGCCGGGCGGAAATATCGGGTGCTGTCCTCATCACCGTCCATGGCCGCACGCGGCAGCAGTTCTACAAGGGCACAGCCAACTGGGGCGCGGTGCGGCGCGTGCGCGAGGTCACCACGCTGCCTCTCGTCGTTAATGGTGACATAGCCGACGTTTCGGACGCCCGCGCAGCCCTAGACCAAGCCGGCGCGGACGCGGTGATGATCGGCCGCGCCGCGGTCGGGCAGCCGTGGCTGGTTGGCCAGATCGCCGCTGAACTCCGCGGCGGGAAGGTCACGCCGCTGCCATCCCCCGCTCTCAAGACGGAAGCAATCACAGAGCATTACACAGCCCTTCTCACGCTCTATGGAAAGAAGATCGGCCTTCGCCATGCCCGAAAGCATCTCGCAGCCTATTGCGCGGATGCGGAGCGGCATGGCAGCGCCACGGCTGCCAGTTGCCGCGCTGAGCTCGTGACCAGCGAGCAGCCGGAGCGTGTGCTGGCGCTCCTCCAGGGGCTTTATGAAGGCAGCCTCGCAAGCCCTGTGCACCGCGAAGCGGCGTGACAATCGACCGGTCTCGCGAGGGACACGGAAAAAGGCGGACTTGAACCCGACTTCAGCCCAACCGGATAGGCATGCGCAAAATCACGATGCCAAGTGCTTCCGCAAATAATGAGCCTGGCTTCGATCCTGGCCTCATCCTCAACGCTCTGCCCGTACCTATCCTGGTGGTAGGGCAGGGAGATGCAATCCTCCATGCCAACAGCGCCGCCGAAGCGTTCTTTGAAGCCAGCCTCCCTGTCCTGAAGCGACAGCGGCTCGTGGACGTCCTGCCGTTCGGCTCGCCGGTACTGACGCTCGCGGAAGAGGCCCGACGTCGCAACGCGAGCGTGAGCGAATACCGTATCGAGATCGGGACGCCGCGCACAGGGCATGAGCGGATCGTCGATATTTTCGCCGTCCCTCTTGGCGATGAGGCGCGATCTGTGGCGTTGATGCTGCAAGAACGGACAATTGCCGAAAAAATGGACAGACAGCTGACCCATCGAGGTGCAGCCCGGTCCATCACCGCGCTCGGGGCAATGCTTGCCCATGAGATCAAAAACCCGTTGTCGGGCATCCGGGGAGCGGCCCAGTTGCTGGAAGGCGCAGCATCTGACGAGGACCGCCTTCTGACTCAGCTGATCTGCGACGAGACCGATCGGATCGTGAAAATCGTCGAGAGAATGGAGCTTTTCGGCGATGAGCGCCCCGTGGAGCGGGGGGCTGTCAACATTCACGGCGTCTTCGACCATGTGAAACGTCTCGCGCAGTCGGGCTTTGCCCGGCACATCCGCTTCGTCGAGGATTATGATCCCTCCCTGCCACCTCTGCTCGGCAATCGCGACCAGCTTGTTCAGGTGTTCCTCAACCTCATCAAGAACGCTGCCGAGGCCATCGGCCGCGATGCCCTGGACGGCGAAATCGTTCTGTCGACGGCATTTCGGCCGGGTATGCGGCTACAGCTGCCGGGCTCCGGAGAGCGCGTGAGCCTGCCGCTGGAGATCTGCGTGCGCGACAACGGCCCAGGCGTCCCGCCCGACCTCGTACCCAACCTCTTCGACCCGTTCGTGACCACCAAGGCGTCCGGCAGTGGCCTTGGTCTTGCTTTGGTTGCGAAGATCATCGGTGACCATGGCGGCGTCGTGGAGTGCGACGCGGGTGTGCACCGGACGACGTTTCGGGTGTTGATGCCCATGTATCTGGCCCGCGATGGGCGTGGCTCGGAGGAATGAGTAATATGGCGAGAGGCAGCATTCTTGTCGCCGACGACGATACCGCAATCCGCACTGTGCTGAACCAGGCATTGGCGCGGGCTGGCTATGACGTCAGGTCTACAGGACATGCAGCGACGCTCTGGCGCTGGGTGAGCCAGGGCGAAGGCGATCTGGTGATCACCGATGTGGTGATGCCGGACGAGAACGCCTTCGACGTGCTGCCGCGGATCAAGAAGCTGCGTCCGGACCTGCCTATCATTGTCATGAGCGCGCAGAATACCTTCATGACAGCGATCCGGGCATCCGAACGCGGTGCCTATGAGTATCTGCCGAAGCCCTTCGACCTGAAGGAGCTGGTCTCTATTGTCGCGCGCGCTCTGTCGCGGCCGCGGGGACAGGCAAAGAGCCTCGGTGAAGCCGATGGCGAGGACATACCGCTCGTCGGCCGCTCCGCGGCCATGCAGGAGATTTACCGGGCGCTCGCGCGACTGATGCCGACGGATCTCACGGTAATGATCACCGGCGAATCCGGCACCGGCAAGGAGCTCGTCGCCCGCGCGCTGCATGACTACGGCAAGCGCCGCACAGGGCCCTTCGTTGCCATCAACATGGCAGCCATCCCGCGTGACCTCATCGAGTCCGAACTCTTCGGCCATGAGAAGGGGGCCTTCACCGGGGCGACCCAGCGCAGCGCCGGACGTTTTGAGCAGGCCGAGGGCGGTACGCTGTTTCTGGACGAGATCGGCGATATGCCTATGGAGGCACAGACACGTCTTCTGCGCGTCCTGCAACAGGGCGAGTATACCACCGTCGGCGGCCGCACGCCGATCAAGACCAATGTCCGCATCATCGCAGCCACCAACAAGGATCTTCGCATCTCGATCCAGCAGGGCATCTTCCGCGAAGACCTGTTCTTCCGTCTCAACGTCGTGCCGCTCCGCCTGCCCCCCTTGCGTGAGCGGGCGGAAGATGTGCCGGATCTCATCCGTCATTTCTTCACGTTGGTCGCGCGCGAGGGATTGCCCCACAAGCAGATAGACCTCGATGCGATGGATCGTCTCAAGCGCTACCGCTGGCCTGGGAACGTCCGCGAGCTCGAGAATCTTGTCCGGCGACTGGCTGCGCTATACCCGCAGGACACCATCACGGGTCCCATCATCGACGCGGAACTTGAGCCTTCCACCAGCAGTTCCCCGGAGGGCGGCGAGCCGCGTGATGATGAGCAACTCGCCGCTTCCGTTGAACGACACCTCAACCGTTATTTCGGCGGGTTCAAGGATACGCTGCCGCCACCCGGCCTCTACCACCGCATCTTGCGCGAGATCGAGGGGCCACTGATCGGCATGGCTTTGGCGGCCACACGTGGAAACCAGATCCGAGCCGCCGAGCTTCTCGGGCTCAACCGCAACACCCTGCGCAAGAAGATCCGGGATCTCGATCTGTCGGTGGTTCGCACACCGTCGCGCTGACCGCGACCGGGCGGTGCGCGTTGGACGTCAACCAAGTCCGACGCGCGCATCCGTGGCATCCACCCAAAACAGCAGATTCCGCTGCCTCTGTTGCATTCAGGCCATGTGCTTTGTCTGCACCTCGCTTCGCCGAGAATGCACCACCGGCATCTAGCCTAGGAACAATGATCATCCTGAGAAATATTCTAAACATATTCAGATAACGATCTGAATCAATTCATACAATAATGGATTAAGTAATGCTGGGCGATCCCCGGCGGGAGTGCTTTTGTCTGTGGACCTCGCCAAGCGCTGCCTTGGGAATGTCGCAATCCGACAACAGTGTTGTAGCTTCGCATCATTATCCGGTGCTATTGAACCGATTCGACCATCGCGAAACGGCGGGCCAATATTTCGTGAGCTTATCGGCGGAGCTTCCCAAGGAACGCAAATCCCGCGTCTCCGGTATATTGGGGACGATCGCGGTCACGCTGGCGCTGATCTCAGCGCTGGTGACCTTCGTCGTGCTCGCTGGCATGACGCCGATCCTGCCGACGCATATCGTGGTCGTCTGGGCACTGTTCATCAACGGCATCCTCGTCCTTCTGCTCGTCTCGGTCATCCTGTGGGAGACCTACAGCCTGTTCCGGGCGAGGCGGGAAGGGGCCGCGGCGGCGGGGCTTCATGTCCGCATCGTCTCGCTGTTCAGCCTGGTGGCCGCGCTTCCAGCTATCCTTGTCGCGATCGTGGCCTCGATTACGCTCGAACGTGGCCTTGACCCCTGGTTTACGAGCTCGTTGAAAGGGCTCATCACCAATACGGTCGAGATCGCGCATGCCTATCGCGACAGCCAGTGCCGCAACATGGTGCGCGAGACGGAGCTGATGGCAGCCGATCTCAATCGCGCGAAGGTGCTGTTTAACGCCGACCGCAAGCTTTTCCACGACTTCATGTTGTCGCGCTCCGTCTTCCTCGGCTTCCCATCGGCGATGCTTGTCAGCGAAGATGGGAAGATACTGGAGCGCATTGAGCAAAAGTCGCTCGAAAATCTCTCTCCGCCGTCGGAAGAGGACATCAAGGACGCCAACACCACCGATCCCGTCTGCCTCATTCCGCAGTCCGGCAACCTGTTCCGCTCCCTGATCAAGCTGGATTGGCCCGAGCCGACACTGCTGTATGTGGCGCGGACCGTCGATCCACGGGCTGTGGAGTTCCCGGCCGCAGCACAAACAGGCGTCGCCTATTATCAGGCTCTCGAGGAGAAGAAATTCGGCATCCAGATTGCCTTCGCGTCGATGTTCGCGCTGGTCGCGCTGATCGTTCTTCTCTCGGCTGTGTGGTTTGGCCTGAGCTTCGCCAACCGGCTCGTCATGCCGGTCCGCCGGCTGATTCACGCGACGGACCAGGTCGCGAGCGGCAATTTCTATGTGCAGGTCCCGATACGGCGCGCAGAAGGCGATCTCGCGCATCTTGGTGCGACCTTCAACAAGATGACGAGCGAGCTCAGGCAACAGCACGACGGCCTTGTCGCGGCGAGCGACGTCATCGACAAGCGGCGTCGCTTCAACGAGGCCGTTCTGGCTGGCGTGTCGGCCGGAGTGATCGGCACAGATGCTGCAGGCATGATCACGATCGTCAACCCATCCGCGGAAGCGATCCTGCAGGCAGATGGCAGCGCGGTCATCGGCAAGCCGATCATCGAGGCCTTGCCGGAAGTCGCTCCGCTTCTCGATGAGGTGCTGGCCGGCAGGCAGCGCCAACTGATCCAGGGGCAGATCGCTCTGAACAGGGATGGCCGTGAGCGCATGCTCAACGTGCGCGTTACCAGTGAACAGGCAGCGGGCCAGGACAAGGGCTTTGTCGTCACGCTCGACGACATAACAGATCTTGTGTCCGCCCAGCGTACATCGGCCTGGGCCGACGTCGCGCGCCGCATCGCCCATGAAATCAAGAACCCGCTTACGCCGATCCAGCTGTCGGCGGAGCGGATCCGTCGCAAATACGGCAAGGTTATCGTCGAGGATCGAGCGATTTTCGACCAATGCGTCGCCACGATCGTCCGCCAGGTCGATGACATCAAGCGCATGGTCGACGAATTCTCCTCCTTCGCCCGGATGCCGAAACCGACGCATGCCATGGACGACGTCGTTGATACGGTGCGTCAGGTCGTCTTCCTGATGCGGGTGGGTGCGCCGGACATCACTTTCAAAGAAAGGCTGCCGGAGGAGGGGATCACCGCCTATTTCGACCGCCGGCTCATTTCCCAGGCGGTCACGAATATTGTGAAGAACGCGACCGAGGCGGTGATGGCGGTCGAGGGCAATACGCGCGGCATCGGACAGATCGACGTGAGCGTCCGCGAACAGGACGGCATCATCACGATCGACGTCAGCGACAACGGCAAGGGTTTCCCGAAGGAGCACAGGCAGCGCTTGCTTGAGCCTTACATGACGACCCGCGAGGGCGGCACGGGCCTTGGCCTCGCCATCGTGGGCAAAATTCTCGAGGACCACGGCGGCGGCATTGAGCTGCTCGACCATCCCGGCGTGAGCGCCGGTGGACCAGGTGCACGCGTCCGCATGTGGTTCCCGAAATCTGGCATTTCCGAATCTGGCAGTGGTGGCGTTGCGTCAACGGACAGCAAGGACGACATCAAACAAAGGGCAATTGGATGAGCGCCGACATCCTCATCGTCGACGACGAAGCGGATATTCGTGAACTCGTAGGCGGCATACTTGATGACGAGGGACATAGGACGCGGACGGCTGGTGGATCAGACGAAGCCTTGGCCGCCATCGAAGCCCGCCGGCCGCAGCTGGTCTTCCTCGATATATGGCTGCAGGGCAGCCGTCTTGACGGCCTTCAGGTGCTCGACGTCATCAAGGAGCAGAATCCGGAAGTGCCGGTCGTCATGATTTCCGGGCATGGCAACATCGAAACCGCGGTCTCGGCCATTAAGCGCGGCGCGTATGATTTCATCGAAAAGCCGTTCAAGGCTGATCGCCTCGTTCTCGTGGCGGAACGCGCGCTGGAAGCTTCGCGTCTAAAGCGTGAGGTACGTGAACTCAGGACGCGCTCCGGGCAGACCAGCAGGATGGTGGGCCGTTCCCCGATCATCAACCAGTTGCGCCAAACCATCGAGCGCGTCGGGCCGACGAATGCCCGTGTGCTGATCAGCGGTCCGTCCGGCTCAGGCAAGGAACTGGCGGCCCGCACGTTGCACATGAATTCGCAGCGCGCCAATGGCCCGTTCATTGTCATCAATGCGGCGGCGATCACCCCCGAAACCATGGAGAGCGAGCTTTTCGGCGTTGAGGCGACAGATGGACGGGGCAGGCGCATCGGCGCGCTGGAGGAGGCGCACGGCGGCACGCTTTACATCGACGAAGTTGGCGACATGCCCCGGGAGACGCAGAATCGGATTTTGCGTGTGCTGGTGGACCAGAACTTCCAGCGGGTAGGGGGCACCACGCGCGTTCACGTCGACGTGCGCATCATCTCCTCCACCAGTCGAGACCTCACGCAGGAGATCGCCGACGGGCATTTCAGGGAAGACCTCTTCCATCGGCTGGGTGTCGTGCCAATCCGGATCCCGTCTGTGGCTGAGCGACGGGAAGACGTGCCGGAACTCATCAGTTTCTTTATGGAGCAGATCTCGGCTGCGACCGGGCTTGCAAAGCGCGTCATCGCGGACGATGCCATGGCCGTGCTCCAGTCGCACGATTGGCCGGGCAATGTGCGCCAGCTGCGTAACAATGTGGAACGGTTGATGATATTGACCGGCGGAGATCCTGATGCGGCAATTTCCGCCGACCTGTTGCCAGCCGAAATCGGGACGCTTGTGCCCACTACGCCGGCCGGCAGCGGTGGTGAGAAGCTGATGAGCTTGTCGTTGCGCGACGCACGCGAGATCTTCGAGCGCGAGTATCTTGTGGCGCAGATCAACCGATTCTCGGGAAATATCTCGCGTACTGCAGAGTTTATCGGTATGGAGCGCTCTGCTCTACACAGGAAGTTGAAGTCGCTCGGGATCGGCTCTTGACGCCCGACGGTCGCGCCTCGTCCTTGTATGGACGGTCGTGCGCGGATGCTAGTGGGACGCCCGGAACTGGCTCGGTGGGGCAAGAGATACTTGCGTTTGAAGCGTTTCTCCCTTTGTAATGCGTTTCTCGGTCTATGAGCGTCCCGCGCCCACGCGGCCTCCCGGCAGCGACGGCAAAGGCAACAACAGAAGCCGTGTAAGCGAACAAGGACCGACGAGCACGGCGCAAGAAGAAGGTTTAACAAGATGGCGGGCGAACGCGCGCAAAACCTGCAGGACACCTTTCTCAATCACCTTCGCAAGAACAAAGTCCCGCTGACGATTTTCCTCGTCAACGGCGTCAAGCTTCAGGGTGTTGTGACTTGGTTCGACAACTTTTGTGTATTGCTGCGCCGTGATGGGCACTCGCAGCTGGTCTATAAGCACGCCATATCGACGATCATGCCTGGACATCCGATCCAGCTGTTTGAGCCGACCGACGATATGGGGTCAGAAAAGGTCTGAATGACGCAGCCCGATAAGCGTAAGGACGCGTTTCAACCGACGCCGCCTTCCTCTGGTGATCACGAAGGCAAGAATACCCGCGTTCTCGTGATCGGGCCCTACCTGACACGCAGTGCGACCGAGCGCAGCGGCGAGAGCGCGGCGCGGGATCCCACTGCGCGGCTCGATGAAGCCGTAGGTCTGGCGCGGGCGATCGATTTGACGATCGTCCGTGCGATCCAGCTCAGCCTCACCAATGTCCGCCCCGCGACCTATCTCGGCTCGGGCAAGGTCGAGGAGCTGGCGGGCATCGTGAAGGCCGATGACATTGAACTCGTCATCATGGATTGCGCCCTCTCACCGGTGCAGCAGCGCAATCTCGAACGAGCTCTCGGCGCCAAGGTCATAGACCGAACGGGGCTCATTCTCGACATCTTCGGCCAGCGGGCGCGAACGCGCGAGGGCTCGCTCCAGGTTGAGCTCGCCCATCTCACCTACCAGAAGAGCCGTCTTGTCCGCTCATGGACCCATCTTGAGCGCCAGCGCGGCGGATTCGGCTTTCTCGGTGGCCCTGGAGAGACGCAGATCGAGACCGATCGTCGTCTCATCCAGGAGCGAATGAGCCGCATCGAGCGCGACCTCGAGCATGTCAAGCGGACTCGCGCGCTCCACCGCGAAAGTAGGCGCCGCGTGCCCTATCCCATCATCGCTCTGGTGGGTTACACCAACGCCGGCAAGTCGACGCTGTTCAATCGCCTGTCTGCGGCCGAGGTGATGGCCGAGGACCTGCTGTTCGCGACGCTCGATCCCACGGCCCGGGCGATAGGGTTGCCGCACGGTTCGAAAGCCATCCTTTCAGACACCGTCGGCTTCATCTCCGATCTTCCGACTATGCTCGTCGCGGCTTTCAGGGCGACGCTGGAAGACGTGATCGAGGCGGACGTGCTGCTCCATGTTCGGGATGTGTCCCACGGCGACACTGAGGCTCAGGCCAGCGATGTCGAAACCATTCTCCGCGAACTCGGCGTCGATCCGGGCAATGGTCAGCGCCTGATCGAAGTGTGGAACAAGGCCGACCTTCTGGCACCGGATGAACGCATCAAGCTCGACAATCTGGCATCGCGCAGGCCAACCGACCTCCAGCCAGTCCTGGTCTCGGCCGTCAGCGGGGAGGGGATGGATGCTCTGCTATCCGCCATCGAGTCCAGGCTGGCGCATGGCCGTGCCGTCTACCGTGTGACTCTGGAGCCCCAGGCCGGAGACGTCCTGAACTGGCTCTATGAAGAAGCCGAAATTCTTGACCGGCGTTCGGACGAGGATGGGCGCATCCTGTTGGCCGTTCGCATCGCGGAGGCGAAAGAGCCCCGCTTGCTACGAAGATGCCCTGGGGCCAAGCGCATCCGGTAAACGGTTGTCTTTGGCGAGCTTTCCTTCCCCTTTGGCTTCCTGCCAGAGATCCTCCATCTCTTCAAGGCTTGCTTCCGTGGTGGTGCGTCCCGCGGAAGCGAGCTGCCTCTCAATATACGCGAAACGCTGTTCAAACTTGGCGTTGGTCAGGGCGAGCGCAGCTTCGGCATCGCCTCCGACGTGGCGCGCCAGGTTAACCGCCGCAAATATAAGATCCCCAACTTCCTCCATCACGGCAGATGGGTCGGCCATGGTCAGGGCCGCGTCGATCTCGTCCAACTCTTCGCGAAGTTTCGCCACAACCTCGCGGGCCTCTGCCCAATCGAAACCCACGCTGGCTGCCTTGCGTTGGAGTTTGTCGGCCCGGGTGAGGGCAGGGAGCGTCCTCGCGATACCATCGAGCAGCCCTGCCCGGCCTTCGTCAGTTAGACCGCGCTCCTGACGTCTGCTGCGGCGCTCGGCTTTCTCCTCGCTCTTGATACGCTCCCAAAGAGCCTTGACCGCCTCGGGCGACAGATCGCGTGCCTCGCCGAAGACATGGGGATGTCGCCGTATGAGTTTGCTGGTGATGGCCTCGACCACATCCCCGAAGGCGAACTCGCCGGCTTCTTCGGCCATGCGTGCATGAAACACGACCTGGAGGAGAACATCGCCCAACTCCTCCCGAAGATCATCCATATCACCACGCTCGATGGCGTCGGCGACCTCATAGGCTTCTTCAATGGTGTAAGGAGCCACCGTCGAAAAATTCTGCTCGATATCCCATGGGCATCCGCTGCCTGGGGTCCGCAATGCGGCCATGATCGCAATGAGCTGACTGATATCCCGAGACGCCTGCATGTGATCTCCAACGGTTCTGCTGCGGCAAGCCACACGATATCGCTGAACGTTGGCTGTCCACGTCGCGGCCAGTGCACGAAGGCCGGAGCGTCGGAGTTGGACCACGGGACAGTGGGCGTTTCAAGGGGTGATTGCCCGAGAGGAGGACACGCCAACACGCGGGAAATGAATTCGCATAAGGCACATTATGGAACCTCAGTGCGTTCAGGCTGATCTTCGTGTGCCATTGCGCCCGACCAGCGTTCCGGTCCTACCGGGAACCAGCGGGTCAGAGAGGCGTTTCTAAGATAACGGCAAACATAGGGAGACGAAAGTGGACCACACAGCTGAAACGACGAACCTTATCGGGTCCGACAAAGTGTCGGGAACCGAGGTCTATAACGGTTCTGGAGAACATCTTGGCGAGATCTCAAGTGTGATGATCGACAAGGTCAGCGGTAAGGTGGCCTACGCCGTCATGTCGTTCGGCGGATTCCTCGGCATCGGCGAGCAATACCATCCGCTACCATGGTCAACATTGACGTATGACACGTCCAAGGGTGGCTATGTCGTGAACCTGAGCCGTGAACAGCTCGAAGGCGCGCCACATTATGAGGCCCGGGAGACTCCGGATTGGGGCGACCGAGCCTATGAGCGGCGCCTTCACGACTATTACGGCGTCAATCCATATTGGGGGATTTAACCCGACAGAATACAGCCGCCACTCCTCCCAGAGTGGCGGCTCCGTTATGCGCTTTAAAGCCTTCGGACCGTTATCCGCTCCGAAGGCTTTTTTCTGCGCGTCTTCTCCCGATGCCGGCAAAAGGATGCTGCGCCCTAGGCAATCCTCTACGGGTGGGACTGCCTGCCACGGCTGACACGCGGATCGCTGAACAGACTTACCACTGTGGGATCTGGCGATACGGTGGCATCGTCCTCCAACCAAGCCCGCGAGAAACGGCCCCAAAAGAATGGGAACCTGCAATCCAGGGCTGGGGCGAAGTCAAGCTCGTCGCTTTTTTCCTTGAAGAAGGAGAGGAGATCGTCCCGAGATCTGATACGTTCCGCCGTCGATGCAAAAGGCTCGAGCTGATCTAAGGTGCTTATTATCTTATCCACGGGAGGTCGAAACTCAGACATGATCTCCCGGAGGTCTGCTCTTAATGCTGCAAGAGCATAATCGGTGTCAGAGGTCGACCTGATGCCGTGATGCATGTAAGCGTCTCCTCTCGCCGTATCTCGACCGAGGGCGAGATACTCCAATATCTGTGGAGATAACGCATTTGCAGCATCTGTGTTCCCGACGCCGCCACATAATCGAACGAACTATGCCCAAATGTTGAACGAAGGCGAGCCGACCTGTCAAGTTTAGCAGATGCTATACGACGTCGCGGCCAACGGCAGATCGGGGTGCCGGACCGGCTGTTTTTCCCGCAGCAGCTCCTGGAAATACATCCGATTGCGAGCCGGAGATACCGGCGGGAAGGGCTTCACGGCTAATCCCTCCCCTCGCCCACCGTATCGGGCTCGGGAGACGTCCAAGCTGCAGGATTTCCCGTTGCCGAATATGGCGAACTTGGGGTGTTCACAAGGCAGCGACTAGCTGCCAGCGCGTCGAGCAAACCGGGCCGAGCTGTGATGCCCGGCGTAGTCTCACCCGAAAGGGTAGCGATGGTGGTGGGCGGTAACGGGCTCGAACCGCTGACATTCTCGGTGTAAGCGAGATGCTCTACCAACTGAGCTAACCGCCCTTCGTCCGTACATGACACTGCATGCTACGGAAAGGTCAGTCTCGTACCTGAACGGGACGAAACTGAAGTGATTTAACGGAGAGCCATCCGGCGAGGCAAGCCCTTTTAAGCTGCTCGCCGCACGACCCGTCCGTCCATGCCCCAGGGCTCCTACAAGCCCCGACCCCTAAAAGCCGTGGCGCGCCCTCTAAAAGGTCCTACAGGACCGATTGCGTGCTGCACGTCTGGAATTCGCCTCATGGACGCGGGAAGGGCTCCGAGACGCTCCCAATCGGGACTTGCCTCGACATGGCCGCCCCCTCCCCCATGAGCCTGCCTGGCCATAAGGAGGCCACGCGCCTCTTACTTGCCGTTGACGGCTTCCTTGAGGCCGGCGCCGGCCTTGAACTTGGGCGTCTTGGACGCCGGAACCTTGATGGTCTCACCAGTGCGTGGGTTACGAGCGGTGCCTGCCGCGCGATCAGCGACGGCGAAGGTGCCGAAGCCGACCAGCTTCACCTCATCGCCGGCCTTGAGAGCGGCGGTGATGGCGTCGATGGCAGCGTCCAGAGCCTCCGTGGCCTGAACTTTCGTAAGGTTGGCCTTCTCGGCCACGGCCGAAACAAGATCACCTTTGTTCATCTCAAACCTCCTGACCTGCCCTAGGCAGGCGCTTCGTTTGTCCTGCGCGCTGCGCGAGACACGCGTTCATGCCGAAAAGCAGCGCGCGTGTCTCCCCGATGGCCTAGAATTCCAAGGAAATCAACGTGTCTGACGCGCAAAAGCAAAAAAAGCCCCCTGACCGGGTGGCCAGGGGGCACTTTTCAACAGCATCCGTTACTTGTTTGCAGCACTTCAGTGGGCCACGAGGGCGTTCGACTCACCATCGGAAGCAGCCTTCCGGGCCTTCTCTTCCGCCGGCTCATCCCACGTGATCGGCTCTGGCTGGCGCACGAGCGCCTCCTTGAGCACCTGCTCCATACGGGAGACAGGCACGATCTCCAGACCGCTGCGCACGCTCTCGGGGAGGTCCGCCAGGTCCTTGGCGTTCTCCTCGGGAATGAGCACCTTGGTCACGCCGCCGCGAAGCGCCGCGAGCAGCTTCTCCTTGAGGCCGCCGATAGGCAGCACACGCCCTCGCAGGGTGACCTCGCCTGTCATCGCCACGTCACGACGCACGGGGATGCCCGTGAGCGTCGAAACGATCGCCGTCGCCATGGCAATGCCTGCGGACGGACCATCCTTCGGCGTCGCGCCTTCCGGCACGTGCACGTGGATATCGCGACGTTCGAAGAGGGGTGGTTCGATGCCAAAATCGAGCGCCCGCGAGCGGACGTAGGACGCCGCCGCCGAGATCGATTCCTTCATCACCTCGCGCAGGTTGCCCGTCACCGTCATCTTGCCCTTACCGGGCATCATGATGCCTTCGATGGTGAGCAACTCGCCGCCGACTTCGGTCCATGCCAGCCCGGTGACGACGCCGACCTGGTCCTCCGTCTCCGCCTCACCGTACCGGTATTTCGGCACCCCGAGATAGTCGGATACGGTATCCGCGGTCACCTCGACGCTCTTGCGCTTGGTGAGCACGATCTCCTTCACCGCCTTGCGGATAAGGTTCGCGAGCTCGCGCTCAAGGTTACGGACGCCCGCTTCACGTGTATAGCGGCGGATGAGCGTGAGGAGCCCGCCCTCGTCGATCGACCACTCCTTCTCGGCCAAACCATGCTTGCGCACAGCTTCGGGAATGAGATGCTTCCGGGCGATCTCCACCTTCTCCTCTTCCGTATATCCGGCGATGCGAATCACCTCCATGCGGTCGAGCAGTGCCGGCGGAATGTTGAGGGTATTGGCCGTCGTCACGAACATCACGTTCGAGAGGTCGTAGTCCACCTCCAGGTAGTGATCGTTGAACGTGGAGTTCTGCTCCGGATCCAGAACCTCGAGCAACGCCGCTGACGGATCACCGCGGAAGTCCATACCCATCTTGTCGATCTCGTCGAGCAGGATAAGCGGATTGGACGTCTTTGCCTTGCGCATGGACTGGATGATCTTGCCAGGCATGGAGCCGATATAGGTCCGGCGGTGACCGCGGATCTCAGCCTCGTCACGCACGCCGCCGAGCGACATGCGGACGAACTCGCGCCCAGTGGCCTTCGCCAGCGACTTACCCAGCGAGGTCTTGCCGACGCCGGGCGGACCGACAAGGCAAAGGATCGGCCCGGTCAGCTTGTTCGCCCGCTGCTGAACCGCAAGATACTCAAGGATGCGCTCCTTGACCTTCTCAAGGCCATGGTGGTCGGAATCGAGGACGTCCTGAGCGAGGTTGAGGTCCTTCTTGATCTTGGACCGCTTGCCCCACGGGATACCCAGCATCCAGTCGAGATAATTGCGCACGACGGTCGCCTCGGCGGACATCGGCGACATCTGGCGAAGCTTTTTGAGCTCAGCCAACGCCTTCTCGCGCGCTTCCTTCGTGAACTTTGTCTTCTCGATCTTCTCCTCGAGCTCGGCTAGCTCATCGCGGCCGTCCTCGTCGCCGAGCTCCTTCTGAATGGCCTTCATCTGCTCATTCAGATAGTACTCGCGCTGAGTCTTCTCCATCTGCCGCTTGACGCGCGTGCGGATCCGCTTCTCGACCTGGAGAACGGAGATTTCGCTCTCCATCAGGCCGAGCGCCTTTTCAAGCCGCTCGGCAACGACGGTCGTTTCGAGGATGCCCTGCTTGTCGGCGATCTTCACCGCCAGATGCGAAGCTACCGTGTCGGCGAGCTTGGAAGGGTCCTCGATCTGCGTGACCGCAGAGACGACCTCCGGCGAGACCTTCTTGTTGAGCTTCACATAATTTTCAAACTCGGCCAGCACCGAACGAGCCAAAGCCTCGGTCTCGACCTTGCTGCCGACCGTTTCCGCCAGCACCTCGGCCTCAGCCTCGTAATAGTCGTCAGTCCGGCCGTACGCGCTGATCTTGGCGCGGCCGGTGCCCTCCACCAGCACCTTCACAGTGCCGTCGGGCAGCTTCAAAAGCTGCAGTACGCTCGCAACGGTGCCAATCGTGTAGATCGCGTCCGTTGCCGGGTCGTCGTCCGCCGCATTCATCTGCGTGGCGAGCAGGATGTGCCGATCGCTCTTCACGACCTCCTCGAGCGCGCGAATGGATTTCTCACGCCCAACGAACAAAGGCACGATCATATGCGGGAAAACAACAATGTCGCGTAGGGGCAGGACGGGATAAGTGCCGACCGTGCCGGGAACTGCAGCCTGGCGGGGCTTCGCTGTGGTCATCGCCCACTTGTCCTTCGTTTTGCGTCCGCCGATCCCCCAAAGGGCTGACCGCCGGACGGTCCGCTGGAAGCGCTCACCATAAGAATGGCTGCTTCCAGCCCGCTATCCGATCACCTCGCAATGAGCATGCCGGAATTGTCGCGCACTTCAGTAGGTGGCTATCCGGCCTCGACGTTTCAAGTTAAGTCCTTGTAACATCGAGCACTCACTGCTCTAACGCAAAACGCAGACCATCGCGCGCAGCAATGGGATGCCATTGCTACGGTCGCTTTATTCCGAGAGGTCTGCGCGAAAAAACGCCGCAGCGTGACTCGCGCCTACCTGCCACCATAAACGTCACGAGCCTGCGGAATGTCCATCAGAAATGGATGTTCCACCCGACAGCGGCTCACACTCTTCCTGAAAACACAGCCAAACCCATCACGGAGCAACCGGCAAGCGATGTCTTGGCTGGGGAGATCACGGGGTGAGGCAAGACCTGCAGGGCGGCCCGAAAAGGATCGCCGGGCGTCTTATCCGGCGATCCTGTTCAGACGCTACGCACTCGCGCTCGTCTCAGCGGCGCGATCCGCATAGATAAACAGCGGTTTCGCCTTGCCCTCGATGACTTCGGGACCGATGACGATCTGCTCCACGCCCTCGAGGCCCGGAAGCTCGTACATCGTCTCGAGCAGGATGCCTTCCATGATAGACCGGAGGCCGCGCGCGCCCGTCCTGCGCTCGATTGCCTTGCGCGCGATCAGGGTCAAAGCCTCTTCGTGGAAAGTGAGCTCGGTCTCTTCCATGTCGAACAGGCGCTGATACTGCTTCACCAAGGCATTCTTCGGCTCCTGAAGAATGCGCTTGAGCGCGTTCTCGTCGAGGTCCTCCAGGGTCGCGATCACCGGAAGGCGGCCCACGAACTCGGGGATCAAGCCGAATTTCAGCAGATCCTCAGGCTCCACCTCACGGAAGACCTCGCCAGTGCGCCGATCATCCGGCGCCTGCACATGGGCGCCGAAGCCGATCGAGGTCCCCTTCCCGCGCCCCATGATGATACGCTCAAGGCCGGCGAAAGCGCCGCCGCAGATGAAGAGGATATTCGTCGTATCGACCTGTAGGAACTCCTGCTGCGGATGCTTGCGTCCGCCCTGGGGCGGAACACTGGCAACCGTGCCTTCCATGATCTTCAGAAGCGCCTGCTGCACGCCCTCACCCGAAACATCACGGGTGATGGAAGGGTTGTCGGACTTCCGCGAGATCTTGTCTATTTCGTCGATATAGACAATGCCCCTCTGCGCGCGCTCGACGTTGTAGTCCGACGCCTGCAGAAGCTTGAGAATGATATTCTCAACATCCTCACCGACATAGCCGGCCTCAGTCAGCGTCGTCGCATCCGCCATGGTGAAGGGCACGTCGAGGATGCGGGCCAGCGTCTGCGCCAGCAGCGTCTTTCCCGAACCAGTGGGGCCGACGAGCAGGATATTCGACTTGGCGAGCTCGACGTCGTTGTGCTTGGTCGCATGTGCCAACCGCTTGTAATGGTTGTGCACCGCGACTGAGAGCACCTTCTTCGCGTGATCCTGGTCAATGACATAGTCATCCAGGACCTTGCGGATCTCCTTCGGGGTCGGCACGCCGTCGCGGGACTTCACGAGCGACGATTTCGACTCCTCGCGGATGATGTCCATGCACAATTCGACGCATTCATCGCAGATGAACACCGTCGGTCCGGCGATCAGTTTGCGGACCTCGTGCTGGCTCTTGCCGCAGAACGAGCAGTAGAGCGTGCTCTTGGAGTCGCTACCGCCTGTCTTGCTCATGGTCCGTCTCCACTCTGTACCGCCGGGGCACAGGACGCCGGCGTCATCAAGCATTCATATAGGCCTGGATCTAAAAAAAGGTAATGCCCTATCGCTGCACTACCGAAATCGATCAGGCCGTACCTGGTCCAAAGCCCATGCAAACATGAGGCCGCCGCGCGATCAATAGGAGGCGGACACCTTGCCGCATATCCACATCTCTGCTTTTGAAAGCGCATACGGCGGCCGCATGGCCGAAATCAGGCATCTGAATCCGCGCGCTTCACCTGGACCTGATCGATCAAACCGAACTCCCGCGCGGCGTCCGCGGTCATGAAATTGTCACGCTCAAGCGCCTGCTCGATCGCCGCGATATCCCGGCCGGTGTGCTTCACATAAATTTCATTCAGACGCCGGCGCAACGCTTCAATCTCTCGGGCGTGGATCAGGATATCTGTTGCCTGGCCCTGAAATCCGCCTGATGGCTGGTGCACCATGATTCGCGCGTTCGGCAACGCAAAACGCTGTCCGGGCTCCCCCGCCGCCAGAAGCAGCGACCCCATCGACGCGGCCTGGCCGACGCAGAGGGTCGAAATGGGACAACGGATAAACTGCATCGTGTCATAGATGGACAGCCCCGAGGTCACCACCCCGCCAGGCGAGTTGATGTAGAAGGAGATCTCCTTCTTCGGATTGTCGCCCTCCAGGAAGAGGAGCTGCGCGACGATCAGCGATGCTGAATAATCCTCGACGGGACCTGTCAGAAAAATAATCCGCTCGCGCAGCAGCCGCGAGTAAATATCGAACGCGCGCTCACCGCGGTTCGATTGCTCGACAACCATCGGCACGAGGGTGTTGTTGTAGACCTCAAACGGATCCCGCATGGCAGATCAGTCTCCTTGATCACCGGAATTATTCCATGGCGATCATTAACAGATGGTCGTTGGGAGCGGCACGCGCCTTAGCCGATCGCATCCTGTTGCATAACGACCGTAGGTTGGCCGGTTCGCGCCGGCCAACACCAGATATGCTTCCGGACGGGATCCGCAAGCGCTGGACAGGTCAGGCGCTGTCCTTCTTCTTGGCGCGCGAAGCTTTCTTCGGAGCGGCCTTGCCCTCCTCCTTGGCGCCCTTGCCCTCTTCGCCGTCGGATTCGCTGTCTTCATCGGCGAAAAGCGCCTCACGGGACACGACGTTATCCGTCACGGCAACCTGCGTCAGGATATGGTCGACGACCTTCTCCTCGAAGATCGGCGCACGCACCTCCGCCAGAGCCTGCGGGTTCTTGCGGTAATAGTCCCACACCAGCTTTTCCTGACCGGGGAACTGGCGGGCGCGCTCGACGACAGCCTGCGTGACCTCGTCGTCGGAGACCTTCACCGCCGCCTGCTCACCGATTTCCGCCAGCACGAGGCCGAGACGGACACGGCGTTCGGCGATGCGCTGATATTCCGCCTTCGCCTCGTCCTCGGTCGTCTCGTCATCGGCAAAAGTACGGCCGGTCTGCTTCATGTCGTTTTCGACCTGACGCCACACGCCCGCAAACTCCTGCTCGACAAGGCTAGGCGGCAGCTCGAAGTCGTACTTCGCGTCGAGGGCATCGAGCAGCACCTTCTTCACCTTGCGGCGGGACTGCGCGGTGTAATCGCGCTCGATGCTTGCGCGGACGGCTTCCTTGAGCTTATCCAGGCTCTCAAGGCCAAAGCCCTTTGCAAAGTCCTCGTCCACCGTCACCTCGGCGGCAGAGGCCACTTCCTTCACCTTCACGGCAAAGCTTGCCGCCTTGCCGGCCAGCTGCTTGGCAGGATATTCGTCGGGGAACGTGGCGTTCACAGTCACGTCATCGCCGGCCTTTGCGCCGACGAGTTGCTCTTCGAAGCCCGGGATGAACCCGCCGGAGCCGATCTCGACCTGGACGCCCTCGCTGGAGCCGCCCTCGAAGGGCTCGCCGTCGATGGTGCCGACGAAGTCGATCGTGACCCGGTCACCGGTGGCAGCGGCTTCGCCTTCGGCCTTGGTGGTGAATGCGCGGTTCTGGCGCGCCATACGCGCCAGAGCCTCATCCACTTCGGCGTCAGTCACCTCGGCTGTCTCACGTGTGATCGCGACGTCGGACAGGTCTTTGAGCTGGAAGGCCGGCAGGATCTCGAGCGCGACCGTATAGGCGAGGTCGCCCTTGGCCTCCATGACGGCCTCGACCTCATCCTTATCCTCGGAGAGGGTCACCTTCGGCTCATTGGCAAGCTTGAGGGAATTGTCCTCGATAATCTTGCGGTTGGCTTCATTGACGGTGTTCTGAACGACGTCCGCCATGACCGCGCGGCCATACAGCTTGCGCAGATGCGCCATGGGGACCTTGCCGGGACGGAAGCCGTTGATGCGGACCCTGTCCTTCAGGCCAGACAGCTCGCCTGCCAGCTTGGTCTCCAGCTCGGCGGCCGGAACCACCACCTTGAACTCGCGTTTCAGACCATCGGCCCGGGTTTGCGTCGCCTGCATTGTCACAGCTTCTCGAAAATTCGTGTGCTTCTGATGGCCCCTCAGGATAGGCGATGATACGGGGAGCGATGTGGCTTTGGTGCGGGCGAAGGGACTCGAACCCCCACGACTTTCGTCACTGGAACCTAAATCCAGCGCGTCTACCAGTTCCGCCACGCCCGCGCGGGCCCCGCAGCATGCCTGCCCAACAGGACGCGGCTCTATATCATGACAAAGCCCGGTTGCAGCAAAAAAATGTCATCTCTTTGTCCACCAGGGGTACTTGCCGCGCCCGCCCTCGTCTGAGCCAAACGCCCGAGCGTTGAAGTACCGGCGAAAATGCTGAAATTCTCAAGCAGTTCGTCAATCTTTGTGCCAGATGGTGGCACATTCCCACCGGGTGAACCTTGGAAACGTCCGATGCCGGCACAGACTTCAGAATCGACGCAAGCGCCGCTGTTCGCCGCCGCCATCCGGGGAGTGACGCGAAGGCGGCTTCTCCAGGGCGGGCTGGCGGCAGCGACCGTCCTCGTGCATGCGGTTGATGCCAATGCAGAGGATGCCGGAGAGACCTCCCGCCCCGTTCCAGCCCCGACGACGCCGGGCACCGAACGGGTCGCCAAGACTGGAAACGCCCGGCGCCTGCGCGCCGAGGAGATCTCCTGGCAACTCAAACCCGCGGGGGCTGCGACCAAACTGTGGTGCTTCGAGGAAACGTCACCCGGCCCTCTCCTGCGGGTCAGGAAGGGGCATGAGCTTGCGATCAAGCTAGAAAACGGGATTTCACAACCAATCACCCTGCACTGGCATGGCTTGCGCGTACCCAACCGGTTCGACGGCGTCGGGGGCTTGACCGAGGAGCCGCTCGCACCCGGCGCGAGCCGGGAGATCCGGTTCACGCCACGCGACAGCGGTACCTACTGGTATCACGCGATGGTCCCGGACACGGCTGCAGAACAGACTGAGCGCGGCCTCTACGGTATTCTCGTCGTTGACGAAGATGAACCGCCGACCGTGGACGCCGATCTCGCGATCGTGCTCGATGATTGGGCACTCGGCGATGACAACATGGTCCGACCTGGGTTCGGCACCGCCGAAGAGATCGGCGCGGTTGGTCGGCTCGGCAACTGGCTCACGGTGAACAGCCAAGCCGCCCCGGAGACTTTCGCGGTTGCCCCAGGCGGCCGGATACGCCTGCGCCTTGTTAATGCCTCCAACGCCCGTCCTATCAGCCTACGCTTTGAGAAATTCGCGGTCGAAGTCATAGCCCTCGATGGCCAGCCGGCCGAGCCCTTCCCGCCAGCCCGCGACACCCTCGCACTGCTACCCGGCAACCGGGCTGATCTGATCCTGCATTGCGCCACGGAGACGGGTGTCTCCGGCAACGTCGTGGCTGTCCTTGGTCAGGGCTTGCCGCTGCTCACCATCAAGACAGAGGGCGCCCTCTCACCCAATGCCAAGGCCGGTGAGATAAAACTCCTCGGCAATAACCTCCCAGAAGCTATTGATCTTGCCTCGGCTTTACGCGCCGATCTTGTGCTCGAAGGAGGCGTCACAGCCGGCCAGCCTTTCCCGAGCGACGTATCGCGGATCTGGCGTATCAATGGCGTCGCCTTCACGGACGCCCGCAAGCCCCTCTTCTCTATCGGGCAAGGCAAGCCCGTTGTGCTGAGCCTGGTCAACAAGACGGAGTTCCTGCAGGCGCTCCACCTCCATGGGCACACGGCCCGCCTTCTGCACGCCCTCGATGACGGCTGGGAGCCCTATTGGCAGGACACAATCGCAATCCCGGCCGGCCGTACTGTCCGAGTTGCCTTCGTCACCGAAGGCTCTGGCAAATGGATGATCAGTTCCGCGATCCTCGATCGTCTCGGCGGCGGCATGGCGAGTTGGTTCGAGGTCACCTGACTTTTCATATCGGGCCGCTGCGCTCGAAAAGACGCTTGAGCACAGCAGGCAAGGTTTCCGGCAGGTCCTCTGCAATGAGGCCCGGGCCAAAAGCGCGAGCCGCCGCCCCGTGCAGCCAGACGGCGGCAGCCGCGGCCTCCCGGCCGGGCATCCCCTGCGCCAAAAGACCCGTAATGAACCCAGCGAGGACATCTCCCGTCCCCGCAGTCGCCAACCAAGGCGTGCCATTGTCATTGACGATCGCCCGGCCGTCAGGTGTCGCGACCACGGTGTCTGCGCCCTTGAGAACAACGACCGCGCCAGTGTGGTGCGCCGCGGCTATCGCACGCTGCAGCTTCGACGGCGCTTTAATTATCTCATTTACCTCGCTGAAGAGACGTGAAAATTCACCCTCATGAGGTGTCAGAACCGTTGGCGCGGGGTTGACTTTGGCAAGCGACGTGAGGGTGGCGAGGCCAGCCGCACCTTCAACGGCAAAGCTCGTCAGGCCATCGGCATCGATGACAAGCGCCCGGCCCGCTTCCGCTGCGACCGATATCAAACCGCGTGTAGCGTCACCCACACCAGCCCCGGGCCCTATCGCAAGCGCATTGAGGCGCTCGTCGGCGAGGAGCGACTTCAGACCTCCCGCGCCATCGATCGACCGCACCATGATCGCGGTGAGATGGGCAGCATTCACCGCTAGCGCCGCGGGCGGCGAGGCTACGGTGACAAGCCCTGCCCCAACACGCAACGCAGCGCGCGCGGACAGCCGCGCCGCGCCCGTACTGCCAATGCCGCCGGATACGATAACCGCGTGGCCCCGCCCGTATTTGTGCCCGGCCGTCTCGGGCAGCGGGTAAGTAGCTAGCCATAGCCCCGGAGCATTGGCGGCATAGGGCGACGCGATGGCGGCGACGGTCGCGTCGCTGATGCCGATATCGGCGATCGTCACCGAGCCGCAATGCAGCCGGCCCGGTAGAAGAAGATGTCCGGGCTTGCGCCGGGCGAATGTAACGGTCTCGTGCGCCATCACCGCGATGCCGCGCACCGCGCCCGTATCCCCATCAATGCCAGATGGAATGTCGGCCGAGATCACATAGGCCTTCGAGGCGTTGATCGCGGCGATGGCAACGGCGGCCTCCCCCTCCAGGTCTCGCGAAAGCCCTGTGCCGAACAGCGCATCGATGATGAGCTCCGCGCCTACGAGATTCATCGCAGCAAGCGGGCTGACTGCGCCGCGCCAGGTGCCGGCAGCCCAAGCCGCATCGCCGCTCAGCGCCTGCGGGGAGCCAAGGAGATGAAGCGCGACTTCGTAACCTTCCTCGGCAAGGATCCGGGCGGCGACGAAACCGTCGCCTCCGTTGTTGCCAGGACCGCAAACGACGACGACCCTTCGCCCGACGGGCACGCATTCCGCCGCCCGGTGAGCGACGGCCCGCCCTGCCCGCTCCATCAGCTCCCAGCCTGGCACGCCTGAAGCAATCGTGCGCTGATCGGCCTCGCGTACCGCAGCATTGGTGAGGATCTCGTACATCATTCCCTCGCCGTTCACGCAGTTAAGCTCTCGGAGCCGTCGCATACACGACACCATAGATGAATGTCCCCGAACGCAAAGCAGCCCCCGGGCAATTCTCAGGGCAGTTCGTGGCGTCTTCCCGAGCACCAAAGGGGAAGTTTTCCGCTCCTTGAACGGCTGAAGCTCAAAAGGTCATCAAATGCATAATTTTTGTGCTGTCCGCTGATGAACATTGCGGCACTCAACAGCCCGTTCCGCAAACTTCGACATGGCCGCCACCGACCCATTGATGGTAAGAGCCGTCTAGTCACGTTCGCCATCGGAAGCTAGGCGCCTAGGGGAGACCACGACGGATGAAGAGAATTGATGCGATCATCAAGCCCTTCAAGCTCGACGAGGTAAAGGAAGCGCTGCAGGACCTCGGCTTGCAGGGCATAACCGTCATCGAGGCCAAGGGCTTCGGCCGGCAGAAAGGCCATACGGAGCTCTACCGCGGCGCCGAATATGTGGTTGATTTCCTGCCCAAAGTGAAAATCGAGATCGTCCTTGCCGACGATATGGTGGACCGGGCCATCGAGGCGATCCGGAAGGCCGCCCAGACAGGTCGGATCGGAGATGGCAAGATTTTTGTATCCAGCGTGGAGGAAGCAATTCGCATCCGAACGGGGGAAACCGGTCTCGACGCGATTTGATCTGAAGCAACCTGCGAGCGCCGCGAGCGCGGGTTAATGACGTTTGTGCAACACGAGGAACGAATGATGAAGAGCGCCCAGGATGTGCTGAAGGCGATCAAAGAGCAGGACATCAAGTACGTCGATTTCCGCTTCACCGACCCGCGCGGCAAGTGGCAGCACGTCACCTTCGACGTGTCGATGATCGACGAGGAAATCTTCGCCGAAGGCACCATGTTCGACGGTTCCTCGATTGCCGGGTGGAAGGCCATCAACGAGTCGGACATGCTCCTGATGCCCGACCCGACGACGGCCCAGCTCGACCCGTTCTTCGCAGCGCCCACGCTGTCGATCGTCTGCGACATCCTCGAGCCGACCACGGGCGAATCCTACAGCCGTGATCCGCGCGGGATCGCGAAGAAGGCAGAGGCCTTCCTGCAGTCCACCAAGATCGGCGACACGATCTTCGTCGGCCCGGAAGCCGAGTTCTTCGTGTTTGATGACGTTCGCTTTTCCGCGACGCCTTACAACACCGGCTTCAAGCTGGATGCCACCGAGTTGCCGACGAATGGCGACACGGAATACGAGGGTGGCAACATGGGCCACCGGATTCCCGTGAAGGGCGGCTACTTCCCGGTTCCCCCGCTCGACAGCGCCCAGGACATGCGCGGCGAGATGCTCGCAGCCATGGCCTCCATGGGTGTAAAGGTCGAGAAGCACCACCATGAGGTGGCCTCCGCTCAGCACGAACTCGGCATGAAGTTCGACACGCTGACGCACATGGGCGATCAGATGCAGATCTACAAATACTGCATCCACAATGTCGCCAACAGCTACGGCAAGTCGGCCACCTTCATGCCGAAGCCGGTTTATGGCGACAACGGCTCGGGCATGCACGTTCACCAGTCGATCTGGAAGGATGGCAAGCCGGTCTTCGCGGGCAACAAGTATGCCGACCTCAGCCAGGAATGCCTCTGGTACATCGGCGGCATCATCAAGCACGCCAAGGCTATCAACGCCTTCACCAACCCGTCGACCAACTCCTACAAGCGTCTCGTCCCGGGCTTCGAGGCTCCGGTGCTGCTTGCCTATTCCTCGCGCAACCGCTCCGCGTCCTGCCGTATCCCGTGGACGGCTTCGCCCAAGGCCAAGCGCGTCGAAATCCGCTTCCCCGATCCAACCGCGAACCCCTACCTCGGCTTCGCGGCCCTGCTGATGGCCGGCCTCGACGGCATCATCAACAAGATCGATCCGGGCGCAGCCATGGACAAGGATCTCTACGACCTGCCGCCGCGTGAGCTGAAGAAGATCCCGACCGTGTCCGCCAGCCTGCGCGAGGCGCTCGGCCATCTTGACAAGGATCGCGCCTTCCTGAAGGCCGGTGGCGTCTTCACCGATGACTTCATCGACTCCTACATCGAACTCAAGATGCAGGACGTGATCCGCTTCGAGCACACGCCGCACCCGGTCGAATTCGACATGTACTACAGCGTCTGACACATGCTGGCGGCGGGATGGATTTCCGCCGCTCCCTAGCCGAAAGGCCGGAGATCGCTCCGGCCTTTTTTCGTTGGCTGGTAGCTTGACTAAGATAGGTGGCCTGTCTACTGCCGCTTCTGCACGGGAGGAACCATGCTGAAGCGCGTTCTTCGTTCGATCGGGTGGCTTATCGGGGCGGGCGCGGCAGACCATTTTGCCACGCGCGGCGAGTTCAAGGAACTCGGCGCCCGCATCGCGCAGATCGAGAGCCTCCTTGAAGCCCTCATGCGTCAGAGCGCTGCGCAAGCGGAACAGTCCCAGGCGCACCGCTTTCTGCAGGAGAAGACCTGCGCGGAACTCTCCTATCTCAACGACCTCATGCGCGTGGTCTCCAGAGACGTCGTGAATGCCAGCGTCGGGCGGTCTGTCCTTGGTGCGAAGACCAACATCTTTTCGCAGAACTACGAGGACGCGATCCTTGCCGCGATCTTCGAGCGGGTTGGCTCGGGCCAGAAGCGCTTCCTTGAAATCGGCGTAGGCGATGGCACGGAGAACAACACCCGTCTGCTGCTCGAACTCGGGTGGCGCGGCGCCTGGGTGGAATGTGACCCGGCGGCGGTGGCCGCGATAAAGCACCGGCTCGCCGACTATCTGGCTGATGGTAGGCTCGTCCTCGTCGAGGAAGCGATCACCGCTGAGACTGTTGACGAGGTGGTTGGCCGTTGCGGCTTGTCGGGAGAGATCGATTTTCTGTCACTCGACATCGATATGAACACCTCGCACGTGTGGCGCGCAATGGCCCTGCGCTCCCGCGTCGCCTGCCTGGAATATAACGCGAGTTTTCCTCCGGAAATCGAGTTTGAGGTCGCGTACGATCCCAGCTCAGCCTGGGGAGGTTCGAGTTATTTCGGCGCCTCTTTGCTCTCCCTGGACCATATAGGCAGGCAGAAGGACATGGCGCTCGTCGGTTGCGATCTCATGGGGATCAACGCCTTCTTTGTACGGCGAGACCTGGCTGAGATCCATTTCCCGGGATCCCATGCTCCGGTCGACCATTACCAGCCGCCCCGCTACGCCCTAGCCGGATCACGCGGTCATCCCCGCGCGACCGGACGCTTTGCCTGTCAACGATGAAGGGCACGGACGGCCCGCCGGACCGCTCGCCTTTGGAACAATCGGTCAAGTCGCGCTTTAGGTTGAGAGGACCCGGAGCCGGCTATGCACCCAGACCTTCTCGATCAATTCCTACGTCTCGGTGCGGCGACCTTGATCGGTATGATCATCGGGCTCAACCGGGACCTCGAGAACAAGCCAACAGGCGTGCGCACACTCGGCCTCGTCGGGCTTGCCACAGCTTTAGTCACAATCGGCACCCTTGAGTTTGAGCTGATGAGAGATCAGCCCGACGCGCTCAGCCGTGTGGTCCAGGGGCTGATCCAAGGCGTTTTGACAGGCATCGGCTTCATCGGCGCTGGGGCTATCCTGCGCGACCGCAACACCGGGTCCATACATGGACTGACCACAGCAGCCTCTGTGTGGGTCACGGCCGCCGCCGGCATCATCTGCGGTCTTGGCAACTGGCCGCTGGTAATCACCGCTGTCGTGGTCGCGATGGTTCTCCTGTTGTCCGGACGCGCCATCGAGGCAGCCGTTGAAGCTTGCCTGGGACGAGCCTCTTCAGGCCGGGGCGCGGGACAAGATGTCGTGGAGCAGCCCGCTTCGACAGGCAACGGACAGAGCCGAGAGGAAGACGATCGTTGACCTCATCGTCGCGACGGGGTTCCTCCCTCGCGCGTGGCGGCGAGCGATCCGGCAGCGGTGCAGAGCGACGATTAGAAGAACAACAGAAGCGCGGTTGCGGCGCAGGCGCTAGCAGAGAGCCAGGCCAGAAGCGCGAAGATCTCGACACTGAACTCGCGGACAGGCGGCTGAAGATTGATCTCCGCTGAAGTATCATCGGACCATGTGATCGCCCGCGGGCCTGATCCGTTCCGTTCATGTCTCTTGGTGAGAGGGCGCGTCGAATTCATCATGACGAACGAGAGCACGGTCTTGACCTCCTTGATCGTGCCAATCTGCGCGTTCACGGTTAACGCAATGCTACTCTGACGATTTTGTTACAAAATCCGACGAGATCGTCGCAGAAGCTGCCAAGGGCATCGCAAATCCTTCCCACTCACCGTTTTGCCCCGTTTTGTTCGGGTCCAGCGCAAGAAATATGCGGTCAAGTCGCCACAACAGCTGTGCGTTTCATCACATTGATCGCGATATGCGTCTCTCCAACATGCTCGGGAAGGCCTGCCGGGGAATCGCGCGGCACGCCCAGATCGCGCCGGTGGGGATTCGGTTGGAAATACTTGACAGACGAGCCGCGAAAGGTTTGTTTCCTCTATGTTCTCATGCGGCGAAATGAGAATTCGCAGATAAGTCCCGTGGATAAGTCACCGGTGGCTGTGTAGACGCGCCCGCCGGTTGCGGGGCTTGTGCGACAATGACTCGCCGAGGTTTTTGACGGACGGAGTGCAGAGAGCGACAATGGCAGAGCCAACAGATCTTTTCGGCGGTCGGGACGGCAATGCGCAACGCAAGACCGTCGCAAGGCAACCGAAAGCGACGGGTCTGCCACAAGGAACAGCGATTCCCTCTGGCCTCACCCCCGGTGAAAGCGGCTATACCGCCGCCTCTATCGAGGTCTTGGAGGGCCTGGAGCCGGTGCGCCGCCGCCCGGGAATGTATATCGGCGGCACGGATGACAAGGCGCTCCACCACCTTTTTGCCGAGGTCATCGACAACGCGATGGACGAGGCCGTCGCAGGTCATGCGACCTTCATCGAAGTGGAGCTGACCGAAGCCGGCGAATTGCGTGTCACCGACAACGGCCGCGGCATTCCGGTCGACCCGCACCCGAAATTTCCGCAAAAGTCGGCCCTTGAAGTGATCATGACCACGCTGCACGCGGGCGGGAAGTTCGACTCCAAGGTCTATGAGACCTCCGGCGGCCTGCACGGTGTTGGCGTCTCCGTCGTCAATGCACTGTCTGAGCGGCTCGAGGTCGAGGTCGCCCGCAACAGGACCCTCTACCGTCAGGTCTTCTCGCGGGGCCTGCCGCTGACCGCGCTTGAGACCGTCGGCGCCATCGCCAATAGGCGCGGTACAACCATACGCTTCAAGCCGGATCCACAGATCTTCGGCGCCCATGCGCATTTTGATCCGCGCCGCCTTTTCAAGATGGCGCGCTCGAAGGCCTATCTGTTCGGGGGTGTCGAGATCCGCTGGTCCTGCGCGCCGGCTCTGGTGGCCAATCTCACGAATGTGCCCGCCGAAGCGGTCTTTCGCTTCCCCGGCGGCCTCAAGGACTATCTGGCGCGTGAGATCGACGGCATGGAGACCGTCGCGGATCAGATTTTTGCCGGCAAGATCACCAAGCCCGGCGGACATGGTTCGCTCGAATGGGCTGTGGCCTGGCTGAGCCAGGATGACGGTTTCATTTCGTCCTACTGCAACACGATCCCGACTGGCGACGGCGGCACTCATGAGAATGGCCTGCGCGCCGCTCTGCTGCGCGGCCTGCGTGACCATGCCGAGCGTGTCGGGCAATCCAAGCGCGCCGCCCAGATGACCGCGGACGATGTTGTCGTGAGCTGCGCCGCCATGCTGTCGGTTTTCATTCGCGAACCCGAGTTTCAGGGGCAGACCAAGGACAAGCTCGCCACCGTGGAAGCGGCGCGCATCGTCGAGACGGCGGTTCGCGATGCTTTCGACCACTGGCTCGCGGCGGCGCCGCAGCAAGCCACAAAGCTCCTCGATTGGGCGATCGATCGCGCGGAAGAACGGCTGCGCCGCCGCGCCGAGAAGGAAGTTGCCCGCAAGACGGCCACTCGCAAGCTGCGCCTGCCCGGCAAGCTCGCCGATTGCAGCAATGCAGGAGCCGCCGGCTCCGAGTTGTTCATCGTTGAGGGCGATTCGGCCGGTGGCAGTGCCAAACAGGCACGCAACCGCGCAACCCAGGCCATCCTTCCGCTACGCGGCAAGATCCTGAACGTCGCCTCGGCCGGCCGCGAGAAACTCGCCCAGAATCAGCAACTCGCAGATCTCCTGCTCGCGCTTGGCTGTGGATCCGGCTCTCACTATCGCCACGACGACCTTCGCTACGAGAAGATCATCGTGATGACGGACGCCGACGTGGACGGCGCACATATCGCCTCGCTCCTCATCACCTTCTTCTGGCGGCAGACGCCGCGGCTGATCGACGAAGGGCATCTCTATCTCGCGGTGCCGCCGCTCTATCGTCTCTCGCAGGGAGGGAAGACGGTCTATGCCCGCGATGACGCACATCGCCAGGAATTGATGAGCACCGTCTTCAAAGGCAAGGGCAAGGTTGAGGTCGGCCGCTTCAAGGGCCTGGGCGAGATGATGCCCGCGCAGCTCAAGGAAACCACGATGGATCCGAAGAAGCGCACGTTGCTGCGTGTCTCGGTCTCCCATGATGACCGGCCGGACACGTCGGATGTGGTCGAGCGACTTATGGGCAACAAGCCGGAAGCGCGTTTCGCCTTTATTCAGGAACGCGCCGCCTTCGCAACCGAGCTCGACATCTGAGATACGGATAGCGGGTCTATCGCTCGCCGGTCACTCAGCAGAAATCAGGTTTTTATCGCGGTGAACCGGTGACAATGGCGTCTGAAAGACGCTTTGCGCTATTTGTCTTTTCATTTGTCAAGGCCATCCGTTGACTTTGGTCTCGATCTCCCTATGTTCGCGCAGAATGCCATCGTCGGACTGAGCTGTGCGGACGATGGCGTCAGCTGCGTCCTCAGCCACGTGTCATCCTGGCGCGAGCGGGCGCCTCGACATACGGACCACGATGTCATTTTCCGAACTTGGCCTCAGTGACAAGGTGCAGCAAGCCGTTGCCGCTGCGGGCTACACAAAGCCGACCCCCATTCAAGAACAGGCGATCCCGCATGCGCTCCAGCGCCGGGACGTGCTTGGCATAGCGCAGACGGGCACCGGCAAGACGGCTGCCTTCACGCTGCCCATGCTGACGCTCCTTGAGAGCGGCCGCGCCCGGGCACGGATGCCGCGCACTCTGATCCTCGAACCGACGCGGGAACTCGCCGCGCAGGTGGAGGATAGCTTCATCAAGTATGGTGCGAATCACAAGCTCAACGTGGCGCTGATCATCGGCGGCGTGTCATTCGGTGATCAGGACGCGAAGCTCACGCGTGGCGTGGACGTGCTGATCGCGACACCGGGACGCCTGCTCGATCATTTCGAGCGCGGCAAACTCCTGCTGACCGGCATCGAGGTGCTCGTCATCGACGAAGCCGACCGCATGCTCGACATGGGCTTCATCCCGGATATCGAACGAATCTGCCGCATGGTGCCGTTCACGCGCCAGACGCTGTTCTTCTCGGCCACGATGCCGCCTGAAATTCAGCGGCTCGTCGATACATTCCTGCACAATCCGGTGAAGGTGGAGGTCGCCCGCGCCTCCTCGACGGCCAGCACCATCACGCAGCGTCTCGTCGCCTCGGGTCGTGAGCAGCATGACAAACGTGAGGTTCTCCGGCAGCTCATCCGCAACGCGGCGGACCTGAAGAACGCCATCATATTCTGCAACCGCAAACGCGACGTCGCAGTGGTGCACCGTTCATTGGAGCGCCATGGCTTCAGCGTCGTCGCCCTTCATGGCGACATGGACCAGCGCTCGCGGACCCAGGCGCTGGAACGCTTCCGCAACAACGACGTTCAACTGCTTGTTGCCAGCGACGTTGCCGCCCGCGGCCTGGATATTCCTGACGTCAGCCACGTCTTCAATTTTGACGTGCCGCATCACCCCGAGGATTATGTTCACCGCATCGGCCGCACCGGGCGAGCCGGACGGACCGGGCATACCGCGATGATCGTCACCTCCGCGGATACCAAAGCGCTTGCCGCGATCGAGAGCATGACCGGACAGCCGATCGACTGGGAAGGCGATCCGCTCGATCCGAACGCCGCGGATGAGGAACCCAGACGCGGCGGACGCGGTGGCGAGCGCCGGTCGCGCGATGGCCGCGGCCGAGGCAGCAGCGGCAGCAATGGCAAGGAACGCGGCCGTCGGCATGAAACCGAAGGCGCGAAGCCGGGCGAAGGGCAGTCTCGCCCGCAGCATGCAAAGCCCGTGGCCGAGAAGCCCGCGTCCGGCCGTTATGAGCGCGGTGAGGGACGCAGGGGCCGCCAGGATGACGACGGACCGAGCTTCGTCGGATTCGGTGACCACGTCCCCGCCTTCGTCCTGCAGGAAGTACGCTTGCCGAAAAAGACGACCGCAGCTGAGGACTAGCCTCCGTCAAAAGAGATGCGGCCGGGTTTGACCAGGCGGCATTTTCTGACTGTTGGAGGATCAGCGCAGGTGCGGTCCGGCCCCGGATGCCTGTTATCTTGCGGAGCTAGACATCCCTGCCCTTCCGCCTGCGCCCTCCGGCTGCAGATTTTGCCCGCCTCGCCGCCGCGAACGCGAGTTCAGCCCAACGCGCCGCTTCCGCCGGATCATCCAGGGCAACGTCCGGCAGGCTCCAGAACGACATCACCACCGTTCGCCCGTTCTGGCGCGAATAGGCGAATGGCCGAGCGCCGGCCTCTTCGAACAGAGCCCTACTGTTATCGTCAACCTTAAGAAAAAGTGCGCTATCGACTTCGAGGGCGAACATCAGGTCGTCGCGGTAGATGCCTTGGCCGCCGAACATGCGCTTGATACGAACGGCGCCGAATGCCTGAAAGATATCGCTGAGATCGGCAGCATCCATGGCACGCCCCCTGCCCGCCTGGCTCCGCTAACTCGCGGCGCCGGCCAAGGATTCGGGGCGAGCAGGCGTGATAGCCACGGATTCACCACAGCCGCAGGCGGACGTCTGGTTCGGATTGTTGAACACGAAGCCGGAACTCATCTTGTCCGTCTTGAAATCCATGGTTGTCCCGAGCAGGAAAAGCACCGCGCTGGGCTCAATGGCGATGGTAACGCCCTTCTCCTCGATGACGTCCTCGCCTGGCTTAAGCGCATCGGCGTAGTCCATCGTATATTCCATGCCGGCACAGCCGCCCTTTTTGACGCCTATACGCAAGGCGACAGCCGGCGGATTTGCCTTGGACATCAACTGCTTGACGCGGGCAGCTGCGGAATCGGTCAAGCTCATGACGGTGAGCTTCGGGCGAGGTGCACCCATCGCATCATTACTCCTCACGCAGGGTTCAAGGCCCTGGGCTTCTCTCTCTCACGCATAAAGATAGGCATTCCATCGCGGAAGGTCGAGAGGGCCGCCTCAGTAGCTCGCCCAGATGCCGGGCGTGGCAAATTCCAGGAGATGGCCATCGGGATCGCGCAAATAGATGCTACGACCTCCCTTCGGCCATTCGGTCCGTCCCTCGATCGGAATCTCGGCGGCCGCTAAGCGTTCCTCCCAGCCCCCGAGATCCGCTGTCGTGACAGCGAAGGCAACATGCAGCGGGCCATGGCCATCGTGGGGAGGAATCGTTCCCCCTGGCAGCGTCACGGTCTCGAGGGTAGAGCCCCTCTTGAAAAGTAGCAGCACATTCGCGCCGCCGACGTCGAATGCAAAGAAGCGGGAATCGCTGGTCAATACCGCAAGGCCGAGTACGTCGCGGTAGAATCGCGCCGCGCGGTCGAGGTCGTCGACATAAAGCGCGGTTTCCAGGATACGGCCAAGCTTCGGCTTGTCTGGCATGGCTACCACATGTCGAGGGCGACGCGTGCCTCGTCGGACATCCGGCTCTGATCCCATGGCGGATCAAAGACCATGTTGACCGTGACGCCCTGGACGCCACCGACGGCCAGGACAGCATTTTCAACCCAGCCCGGCATTTCGCCGGCAACCGGACAACCGGGCGCAGTCAGCGTCATATCGATCGTGATGTGCCTGTCATCGCTGATGTCAACCCTGTAGATCAGGCCGAGCTCGTAGATATCGGCTGGGATCTCCGGGTCGTAAACGGTCTTGAGCGCGGCGACGATCTCGTCTCCCAGACGCTCAACCTCTCCCTCCGGCAATGACGACGGCGCAGCCACTGCGGGAGCGTTCGGCTTATCTTCCTCAAGCGGCGACGCGGGCGACTGGGTCAACGGTCAATCCTCTGCGGGAAACGATCATATGATTCGACGACGGCTAGGGTTTCACAACCCGGATGTAGGCGCTCAGGTGCGCCGGTTCAATCGGATATGCGAACATGGCAACGCACGACTCCCGCTAGTCGAGGAACAGGTGCTCCGCCTTGTTAAGCGCTTCAACGAAGGCATCGATCTCCGCGATCGTGTTGTACAGGCCGAACGAGGCCCGGCAGGTCGAGGTCGTGCCAAAGCGAGCGAGAAGCGGTTGGGCGCAATGGGTGCCGGCGCGGACCGCTATCCCCGAGCGATCAATGATCGTGGCGACATCGTGAGCGTGAGCGCCCTTCATCTCGAAGGAAACGATGGCCCCCTTGGACTGCGCCTTCCCGATGACACGGATCGAGTTCAGGGCCGCGAGCTTTTTATGGGCGTAATCGCGCAACTGGTCTTCATGATTGAGAATGGCGCCGCGCCCAATGGACTCGATATAGCGCACGGCCGCGCCGAGCCCGATCGCCTCGATGATCGGCGGCGTCCCGGCCTCGAAACGATGGGGAGGAGAGTTATAGGTGACGCGATCGAGCGTCACTTCCTCGATCATTTCCCCGCCGCCATTGAACGGTGGGAGTTTCTCCAGCCATTCACGCTTGCCGTAGAGCACGCCAATGCCCGTCGGCCCATACACCTTATGACCGGTGAAAACGTAAAAGTCCGCGTCGAGCTCCCGTACGTCGACCGGTAGGTGAACGGCGCCCTGGCTCCCATCCACCATCACCGGAATGCCGCGCGCATGGGCGAGCCTCACGATCTCCTTGACCGGCATCACCGTGCCCAGCACGTTTGACATGTGGGTTATGGCCACGATCTTCGTGCGCGGCGTCAGCAGCTTCTCGAACTCGTCGAGCAGGAAATTGCCGTCGTCGTCCACCGGTGCCCATTTGAGCACCGCCCCGTTCCGCTCCCGCCAGAAATGCCAGGGAACGATGTTGGAATGGTGCTCGGCAATCGACAGCACGATCTCATCGCCGGGGCTGATATTAACGAGCCGTCCGAAACTTGCGGCGACGAGATTGATCGATTCCGTCGCCGACCGCGTGAAGATGATTTCGTCCGTGCTTTCCGCATTGACGAAGGAACGGACCGCGTCGCGCGCGTCCTCGAACGCCTCTGTCGCGGCATTGGCGAGATAGTGCAGGCCACGGTGCACATTCGCGTAGCCCCCTTCCATGCAGTTGACCATGGCGTCGATCACCGCGCGCGGCTTTTGTGCCGACGCGGCGCTGTCGAGATAGATCAGCGGTCTGCCATGGACCTCGGTCGCGAGGATGGGGAAATCGCGACGGATCGCCGCGACGTCATAGGTATTGTTGGCAACGGCGATATTCATGGCCTTCGCCTCATCTTCCTTGCTCAGGCGGCGCGCCGTGCAGAGTGGCACAAGATTGTCCCACTCTGCAGCCCTTCCGGTTCGTCAGAAGGGCCGCCGCATACCAGCCGGAATTATCCGGCGCGTCCGGCAAGCCAGCTTGCCGCCAAGTCCGTCAGCTCTTCCCGCACTTCCTCCAAGGCGATCGGCTCGAGAGCTTCACCCAGGAAAGCCTGCACGAGAAGGGCTTCTGCTTCCGGCCGTGGCAAGCCCCGTGCCATGAGATAGAAAAGCAGCTCGTCATCGAGTTGCCCGCAGGTGGCGCCGTGGGCGCAAACCACGTCGTCAGCGAAAATTTCCAACTCTGGCTTGTTATTCATGGCTGCGCCCTCGGAGAGGAGGAGCGCCGCGGACATCATCTGGCCATCCGTCTTCTGCGCATGCTGCCGAACGATGATTTTGCCCTGGAAGACGCCGGTGGCTTCGCCGTCGACGACCGTCTTGAACAGCTCCCGGCTTTGGCAGCCGGGAACCATATGATCCACCACGAGGGTCGTATCGGCAAGGCTCTTGCCGGCAAGCATTGTCGCACCACCAATGGTGGCGACGCTGTCTTCACCGGCAAACGCCAGGAAAACCTGGTGCCGGGAGACATGGCCGCCGGCAACGACGGCCGTCGATGTGAACTTCGCCTCGGCGCCAAGGGTCACCAGCAGGCTCGAAAGCGCCAGCGCGCGATCCCCTTCGGCATTCAACCTGATGTGAGTAATATCGACCGATGAGCCGGCGATAATCTCAACCACGCTGTTGCTGTGATAGCCGACGCCAGCGGGCCCCTCGTGGCTCTCGATGAGGGTGAAGGCAGTATCATCGCCGGCAGAGAGAACGATGCGCGGCGAAGTCGCGAAAGCCTTCGTGCCCGTATTGATGAAGCGCAGCACCAGCGGCGCGTCGAGCTTGACGCCATCGGCGACGCTGATGATCGCTCCGTCGGCCACGAAGGCCGAGTTGAGCGCAACGGCCGCATTGTCTCTGGCGATGTCCGGTCCGCCCATCTTGGACAGCAGCGGATGGCCGCTGGATAGGGCCTCAGCCAGCGACGTGACCTCGACTCCATCCGGAACAGCCTCGGTCGTGACGAGATGGCCGTTGACGAAGGTGAGCCGGACGCCAGACACGGCGGCAAAGGCCTTGCTGCCGGCGATTGCGGGATCCGTCTCCGCCAGCTTCGGTCGCTCGGCCAGTGGAGGCGCCTCCTGCACCAGGCTGCGCAGATCCGTGTACTTCCACTCTTCAACGCGCCGGTGCGGCAGCCCTGTCGCCTCGATCAGGGCGAACGCCTCATCGCGATGCTTCAGCGTGTTCTGTGTGCCCGGCAACGTGTTTCTGACGATCTTGTAGAGATCGATCAGGCCAGCCTCAGCCGGCGTACGGATGGGGGTTATGACAGACATGGGCCTCCCTCACGCCGCCAGTTCGCGATAGTCGGCATAGCCGTTTGCCTCGAGCTCGAGCGCAAGCTCCTTGCCGCCAGAACGCACCACCTTGCCCTTCGACATCACGTGCACGGTGTCGGGCACGATATAGTTCAGCAGGCGCTGGTAATGGGTGATGACAAGGAAGGAGCGGTCCTGCGCCCGCAGGGCATTGACGCCCTCCGCGACGATCCGCAGCGCATCGATGTCGAGGCCCGAGTCAGTTTCATCGAGAATGCAGAAGCTCGGCTCGAGCAGAGCCATCTGAAGGATTTCCATTCGCTTCTTCTCGCCACCGGAGAACCCGACATTGAGAGCGCGCTTCAGCATTTCCTGATCGATCTCAAGCGTTTCTGCAGCCTTTTTCACGCGCCGCATGAAATCAGGCGTGGTCAGCTCCTCCTCGTCCCGAGCCTTGCGCTGCGCGTTGAGCACCGATTTCAGGAAGGTCATGGTGGCGACGCCGGGAATTTCCAGAGGGTACTGGAAGGCCAGGAAGACGCCCTTGGCGGCTCGCTCGGAGGGCTCGAGCTCAAGGATATTCTCGCCATTGAGGAGGATCTCGCCATCGAGGACCGTGTAGTCCTCCTTGCCGGCGATGACATAGGACAGAGTGGATTTCCCCGACCCGTTGGGACCCATGATCGCGGCGACCTCGCCGTCGTTCACCTTCAGGCTCAGGCCGTTGAGGATGCGCTTGTCCTCGATGTCGACGACCAGGTTGTTGATCTCAAGCATTCTTCCAATCCCGCATTCGGCTTCCGGCTGTCTCAAGGCGCTTGCGCCGCTCCGCACCGGAAGGGATGTTCACGATAAACAGAGGTGAATGGCTCTTGGTCTGCCTGACCGGGCTTCTCAGTGACACCGCGACAGGCACAATCCGCTAGCCGACCGACCCCTCCAGACTGATCGAGATGAGCTTCTGCGCCTCGACGGCAAATTCCATCGGCAGCTGCTGCAGCACATCCTTGACGAAACCGTTGACGATCAGAGCAATAGCCTCCTCCTCGGAGAGCCCCCGCTGCATGCAGTAGAACATCTGATCGTCAGAGATCTTCGAGGTCGTAGCTTCATGCTCGAAGACTGCGCTGGCATTCTTCGACTCAATGTAAGGCACCGTATGTGCGCCGCACTGATCGCCGATCAGCAGCGAATCACAGTTCGTGAAGTTCCGAGCCCCCGACGCCCGGCGGTGCGCCGACACGAGGCCGCGATAGGTATTGTCCGACCTTCCCGCTGCGATGCCCTTCGAGATCACCTTGCTGGTCGTGTTGCGGCCGAGATGGATCATCTTGGTACCGGAATCGACCTGCTGATAGCCGTTCGAGATGGCGATCGAATAGAACTCCCCGCGGGAGTTGTCGCCGCGCAGGATGCAGGACGGATACTTCCAGGTAATGGCGGAACCTGTTTCCACCTGCGTCCAGGAAATTTTCGAGTTGGCGCCCCGGCAATCGCCGCGCTTCGTCACGAAATTGTAGACGCCGCCTTGACCCTCTGCGTCACCGGGGAACCAGTTCTGCACCGTTGAGTACTTGATCTCGGCATCGTCGAGGGCAATCAGCTCGACCACGGCCGCATGGAGCTGGTTCTCATCGCGCGCTGGCGCCGTGCAGCCTTCGAGATAGCTCACATAGGAGCCCTTGTCGGCGATAATCAGCGTGCGTTCGAACTGGCCGGTATTGCGCTCGTTGATACGGAAATAGGTCGACAGCTCCATCGGGCAGCGCACACCCTCCGGCACATAGACGAAGGACCCATCCGTGAAGACGGCCGAATTGAGCGTCGCGTAAAAGTTATCCGTCACCGGCACGACCGAGCCGAGATATTTGCGCACCAGCTCGGGATATTCGCGAATGGCCTCTGATATCGAGCAGAAGATGACGCCGGCCTTCTTCAACTCCTCCTTGAAGGTCGTGACGACCGAGACGGAGTCAAAAACGGCATCGACGGCGACGCGGGAGCCTGCACCCTCGACGCCGGCGAGAATCTCCTGTTCCCGCAGCGGGATGCCGAGCTTCTCATAGGTCTTGAGGATCTCGGGATCGACCTCGTCCAAGGACTTCGGAGCGGCGTTCTTCTTCGGCGCAGCGTAGTAGTGGAGTTCCTGGAAGGGGATGGGTGGATATTTTACACGCGACCATGTCGGTTCGCGCATGGTGAGCCAACGCCGATATGCATCGAGCCGCCATTCGGTCATCCATTCCGGATCGCCCTTTTTGGCGGAGATCAGGCGGACGATGTCCTCGGACAGGCCGACGGGGGCCAAGTCCATCTCGACGTCGGTCTCGAACCCATATTTGTACTGATCAACGTCGATCGCCTTAACGCGCTCGACTGTCTCCTGCACTGCAGGCATGGCTCAACTCCTCTCACGGCTTCAAGGGCCGTGGTTAACCGTCATTGTCCCAGAGGTTTTCCCATCCCCTGAGGTATTCCCGCTACGCAGCCCTGTCACCCTGGCGACGTGCCATCACGCTCCGCGTGACCTTGGCGAAAGCCGCCGCAAACCGCTCAACATCTTCCTCACTGGTCGCCCAGCCGAGACTGACGCGCACGGCCCCTTCGGCAACAGCCGGCTCGATGCCCATCGCCGCAAGAACGTGCGAGGGACGCACCTTGCCCGACGAACAGGCCGACCCTGACGACACCGCCACGCCCGCAAGATCAAAGGCCATGACCAAAGTCTCGGCCTTGACGCCCGGAATGGCGAAGGCCGAGGTATTGGCTAGGCGCTCGACACCACCGCCAAACACAACCACGTCCGGAAGGAGGCCCCGGATGTGATGCTCGATGCGGTCCCGCATCTCGGCCATGGCCTTCATATAGTGATCAATTTCACCAAATGCGATCGCCGCGGCGCTGCCGAAGCCAACAATAGCGGCAAGATTCTCTGTTCCAGCCCGATGGCCCTCCTCCTGGCCGCCGCCAGATAGAAGTGCTGGCCCGAGATCGATGCTGGGATCATAGACCAACGCGCCGGCGCCCTGCGGACCGCCGAATTTATGCGCTGAGAAGCTCAGCATGTCGGCGCCGAGGGTCGAGAAATCAATGGGCAGCTTGCCCGCAGCCTGCACTGCATCGACATGCAGGACACCGCCTGCGGCGTGAACGAGCCGCGCCACGTCGGCGATCGGCTGCAGAACGCCCGTTTCGTTATTGGCCATTTGCAGAGACACGAACGGCCAGCCATCGCTGGCGTCGAGATGCTCGGCGAGCCACGCCACATCAACGAGACCGTTCGCGCCGACTGGAATGACAGTTACTGCCTCCGCCGGAAAGCGTCCGCCCGCCAGCACGCTCGGATGCTCCGTCGCACCGATGAAGCAACGGGACGGGGGGAGATCCTTGCTACGTCCCCCGAAACCGCGAATCCGCACATGGGGCGACAGGGCAAGCACGTTCGCCTCGGTGCCGCCGCTCGTAAAAACAAGCTTGGCGGCTCCCCCTCCGACCAGCGCCGCGACCTTGCCACGCGCCTCCTCTATGGCTGCGCGCGCGGCACGGCCTTCGCGATGAACCGAGGAGCCGTTGCCGGATGCCGTCAGGACACGCAGCATCGCCTCCACCACCTCCGGGCGGAGGGGGGCTGATGCATTGTAATCCAAATAAACTCGACCCGCCGTCATGCTTGTTTCCAGGGAAAAAGGCCCCACTTCATGGAAGTCTTGCCTTTAACCCCCCTCGTTGTGCTACATACGCTCGTGAAAGCGTGGGCGGCCTCCTAGACGTTCGGTTGTATCATAACAAGATACACGCGTCGGTAGGCCTTAGAATAATTCTAACCGTGATTTATGGCGCTGCAGCAAACTAAGTCAAGGGACGTCGGATTTTATGTCCCCCGCTGAGCTCGTGCCTTCTCACGGCCATGGTGTCGGAGCCAATGCCTGAAGTTATTTTCACCGGACCCGCCGGACGTATAGAAGGCCGTTACCACCCGGCCAAGGAGAAAGGTGCGCCGATCGCCATCGTGCTGCATCCGCATCCCCAGTTTGGCGGCACGATGAATAACCAGATCGTGTACAGCCTGTATTACACCTATGTGAATCGCGGCTTCTCCGTGCTGCGTTTCAATTTCCGTGGTGTGGGGCGCAGTCAGGGCGCGTTTGATCACGGCCAGGGTGAGCTGTCGGATGCCGCGGCAGCGCTTGATTGGGCGCAGTCGGTCAATCCGGAAGCCCGCACCTGCTGGATAGCAGGCGTGTCCTTCGGTGCCTGGATCGGAATGCAGCTCCTGATGCGTCGCCCGGAGATCGAGGGATTCCTGTCGATCGCCGCAATGGCGAACCGTTACGATTTCAGCTTCCTCGCGCCCTGTCCTTCCTCGGGCCTCTTCGTCCACGGTTCCCAGGATCGCGTCGCGCCGTTGCGAGAGGTCGTTAGCGTCATCGAGAAGGTGAAGACCCAGAAGGGCATCCAGATCGAGCACGCGGTCGTTGACGGTGCCAACCATTTCTTTGAGGGTAAGCTCGAGGAATTGATGACCACGGTCGACGGCTATCTCGACAAGCGCCTCGGCGCGGTCCAGGAAGACGCGGCCTGAGACCGGTCCATCATCCTGAACTGAATTCAGCGCCCGGCCCTATCGAGCCGGGCGTTTTCATTCCAGGTGCGCCCGCGAGCGTCCCTCATTGCCGCACGCCCCATGATATTCGCAAAAAAACCTGCTACAGGGCACGCTGTCGTCCTCATGGACGGCCGACGACGCCGCACTTGATAGAAGCCTGAGAATCCATGACCCGCTTCCGCTCCGACTTTCTCCGCACGCTCGACGAACGCGGCTTCATCCACCAGATCTCGGATCCCGAAGGGCTCGACGCCCTTGCTCTCAAGGGCCGCATCTCCGGCTATGTCGGCTATGACGCCACCGCAACGTCGATCCATATCGGCAACCTGATTTCGGTGACGATGCTCTATTGGCTGCAGGAAACCGGCCATCAGGCAATCAGTCTCATGGGCGGCGGCACCTCCATGGTGGGCGACCCCTCGTTCCGCGACGACCAGCGCAAGCTTCTGACCGTGGAGCAGATCGAGACCAATATCGAGAGCATCAAGCGGGTCTACGGCAACATCCTGAACTACGGTGGCTCCAACCCGGCCATCATGGTCAACAATGCCGACTGGCTGCTCAAGCTCAACTACGTCGAGTTCCTGCGCGACGTCGGCCGGCATTTCTCGGTGAACCGCATGCTGAGCTTCGATTCGGTCAAGCTTCGGCTGGACCGTGAGCAGTCGCTGAGCTTCCTCGAGTTCAACTACATGATCATGCAGGGCTACGACTTCACCGAGCTCAACCGCCGCTACGGCACCGTGCTGCAGATGGGCGGGTCGGACCAGTGGGGCAACATCATCAACGGCGTGGATCTCAGCCACCGCATGGGTGGTCCGCAGCTCTACGCACTGACGACACCTCTCCTGACGAAGGCGTCCGGCGAGAAGATGGGCAAGTCGGCGTCGGGCGCCGTCTGGCTCAATGGGGATCTCTTCAGCGCTTACGATTTCTGGCAGTACTTCCGCAACACCGAGGACGCCGACGTCGGCAAGTTCCTGAAGATCTTCACGCGTCTCCCGCTCGATGAGATCGCCAAGCTGGCAGCGCTTGGTGGCAACGAGATCAACGAGGCGAAGAAGGTCCTCGCGACCGAGGTCACCGCGATCGTACACGGACGTGCGGCCGCGGAAGCCGCGGCGGAGACCGCGCGCAAGACGTTCGAGGAAGGTGCCCTCGCCGATACGTTGCCGAGCGTCGATCTCCCATCCGGAAGTCTTGCGGCGGGCCTCGGCGTGCTGAACGCCGCTGTCACCGCGGGGCTTGTTGCCTCCACCGGTGAGGCGCGCCGCCAAATCAAGGGCGGTGGCCTGCGCATCAATGATGCGACCGTCTCCGATGAACGTGCTGTCCTCACGGAGGCGGACCTGACCGGCGAGGGTGTGATCAAGATCTCCCTCGGACGCAAGAAGCACGTGCTGCTCCGGCAGACCTGACGTTCATGCGGTCGCGCGGCATCTGGTAGGCTTGTCCAGAGCCGCGTGATTGCTTCCAAGAGCTCGCGTGCTGTCGGGGCGGAGCGAAATCCGACGATGGCCTTCCAGTTGATTGCAACCTGAGCGGCTCAGCGCTCAGGTAAGGCGCCGGGCGGAACGGTGTCGGCGCGGCCGCTGTCAGCGCGGCCAAGATCGAAAAATTTCCTGAAGATGCCCGGGGCGATGGCCGACAGGGGATTGATCGACATGACCGGATTGGCGGTCGTGCCGCTGACGCGGAAGTTGACCGCAAACAGCCCCTCATATTGTCCGCCGCCGAGAATCAGCCCGACGATCGGCAGCTGGCTGAAGATATTGTTCAGCGCGTAGGCAGGCACGTAGGTACCGGATAGATCGAGCCGGTCACGTGACGTGTCGAGGTGCCCCTCCAGGCTTACCCCCACCGTTGGCCCCCACACGACGCCCTCTCGGATGTTGATCCGCCCGGTCGCCCGGGTGAAGTTCACCTTCAGTTTCGTGAAGCTGATATCCGAAGGATCGACGCTTCCGGGACGTCCCTGTTTGGGGGTTTCGGCGATGATGCGCTGCAGGCCCTGATCGTTGCGGATGCTGAAATCCCAGATCGTCAGCTCGCCATTCTGCGGATCGTCCCCCGACAGCGTAAGATGCGCCGCGCCGCCCGCCATCCGCTTGTAGAGATCGGCAAAACGCAGCGCCGATCCGGCATTGCCTGTCTCCACGAAAATCGCCCCCTTGCTGCCGAGCTGGCCGCTGATCGGCGCGCTGCCAAGCCGTCCCTTGAGGGACAGGTCGGAGACCGTCTTCCCACGACGGGCGAGTTTGAGATTCGCGTTGGAAATGACCTCGTCGTTGTAACCGGCCAGGATATTGACGCTGAGATCGAGGTCTATATCCGCCGCGGCCCCGCCGCCGCCCGAGCCGTCGCTCAGCGTGGCGAGGAAGGGGCGAGCGTCCAGAACGTTCCCTCGAACAGCCAGGCGATATGCGTTGCGATTGCGGCTGACGTCGAGACGCAGGTCATCCCCCGGCGACAGCTTGAATTGCGAGAAGCTCGCCTCCCGCAACATGCCGTCCGTCGTGAACTTCGCCGCTCCCTTTGCCACGGCGCCGGCGTCGAGCGCGATGTCACGCAAGTCGAAGCCATCCGCATCCGCGAGCACGAAGGAAAGGCGTCCAGGTCTGCCGGCGGCCTTCCGCCACCCCGGCAGCAGATCGTCGATGGAAGCACGCGCCAGGTCGACATCGACCGAGGTTGGCACCTTCGTGTCGAAGCTCTTCACAAGCTTCACCCCGATCGGTCCGCGCAGCTTGCTCTTGAGATCGAACCCCTTACGCGCACGTGCTGCATCGTCGAGGACCAGCGAAATGGCCACTTCACCGGCGCTCGAGCGCAGGAGCTGGCGCATGTCGATTGTTGCGGGAAGGCCGGAGATCTGTCCCGTGCCCTTCAGCGTGAGCGCGGTCGTGTCGACGTTCAATGCAAGGGATGCGTTCTCCAGCTTTTCCTTGCCGCTGATGCCATCCACGGAGAGATTGGTGAGATTTCCGGAGGCGGCCGCCCTGACGTCAGCGGCCGTCATATCCTTGACGAGCGGAATTCCTAGCGAGACCTTGATATCCGCTTGGCCACGCACCTTGGTGGGATCAACGTCGATCTGAACAGTCTCTCTCAACGCATCGCTGCCGAGAAGCGCAATGAGACCATCGGCTTGACCACGCAACCTGAAATCAACGGTCGAGAAGACCGGAGGTGTGTGGTCGGCGATCGCGAACACACCGTCCACTAGGCTGAGTGAACGGCTATCAGGGAGCTGGACCTGCGCCTCGGCAACTTCGATCCGCGTCGTTAGGCCGGTGACAACGCCGGCCGCCGATACGCCCGTTAGAAGCGGCAATCCATCGGCAGGGAGCAACGTGCCGTCGTTGATCGCAAATGTGAGGTGAACCGAAGAGTCCGGAATGGGCTTCTTGTTGCGCGATGCGATCAGTTCCTCACCAGTGAGGCGGGTCTTGAGGGACATTCCCTCGACGGTTCCCTCCAGCAGATTGTCCACGAGATAACGCCGCACATCCGCCGCAACGAAAGCCGGCCAGAACCGCAGAACCGAACGCACCGGAGCCTTCGGCACTGCTATATCGAGATTGAGTCCTCCTTGATCGGCGAGAGTTCCAAGGGAGCCGGTCAGCGAGATGTCATAGTCCTTTCCCGAGACCCGTACTTGCTCGAAATTCACGCCTCCGCCGACAGCGCCAGTCATGGCGAGCGCGATATCATTGATCAGCACGGGGGGCTGGCCGTCTGTCAGATTTTCGATCGCCGCGCCCGATCCGGAGAGCTTCATGCGCCAGAGTTGGTCGCCCTCAGCCGGCGTCAGACGACCCGCCAGCGTGAAACGCGAAGCTCCGGCGCGGAGGTCGGCCGATGTGATAACGAGCTCGCCGGCTTTCGCATCCCAGGTGGAGGAAACCGCGAAATTGTCCACGGTCACAGGCGGCTGGTCAGGATCGTCCATGACAACAACGCCGCGCCCGCCACGCAAGGTCGCATCGAATGCCGCGAGCGTGTCATTCGCATCAACAGTCAGATCGAGTTTGCCCGAGAGCGGCATGTCGGTCGTGACGAGCGGCGTGCGCACGCCGTTGAGCGCCAAGAGATCCGAGACCGGCATGTCGTCGACGGTCATCGACACGCGCCGTTCAGTGCCCGCCGCTGTCCCCATCACCGTGCCGGAGACCTGCCATGGCCCGTTCCTGCCTGTTAGGCCGAAGCCGAAATGCAGTTCCCCCGGGCCCGGGCGCGCCACATTGAAAGAAACGTCATCGAAGTTGATCCGTTGGCGTCGGGTGTCGTCGATCAGCGTCAGCTTGGCTCCTGACAATCTGACACGCTCGACACCCGCGACCGCCGAATCGCCTCCCGACACAAGGTCTATGAAGGAAACCGCTCCGACGGCGATGGGGAGCGGGGCCTTGTCGGGAACGGAGCCGGTTGTGGCGGGAGTTTCGGGCCCGGCCTGCAGCGATGGATCTGCTGGCGCTGCTTCGGGAGGATCGGCCTCCCCCGCTGTCAGTGCGAGGCCGCCATCGCGCGCCACGAACAGGCGGAGATCAAGGCCGCTCAGCTCCACCGAACGCGGAACGATCTCTCCCCTGAGCAAGGCCCAGGAAGATACGGCGATCTCCGCCTCTTGCGCCTTCAGCAGGCTGAGACCACGCGGATCGCGCACATCGATCCTGTCCACCCTCAACGTGGGACCGTGGCGCGTATAGGTAATGGCCGTGTCTGCGAGGTCCACCTTCCATCCAGGTCCCAACCGTTCCGCCAGATGCGAGGCGATCGGATTGGCGATATCCCCGATCAGGATGGGGCTGATCAAAATGCGAAGAGCAGCGACGCACAAAAGAATGACGATCCCGCTCGCCACACAGAGCAAGGTGCTGCGAAGGACGCGCGACGGTCGCTTCCTGGTCACTTTCCGAATGCGCCGCCTGGGCCGCAATCTACGAAGAGCTGCCATATCGAATCAGCAATGGCTCTCAATCAGGCCATGCAGTGATGGCAGGGATAAATCCTCGGTCCATCCATCTCCTGTGCCACGGCCTGGGGTCGAAGAGACGACGGACCAAAAGGCATTCCCGCTCCTTGCTGCATGAGAATCGCTCGGCATCACCTGTCGGCATACGGTAGCGACCGCGGATCGGCGGCCATAAATTCAGCTGCGCCAGACACCCGCAGATACTATAGCCGATCCTGCGCGAATGCCGATGGCAGATCGCGACAACGCGCTGGAAGTTTACCGGATTCGCGGGAGGCTATCGCCTTCCCGACGCACTCTAAACCGCCTCAATCTGACGAAAGGAAGGCACTATGACCTTGACGAGCGGATCCGCCGCGCCGGATTTCGAATTAGCGGTCAGCGCCGGCAGGACGGTTTCCCTTGCCTCCCTGCGTGGTCGGAAAGTGGTTCTTTATTTCTATCCGAAGGACGACACCAGCGGCTGCACCCGGGAAGCGATGGACTTCAACGCCTTGCGCGCCAAGTTCGCGGCAGCGGACACAGAGGTCATCGGCGTGTCGGCCGACGATCTCGCCAGCCACGACAAGTTCAAGGCCAAACATGGCCTCGCCCTGACGCTCGCCGCCGATCCCGACAAGGCAGCAATCGAGGCCTACGGCGTTTGGGGGGAGAAGAAGCTCTACGGCCGCACTTACATGGGTATAGAGCGTACGACTTTCCTCATCGATGCAACCGGCCATATCGCGCAGATATGGCACAAGGTGCGCGTGCCTGGTCATGCGGAAGCTGTGCTTTCCGCCGCTCGTGCGCTTTAGGCCGCGATGATCTGCGACGTCCGAATGCTGGCATGGTCGATCCGCTCGCTCAAAGCACCTGATATCAAAAGAAAATCTACCGAAGGTTGCGTATAATTCTCGTAACAACCTTTTACGGTGATTTAACCGCGGGATGCCATTAATTTCCCCCTATCTGTGACAGACCGGGGGCGAATCGGCATGGCGGAGGGGCAGGGCCTGCTCGGAAGGGACGAACCGTTCAGGAACCTCAGCTTCGCTGGGCAGGCCAAGCGCGACTACATCTTCATCGGTCGTCCTGTCGCGCTTGCCTTCGCGATCGCCTTCGTTTTGGCGGTGGCGTGGGCGGCTACGGCAACCTGGGCTTTCGTCTTCAGAGACGGACTCGTCAGCAAGATGGTCTCTCGCCAGGCCGCACTGCGCTACGAATACGAGGACCGCCTGCGTGACTTTCGCGGGCGGCTCGACGAAGTCACCGATAAGCAGGTGATCGATCAGGACATCTTTGACGAGCGTATTATGGAACTCCTCAAGCGTCAGGTTCAGCTTGAGGATCGCCAGGCGATGATCGATTCGCTGATCAGGCAGGCCAATATGCCCGTAGGTGGTCCCATCGTCGCCGGCGATGCGGCGGGAGTCAGCGTCTTCACACCCCCCAGTACACCGCCCGCCAATGGGGTCAGCATTTCCAAGCCCCCTCCCCCTGCTCAGCCGAGCAACTTCGGTTCCCCGCGCCTTCCAGCCCATTTCTCATCGGATAAGTATTCGCTGGGCGAGCGCATCCTGCGCGCAAAGCGCTTCGCGGACGCGATGGACCGACGCCACCTGGCGGCACTCAATGGTCTCAGCCAGCATGCGCAGCGCAACTCATCCCTGCTGAAGGGCGTGATTGCCGAGATCGGGCTTGATCCGGACACGATCATCGGTGTCGGTCAGCGGTCGGCACAAGGTGGGCCGCTCGTCGGGCTGGACAACGCGAAAACAGATCTTTTCACGCGCTCTGCCGTGACAGCCCAGATCCACCTGAGCAGCTTGCACAAGCTGCGTCGTACAGTCGACAGCCTCCCACTGCGCCGACCGGGGTTCGATTCTACGATCACAAGCGGCTTCGGCGTCCGCACGGATCCGTTCACGCGGGGGCTCGCGCTCCATTCAGGCATCGATTTCGCCCAAGCGGAGGGGACGCCCGTGTTCCCGACAGGAATAGGGCGAGTGACCGTCGCGGATTATACGGGGGGCTACGGTAAGATGGTGGAAGTGGACCACGGCAATGGCGTGGTCACGCGCTACGCCCATCTCGCGGAAATCGACGTGCGCCCGGGAACGCTCGTGACGATCGATACGCAGATCGGCAGGGTCGGCAGCACCGGGCGCTCGACCGGCCCACATCTGCATTACGAGACGCGGATTGGGGGGGAGGCGATCAACCCGACCCGCTTCCTGCGTGCAGCAGATCTCCTGGCCGAGATTCGCTAGGCGCGCCCGCCTCCCCTGCCCGACCGGCGATCGGATAGGCATAGGCGGAACGCCCGATCAGTCGATGTCCTCGACCTTGTCCGCAGACCCGTAGATGCGCGCGGCGAGCGATGCCTCTATGAACGGATCAAGCTCCCCATCAAGGACGTCTTGAGGTGTCCCGGAGGTCACCCCCGTCCGCAGATCCTTGACGAGTTGATAGGGCTGCAGCACGTAGGAACGGATTTGATGCCCCCAGCCGATTTCGCTCTTCGAAGCGGCTTCTGCCGAAGCCGCCTCCTCACGCTTTTTCAGTTCGAGCTCGTAAAGACGCGCGCGAAGCATATTCCAAGCTGTCGCGCGATTCTTGTGCTGTGAGCGCTCGTTCTGACAGGCCGCGACAATGCCTGTGGGAATATGAGTGATGCGAACCGCCGAGTCGGTGGTGTTGACGTGCTGGCCGCCGGCACCGGACGAACGATAGGTATCGATCCGGCAATCCGATTCCTTGATATCGATCTCGATACGATCGTCGATCACCGGATAGACCCAGGCCGAGGCGAAGCTCGTGTGTCGCCGGGCGTTGGAGTCGAAAGGGGAAATCCGGACGAGCCGATGGACCCCAGATTCCGTCTTCAGCCAGCCATAGGCATTGTGCCCCTTGAGCAGCAATGTGGCCGACTTGATCCCCGCTTCCTCGCCATCGGTCTCTTCGATGAGTTCGACCTTGTAACCCTTGCGCTCGCCCCAGCGGGCATACATGCGCATGAGCATACGTGCCCAGTCCTGGCTCTCGGTGCCGCCGGCACCGGAGTGAATCTCGACATACGTGTCGTTCTGGTCGGCCTCACCGGACAGCAATGTCTCGACCTGGCGCCTGGCGGCATCCGCCTGCAACGCCTTTATGGCCGCCTCCCCCTCGGCGACGACGCTCGCGTCCTCTTCCATCTCCCCGAGTTCGATGAGAGTGATAGCGTCATCGAGCTCGCGCTCGATGCGAGCAATCGCCGACAAGCGGTCTTCGAGTTCCGTGCGCTCGCGCATCATCTTCTGCGCGGCTTCGCCGTCGTTCCAGAAATTCGGATCCTCAGAGAGAGCGTTCAGCTCTTCCAGGCGTTTTGTTGCAGCATCCCAGTCAAAGATGCCTCCTCAGCAGTCCCACGGACTGCTTGGTGGTTTCGACGAGAGCTTCGATCTCGGCTCGCATGGCTAGCAAATGTCTCTGTGAATGTTCAGTCGCACACGCGACCCTGTGCTCATAGAGCATCGGGCGACCGACTGTAAACCGGCACCGGGTGCGATGCTGTGAAGGGATTATGGGAAGGCGGCGGCGCCTCTTCAACCACGCCGGCGCGCAGCAACGGCTCTGGAGGGGCTATCCGAGACGGTGAGCGGCCCCCTTAGTAAAGGCCACCGGTACCGGCACCGACACCGCCCCGCCCTCCGCTGTCGGCGTTCACAGCGCCTGTCGCGCCGCCGCCAGCTGCCATGGCAACCCCGTCAGGTGGCGCAGTGCCCGGCTTGAAGGCTTCGAGGATCGTTCCCTTCCCGCCGCCGGAGCTGCGCAGACCCGAATGGGCATCGACTTGAATGAGCTTGATGCCCGGCGGAACGCGGAACGGCGTTGCCGGCTTGTCCTTGAGGGCCATGCTCATGAAGTCGCGGAAGATCGGCGCAGCCAGCGCGCCAGCGGAAACCCGCCCGCCAAGCGAGCGCGGCTTATCGTAGCCGAGGAAAACGCCGACCGCGAGATCCGGTGAAAAGCCGACGAACCAGACATCCTTCGCGTCATTGCTCGTCCCGGTCTTGCCGGCGAGGGGCTTGCCGACGCTCTTTACGACAGTCGCTGTGCCGCGCTGCACGACGCCCTCAAGAATCGACACGATCTGGTAAGCCGTGAGCGGATCGAGAACCTGCTCACGCTTGTCGACCAGGGTCGGCTCGCGCTGGTCGGACCACGAATCGGCATTGCAATTCACGCATTGGCGCTCGTCATGCCGATAAACAGTCTTGCCCCAGCGGTCCTGAATGCGATCGATCAAGGTCGGTTTGATGCGGCGGCCGCCGTTCACGAACATCGAATAAGCTGTCGTCATCCGCAGCACGGTTGTCTCGCCAGCGCCAAGGGACATGGAGAGAAGCTGCGGCATGTCGTCATAGACGCCAAAACGCTTGGCGTACTCGGAGACAAGAGGCATGCCGACGTCATGCGCCAGGCGGACGGTCATCAGGTTCTTCGACTGCTCGATACCGTAACGCAGCGTCCGCGGGCCAGCGAATTTCCTGTTGTAGTTCTCCGGGCGCCAGACGCCGAGGCCAGGCCCTTGATCGAGCTCAAACGCGCCATCCACGACGATGCTCGACGGCGTATAGCCGTTGTCGAGGGCGGTCGCGTAGACGAAGGGCTTGAAGGAAGAGCCGGGCTGGCGCCAAGCCTGCGTCGCGCGATTGAACTCGCTCTGGTCGAAGGAGAAGCCGCCCACCATCGCAAAGACACGGCCGGTATTGGGGTCCATCGCGACGAGCGAGCCACCGATTTCAGGAATCTGGCGCAGACGGAACTGGGCGCCCTTGCCGTCGATCGGCTCGGCGTAGATCACATCACCCGGCTGCAGCGCGGCGTTGACGCGGCCTTTGCGCGTCCAGCGAATACCGTCAAGACCGATGGTGCCCGTCTGCCGTTCGGTATGTACCGCACCGGACGGCTCGCGGGCGGGCTGCAGGCCAATGGTCGCCTTCTGGGCATCCGAGGAGAGAACCACGGCGAGCTGCCACGGCTTCACGTCTCCATAAGCCTTGATCTGAGCGAGGGCCGCACCCCATTCACCCTGCGAGAGATCGATCTTCTGTTGCGCTCCGCGCCAGCCATGGGATTCGTCATAACGGACGAGACCATCGACCAGGGCCTTGCGCGCCATAACCTGCATAGTGGGGTCGAGCGTCGTGCGAACGGAAAGTCCGCCCTCGTATAGCTCCTTCTCGCCGTAACGCTCCGCGAGCTCGCGACGGACCTCTTCCGTGAAGAAGCCGGCAACCGCCGAGCTCTCCGGAAGCGAGCGTGGAGACACTCCGAGCGGAGACGCCTTGGCTTTGTCACCATCCGCGCGCGAGACGTAGCCGTTCTCGACCATGCGGTCGATCACCCAGTTGCGACGCTCGATCGCTGCCTCCCGTTGCCGGAAGGGATGGTAATTTGTTGGAGCCTTGGGAAGCGCCGCGAGATAGGCCACCTCGGCGAGGGTGAGCTCATTGACGGACTTGCCGAAATAATTGAGCGCAGCGGCAGCCACGCCGTAGTTGCCTGGCCCACCGCCAGCCGTGCCGAGATAGATCTCGTTGAGGTAGAGTTCGAGGATGCGGTCCTTGGAATAGACCGACTCCATACGGAGCGAGAGGATCAACTCCTTGATCTTACGCTCATAGGTCTGCTCGTTGGTGAGCAGGAAGTTCTTCGCCACCTGCTGGGTGATCGTCGATGCGCCTTGCTGACGGCGGCCGCTGCTGCGCAGGTTGTTGATCACGGCGCGGGCCACGCCTTCGGGATCGACGCCGCCGTGCTTATAGAAGTTCTTGTCTTCAGCAGACAGGAAGGCTGCGACGACCAGCGGAGGGATTGCCTGAATCGGCAAGAACAGCCGGCGCTCGCGCGAGTACTCGGCCAGAATGGCGCCATCGCCCGCGTGAACGCGGGTCGTCACCATGGGCTCATAGTCCGCAAGCTGCGTATAATCCGGCAAATCCTGGGAATAATGGTGGAAGACGTAGCCAACCACGCCGGCACCAATCAGGAACAGGATAGCGCCCGCCGTGAACGCAAAGCCGATAAAGCGCAGAATCAGTCGCATACAATTGGTCCAAAGCCGACGCCGGGAAGGCACGAAAACGAGCCCCTCCCAACACCCTGTCGATCGGTCATCCCGCCAGCCCCCAAACGATTACTTCTACCATAAGGTGAGGCAACAGTGCCAGCGCAGCCGGTCTGTACCCTGGTACATCACCGACAACTATGGAGAAAAGGCGACACCGCCAGCTTTTTCGGTGGGCGAACGCTGGGAGAAATAGCGGCTGATGGCTTCGTTCAGCGCGCTGGCGGCACTTTTCTGCCACTCATCCGAAACAAGAAGCGCCGCGTCCTTAGCGCTTGAGAGATAACCAAGTTCCACCAGCACGGACGGCACGTCGGGAGCCTTCAGGACCCGGAATCCGGCCGACCGGTGGGGGTTCTTGTTCAGAAGCACCGTGCCCCTGAAGCTGTCGATCACATTTCCGGCAAATGAGTTCGAAAACGTCCGCGTTTCACGTTTGGTGAGATCGGCGAGGATACCGACGATCTCATCGGGATCTTCCGCCGCCTCGACCCCGGCGATTTGGTCGGCCAGGTTTTCCTTGTCGGCGAGGCGAGCGGACTCGAGATCGGTGGCAAGATCGGAGCCCGTGTAGATCGTTGCGCCGCGCACTCCTCCGCCGGACCCCAACGTATCGGCGTGGATGGAAATGAAGAGATCGGCACCGGCCTGCCGGGCCACCCTGGTGCGGGCGCCCAAGGCAATGAAGGTGTCCGTCGTGCGCGTCATCATCACGCGATAACGGCCGGATGCTTCGAGTATGTCCCTCAGCCGCTGGGCGAATGCGAAGACGACGTCCTTCTCGAGTACGCCCTCGCTCGTCTGGGCACCAGGGTCAATACCCCCATGACCAGGATCGATCACCACCAGCGGCAGCGCCTCGTTCTTGGGGCCGTGGGTCACCGCTTTCGGAGGATCCGGTGGCTGTTGACCGGGCAAACCATCGCCTGAATCGACCATCGGCCGAAGCGCGGCCTTGCGATACGCCGCGCGCGTCGCCTTGTTCAGTTCGATGACGAGTTCCGCTCCAGAGGCCGTGGGGACGGTTTCGACGCGGCCGACAAGTGCTGGCTCGCGCAGGTCGATGACCACACGCGAGCGCTCGGGCGCGAACAGACCGAATCGGAACGATCCGATGAAATGCCCCTTGCCCGAAGGTGGGCGCCCTGCATTCTTCGGTAACTGGAAATTGACCTCTGGCAAGTCGATGATGACCCGGTCCGGCCGCTCCAGGAGGAACGCCTTTGCCTCAACGCCTGCCGAGAGCGTGAATGTCAGCCGTGCGGTGTCCTTGCGCGCATCGACGGCGACCGCCGTGGCCCTGACCATGTTGGCCTGGCGCGCGGCCGCATCCGCTGGCCGGCCGTCTGTGGCCCCGGCGCCAGCAGGAAAGCCCCACAATGGCAGCAGAAGCACCCCGGCTAGGGCAAAACGCACGAGGCGCTTTTGGATTTCAGTCGTCGTGTACACAAGGCATCCGTATCATTCACGCTCCATCATCCGCGCTGGCCTCGATCGATCCCCCTCGATCGTTTCGCCGGCCGGCACGCGAAGCTTCTGATCCGCCCCACTATGTAAGGCATACGTCACTGATGGTTAATCAATCATTCAGGCTCCTTGACGGTTTGGAAACAGCGTTGCGCGCATATCACCTTGTGGATGACGCTTGCCAAAGGCGGCTATGCGTCTGTAATGAAATCATGTCTCCGTTTCGGTGTACGCGCGGCGCCTTCAAGGACCAGCGCGGCGGCAGCCAGACAAGCAAGACGGCTGGGCCCCCCACGGCCTGCGCCTGCCAGTCGGGCACCTCGGTACGGAACTGAAATAATGGCTGCGGTGCATCCGTGGCCTCTCGCGGAAACCGGCCACGGCGTTCGCGGGCTTCATGAGTTAAAGGCTTGGAGGATATGGGCAGCTCACCGGATCGGGCACGCCTCGCAGCAACGCTGGCCGTCACAGACACGGCGGCGGAGTTTGCGCATCCGTCCGTGTTTTCCGCCTGCCGTCCCCGCCCGGCCCGTTGTGCATCCCATCTTTCACTTCCATCTGGCGCCGGCCTCCCCCGGCGCGTCAGCGTGCTTTCGCGTGTCCCCGCCTCTCCGGCGGGTTGGACTGGCAGATTGTTCCCGATTGGCAGACCGTCGCTCCACAGCGGCGCCATGGCCTTCAGCATCAAGACGTCCAGGCCCATGACTCTCCGCGCGACAGCCGCCCATACGAGAGTTAACAATGGCCAACAAAATGCTTATCGATGCGGCCCACCCGGAAGAGACCCGGGTGGTCGTGGTTCGCGGAAACAAGGTTGAGGAGTTCGATTTCGAGTCTGCCAACCGTCGGCAACTGCGTGGGAACATCTATCTCGCCAAGGTCACGCGTGTGGAGCCTTCGCTCCAGGCGGCCTTCATCGAGTATGGCGGAAACCGGCACGGCTTTCTCGCATTCAGCGAGATCCACCCCGATTACTACCAGATACCGGTCGCCGACCGACAGGCCCTGATCGAGGAAGAAGCGCAAGCGGAGCGGGACGCGGAGCGGGACGAAGAGCGGGCCGCCAGCCGCCGCAATGGGCGCGGACGTGAGCGTCGCCGCAACGACGACGAAACAGTGAGTGGCGCCGCGACCGCCGCGGCGGAGAACAGCGAGGAAGCGACAGTCAGCGATGACGAAGCCGAGGCGCCCGCCACGTCGGCTGCCGATGCCGAGGCGAACGGCGACCAGCAGGAAGGCGAGCGCGCTGTTTCCGAAGCTGCGGAAGAAACCTCCGCCGTCACCTCCGATGAGGATGGCGACAATGACGGCGACGACGCCGCGCATGAGGATAACATCGTCGAACAGGTTGGCGGATCGGCGGATGCCTCCGAGGAACTGCCGGATCGTCGCCAGCGTCCGCTGCGCCGCCAGTACAAGATTCAGGAGGTGATCAAGCGTCGCCAGGTGCTGCTGGTCCAAGTGGTGAAGGAGGAGCGCGGTAACAAAGGCGCTGCGCTGACCACCTATCTGTCGCTCGCCGGCCGCTATTCCGTGCTCATGCCCAACACCGCCCGCGGCGGTGGCATTTCGCGCAAGATCACCAACGCTGCCGATCGCAAGCGTCTGAAGGAAATGGCGCAGGAACTCGAGGTTCCCGATGGAATGGGGATCATCCTGCGCACGGCCGGCGCCCTGCGCACCAAGGCCGAGATCAAGCGCGACTTCGAGTATCTTCTGCGTCTATGGGAAAGCGTGCGCGAGCTGACGCTGAAGTCAACCGCCCCGGCCCTTGTCTATGAGGAAGGTTCGCTGATCAAGCGGGCCATCCGTGACCTCTACAACAAGGACATCGACGAAGTTCACGTGTCCGGCGAGGAGGGCTACCGGGAGGCGAAGGAGTTCATGCGCATGCTCATGCCGAGCCATGCGAGGGCGGTCCAGCCTTACCGTGAAAACCTTCCCATCTTCGTCCGTAACGGTGTCGAGTCCCAGCTCGATGCGATGTTCTCGAATCAGGTGACGCTGAAGTCCGGCGGCTACATCGTTATCAACCCGACCGAAGCGCTCGTCTCGATTGACGTGAATTCCGGGCGCTCGACCCGCGAGCACAATATCGAGGACACCGCGCTCAAGACCAATCTCGAGGCAGCCGAGGAAATTTCCCGCCAGCTGCGTCTGCGCGATCTGGCCGGGCTTATCGTCATCGACTTCATCGACATGGAGGAAAAGCGCAACAATCGCGCGGTCGAGAAGAAGCTGAAGGATTGTCTGAAGGACGATCGCGCGCGCATCCAGGTCGGCCGCATTTCGGCCTTCGGCCTCATGGAAATGTCACGTCAGCGCATCCGCACGGGCGTGCTGGAGAGCTCCTCCGTCCCCTGCCCCCATTGTGCGGGATCCGGCTTCGTGCGTGCGACGCCCTCGATCGCGCTCCACATCCTCCGGTCGGTCGAGGAGACGTTGCTGAAGAGCGCCACGCATAACGTCACGATCAAGACACCTGCGACAGTCGCCCTCTATATCCTCAACCAGAAGCGCGGCCATCTGCGTGATCTGGAGATGCGCTTCGGCGTGACGATCACCGTCGTCGCCGACGAGAGCTTCGTCGGTGCCACGCATTTCGCGCTCGAGCGCGGCGAGCTCGCAGTCAAGCCCGAACCCTCCATGTTCCCGGCTCGCGTGCAGGTTGACACCATCATTCCCGAAGAGGAGGAGGACGAGCCGGTCTCCGAGACCGAGGAAGAGGGCGAAGCCTCCGAGGACGAGGACAAGCCGGTCACGGCGGTTCAGGGCGATTCCGCCGGCCGTCACCACGACGGCCAGCGTCGCGAAGCTGAAGGCGGCAACGGCGACGAAGGCGGCCGCCGCCGCCGCCGCCGGCGCCGTCGGCGCGGTGGTCGCGGTGGGGACAATCGCGGTGAGCTCGCCAACGGCTTCCAGGCTACAGCAGCCGGCCATGAATCGTCCGAAGATGACGACGACGCAGATGGCGTTTCCGAAATGGCCGCGGATGAGGCCACGGACGTTCAGGGCGAAGTGCCGGCCGTCGCGCGCTCCGATGACGGCACGCCCGTCACTGACGATGTCCCGCCGCCTGCCGAACCCATGGTAGATGCTGCACCGGATGCGCCGGTGACCTCCGCAGGCGAAGAAGCAGAAGCCGTTGCGGAACCCCTGGCTCCCGAGCCTGCCGCCAAGCCAAAGCGTCGCCGCTCCACAAGGGCTGCGAAAGCCGAGACCACGGCTGCTCCGGCCGAAAGCGCGGCGGAAGAGGCAGCACCTACGGCCCCAGCCGAGACTACGGCGAAGCCGAAGCCCCGGCGCCGTAAGGCGTCAGCAACAAAGGAAACCTCCATGGCGCAGGAGGATGCCGCGCCCAGTCAGGCGGCCGCGTCTGGTGACGAGGTGGTTCCCGAGCTTCCTGCCGCCGAAGCGGATGCGGCTCCCGCGAAGAGGAAGGCAGCCCGCGCGCCTCGCAAGGCCGGAGCGACGGCCCGGGCAAAGACCTCGAAGGCCAAGGCCGAGGTGAGCGCCGATACCCCGGACGCTCCCGCCACCGAACCGCCCCCTCCGGCGGACGCAGCGGCCGCGCAAGCGCCCGAGGCTGAGCCGAGCCGGGCTTCCGAGCCTGCCCAGAATCGGCCCAAGCGGACGGGCTGGTGGTCGCGCGCGAAGGCCACCATCTCGGGCAATTAGGCCGCTTCGGCAGACCCACGCGAAGTCATTCGGCAACGCGTCCGGTTCAGCAAAACATAATAAAAAGGGCGGTTTGACCGCCCTTTTTTTATTTCCCGCTTGATACTTCGGGGCGCTACTCCATGGCCGCGGGTGGCGCCTCGCCGATCGTGCTGCGCAACGGGCGCTCCTCCATGCGGATCAGGGCGTACAGGGCGATGCCGAACCAGATCGCGGCCGCGATGAAAACCCACCGGAATGTCGGCGCGAAATCCATCGTGCTCGCGGAGAAGGCGGCAGAGAGGTTTTCGTGGCTTAAGCCTTCTCCGCTGTGTGACAACAGGCCGAGCACAATGGCACCGAAGATGGCGACGGCTACAGCGCCGCCCAACTGCCGCGCAAAATTCATCAGCGCCATTGTCATGCCGAGCTGGTGCAGGGGCACCGCATTCTGGATGGATATCGTAGTCACCGGCAGTGATGTGCCCAAAGACATGCTGATGACGATGAAGATCACTTCCAGCACCAGAAGAGGCAAGGGCTGCGGGTGGATTGCGAGGATGATCAGGCCCAGCGTCGAGATGGACAAGCCCACCATCGGCAGTCGCTTGTAGTGCCGGACCTTCGGCATCAGTATGCCCGAGATGAAGGCGCCGCACACTGTTCCTGCCATCAACGGTATCAGCGCCACGCCGCTCGCCCCGGCGCTGAAATGATAGACCGTCTGCAGATAGATCGGCAGATAGATCGACAGGCCGATGAAAGCGCCCATAGAGAAGCCAGTCGAGACATTGCCCGTACGAACGACCTGATTCTTGAGCAGCGATAACGGCAGGAAAGGCTCGGGCGCGGCATGCAGGCGGGCGACGAAGGCGATCCAGGCGAGAAGCGACACCACCGCGAGCCCGATGATTTCCATAGAGAACCAAGGGTAAGCGATGCCGCCCCAATTCAGCAGCAGCATCAAGGAAACGGTCGCAGCGAGCAGGATCACCCCACCCAGCACATCGATGCGATGTCTGCGCTCATGCCGTGGCAGCTTGCGCAATTGCCGATAGGTCATCAGGAAGGCCAGAAAACCGAGCGGCAGATTGATCCAGAAAATCAAGGACCAGTGCAGCTTGTCGGCGAAAAAGCCGCCCAGCAGCGGTCCCAACACGCTCGCGGACAGAAATACCGATGCGATGAAAGACTGATAACGGGAGCGTTCCTTCGGCGAGGTAATATCACCGATGATCGTCTGTGCGAGCGCAATCAGCCCGCCGCCGCCGAGCCCCTGAATGAACCGGCCGACGATCAGCGTGAGCATTGTCGGCGCCAGTGCGCAGAGCACGGACCCTATGATGAAAATGCCGATGCCCACCAGCAGCGTAATACGTCGACCATAGACATCGCTGAATTTGCCATAAAGGGGCGTCACTGCGGTTGCAGCGAGCAGATAGGCGGTCACGATCCATGGCAGGTGGGCGACGTCACCAAGGGCGCGGCCGATGGTCGGCAGGGCTGTCGCGACGATCGTCTGGTCGAGCGCGGCCAGGAACATCGCCAGCATCACGCCCAGGATGATCGACACCACCTCGGCATGGGTGAGTGTGCCGTGTTGGGGCGGGGGCGGAGCGATATTCATGGTGATCCCTGGCTTCTTCCCTCTGCCGCCGAGGGCTGGCAATCAGCGTCCAGGAAGCGAGACGGGAGCAAGCCAAGCGGCCTGCTGTCTATAACAGATTGAAAGAGATATGCGATCTGCGGTGAGTGGGAGGCTGCCATGTGATGGGCAGCCTCCCCGCGCAATCGTATCAGGCGTCGAGAAAGCAGGATACGATCAGGAAGTCCGGAACACGATCACCAGTTGACGCGCAAGCCCGCGAGCACCGTGTGACTTGCCTCCGCGCGCCGCAGTTCGGTTACGTAGCTTGCGGAGAGAGTCGTGGCCTTGCCGAGACGGCCTTCGATCGCGGCCCCGAGGATTGCGGCATCAGGTGAGCGTCTACGCGAATTTGGAGCCGGCTGGTTGAGGGCCGGCTGGTCGTAAACGACAGGAATAGGGAGCGCAGTTGAGAGCCGCTCGGCGGCAAGATCTCTCGCCCAATATGCCGTCAGCTTGAGGTCCAAGTCGTCGGTACCCTTGCGAGCCATGGGCATTTCCAGGCGTCCACCGACAAGCCCCCGGAGATTGTCGGCCGTCATGGTGCGAGCGAGTTCGGCACGAGCGGCCTCGGCTGCAGCTCCTGACCCCGCCAACACGATCCGGTCGAATTCCAGGCCGATTTCCGGAACGACCCGCATCCCCCACATCTTCACGACATAGCCGGCGAAGGCACTTCCCGACAGTCCGTAACCCGTCGCGCCGAGACGTTGCGTTGTATCAGTGGCAAAGACCCTCGGCCTAAGACCGTAGGAACTGAGCGATACGCCGAAATCGCCGCGTAGGATAAACGATCCGAGATCCGCGCGGCCGTAGATGGCCGCCTGGATGCCGTGGTGATCGACTGTGCCATTCGGGCTTCGACCGGAGGTAGAAAGATGGCCGATCATGCCGCCGACGAGCAGATTGCCGTAGTTTCGGTCAATCCCGGCGAAAACGCCCTTGCTGTCGTAGCGCAGCGCCCCGCCGCCAGTCGCGGTGGTATGCCCCAATCCGAGCACCGGTGACATCCAGAGCGTTCCGTCCGGGCGGCCGGGGGCCTTCGTGTCATTGGACGCTTGAGTTCCGCCTGCGTTCAGTTGATGCTGCGTCACGAGCGCTCGTCTGAAGCGTTGCGCCGAGAGCGCCATCTGCGCCACATCGATCCGCGAGGGGCCATGCCGCACATCGTTGCGCGCGGTCATGTCATCGGTATCGGCGGAAGGCGTTTGGGCACTGCTCTCGGCCTTCTGGCCTTCGCTCTGAGCGTTTGGCTCGTTACCCTTGTGATCGCCCTTATCGGCTTCTTTCGGCTGCTGCGTCCCAGTAACCGTGCTCCCGTTGTTGCCATTGCTGCCAGCTATAGCCGTCGTTCCAGTTGCGCCAGAATTCGCCGTCGGGCACGACGAAGGCGAAGGTTGGCGTGTATGCGAGCCGTCGCTGACCCATCCGGGATTGAGTTTGCCATTGCAATCGATCGGTCCAGACGGAGTGCCGGTTGGCCCCTGGGTTGCAACATCGCCTGTCACTTGCTCAAGCGTATACGCCCCCTGAAACGGCGGTGGAGCAAAGGGTAAGAAGGCCGCGCCCATAGGCATGTGAGTGTAGGTCGCGAGAAGAAGTCCACCGACCGAAGAAATAATATCCGTCATGAAAAACTCTTAAAAAAAGCAAAATAATCCACCTCAAATTGCATAAATATCTGCGGACAATAACGTTATCTGCGCCGGAATTAATGCATGATGCGCGAATATAAATATTTAATAGAAACTTCAGCGATTTATCAGATCGACATCAATTGTATAGTGATGCATGCTCACCCAGCCTCAGTCTCCACTCCAGAACATCACGGGTATGCTTCAGATATGCGGCAACCAATTGCGGAGCCGCTCGACAGTTCCCCGGCAATCTTCTTCTGAACCCGCAAATGAAAGCCTGAGATAGCGATGACCTTCGTCCTGATTGAAATCGAGCCCGGGCGTCGCTGCCACGCCCGTATCCGCCAGCAGGCGTTGGCAGAAGTCCATTGAATCGTTCGTGAAACGTGAGATGTCGGCATAGACGTAAAATGCGCCGTCTGCCGGCGCGAGGCGGCCGAGGCCGATCCCTGGCAGCTCGTTGAGGAGCAACGCGCGGTTGGCAGCATAGCCTGCCTTGATCGCCTCCAGCTCCTCCTCCGCGCCAAAGGCCGCTTCAGCAGCGATCTGGCTGAGGTACGGCGCGGAAATGAAGAGATTCTGCGCGAGCCTTTCGACAGGACGCACGATCCGCTCCGGCATGACGAGCCAGCCGATACGCCAGCCCGTCATGCAGAAGTATTTGGAGAATGAATTGACGATAATGGCATCATCATCGAAGGCAAGTGCTGTTTCAGCAGGCGCCTCATAGGTGAGGCCGTGATAAATTTCGTCGGAGATGAACCAGAGACCAAGCTCCCGGCAGAGCCGCCCCACCGCTTCGAGAGCCTCGCGGCCCATGAGGGTGCCGGTGGGATTTCCAGGGCTCATGGTCAGGACGCCCGAGAGCGGCGCCTCGGCATGGAGGCTGCGCAGCATCTCTGCCTGCATGACCCAGCCGGATGAGGCACTGGCTGGGACGGGCACCGGCTCAAGACCAAGCGCGAGCAGGATGTTGCGGTAGGCCGGATAGCCGGGCGAGGCGATCGCGACCCTTGCGCCCGGCTCGAAGAGCGCCAGGAACGCCAGCACGAATCCCCCCGAGGAGCCCGTCGTCACCGCTATGCGCTCAGGTGCCAGGCTGAGCCCGTAAAGCCGACGATAGTGACTGGCGATCGCCTCGCGCAGGCTCGGCAGGCCCAGTGCCTCGGTGTAACCGATGCGGCCGAGGGAGAGTGCGGCCTGAGCGGCCTCCCGGGCAAGACGGGGGGCAGCTGCGGTCGGCTCACCGATCTCCATGTGGATCACGCTGTCCCCCGCGCGCTCCTTGGTCTTGGCCGCGGACAGGACATCCATGGCCAAGAACGGGGCGACATGCGCCATCCGCGCGGCAAGACGAGGGCCGACCGGGTCTTGGGAAGCGGACGACAGCGGCTTGATCATGATAGACAAGGTCCTTGCAACAAGCAGGCGTCCGTTGTGATGACGCCTTTCTGATTTGACTGAATTTCGGCAATTTGTCCCGATAGCATGTCGTCGCGTGGGTCTGACGTGCAATCCTGGTCCTGATCTAAGAAAGAGTGCGTTTTATCAGCATGCGTTTCTCCCGATCTTTTCGCTTTCTCCGGCCGTCGCTGGCTCCGCTGAGGACGGCAACCACCATCACGCGGGGCCTGATTGCGGGCGTCAGTTGCGCAGCCATGATCGCGGTACCCGTCGCGGTCCGAGCCCAAAGTGGCGAACGGAACCAGATGATCGTACGGGACGCGGAGATCGAGAAGCTCCTCATGGACTATGCCACGCCGGTTCTGAAAGCGGCGGGCATTCGCGTCAGTGCTGTCAAGGTCATTCTGATTCAGAACCCCACTTTCAATGCCTTCGTCGCCAATGGGCAGAAGATCTTCGTCAATACCGGCGCGTTGATCGATTCGCGCACCCCCAACGAAATCATCGGCGTGCTCGCCCATGAAAGCGGCCATATCGCCGGCGGGCATCTCGCGCGCTTGCACCAGCAAATTGCCAATGCGAAAATCCTGTCGGTAGTCGGCATGCTGGCCGGTGCGGGTGCCCTGGTCGGCTCCGCCGGCGGGCGTGTGGGCCAGGGTGGCGTCGGTGCGGGCGGCGTGCTGGCCGGATCACAGGAACTCGTTCGGCGTAATCTCCTATCCTACCAGCGCTCGGAGGAACAAGCCGCGGATCAGGCGGCCGTTCGCTATCTGACCGCGACCGGGCAATCGGCCAAGGGCCTGCTCGACACAATGAAGCGCATGGGGGACAACGCGCTGTTCCGCACGTCCGGCCTCGACCCTTATGTGCTCAGCCATCCTCTGCCCCAGGAGCGGATGTCGGCCCTTGAGCTGCTGGCCACCAAGAGCCCTGCTTACAACGCGAAAGATTCCGCATCCCTCGTCGCCAGGCATGAGCTGATGCGCGCCAAGTTGTCGGGCTTCACAGAGCGGCCCGAGACGGTGATGCGCCGCTATCCCCCCAGCGACCGTTCGGTGGCGGCGCGCTATGCCCGCGCGATCCTCGCCTACAGGACAGCCCGATCCAGCCAGGCCGTGACCTTGATGGACGAACTTTTGCGGGAACAGCCCAAAAATCCCTATTTCTGGGAAATGAAGGGCCAGGCTCTGCTAGAGAGCGGCCGGGCACGCGAGGCAATCGCGCCCTTGCGTCAGGCCGTCGCCCTCGCCCCGTCCTCTTCGCTGATTCGTGCCATGCTCGGTCGCGCTATGGTCGCCTCCGGCGATCCAAGCACCACCGACCAAGCCATACGGGAGCTGTCGAACGCGACCCAACGTGAGCCGGAGCTCGCCGGCGCATTCCGCGATCTGTCGACGGCCTACGCCCGGAAGGGAGATATCGGCATGGCCGAGCTTGCGGCGAGCCAGTACTATTTCGCCCGAGGCGAATGGGACCAAGCCGCCACGCAGGCGACCCGCGCGAAAGCGAAGCTCAAGCCGAATTCGCCAGCCTGGCTGCGCGCCGATGACATTTTAGCCTATCAACCGGAGCGGCCGCCGGGTAAGTGACACAATCCGGGCGCACAGGGTGTGAACGCTTTTGACAGATTGGATATCGTGCATGCGCTTTTCGTTCCTTTCGCGCGCCGCAACCATCGCCGCGGTGCTCATCGCGACACCGCCACTTTTCTCTGTGCCAGCCGCGGCCGCGGAACTGTCGGCCACGGAAAAGACGGCGATCGAGCAGGTCGTGCGGGAGTATCTCCTTCGCAATCCCGAGGTGCTTCAGGAAGCTATGGTCGAGCTGGAGAAGCGCCAGCAGGAGAGCCAGCGCAAGGCGCAGGAAGATGCCGTGGCGGGGGAGATGGCCGCCCTCTACGAGGCCGAGGGCAATATCGTCGTCGGCAATCCGAAGGGCGACGTCACCCTTGTCGAGTTCTTCGACTATAACTGCGGCTACTGCAAGCGCGCTCTTGACGATGTCACCATGCTCGTGAAGCAGGACCCCAAGCTGCGCGTCATCCTGAAGGATTTCCCAATTCTCCGCCCTGAATCGCTGGATGCTGCGCTCTACGCGCGGGCTGCCCAGCATCAGCTCCCAGGAGAGAAGTTCTTCGACTATCACAGCCGCCTGATGAGCTCGAAGGGTCTCGTCGGCAAAGAGCGGGCGGTCGCCGTCGCGAAGGAAATGGGGCTCGATATGGCCCGCCTCGAGAAGGACGCGACCTCAGAAGCGCTCAAGGCGGAAGTAAGGGACACGCTCGCGCTGGGAGACCGGCTTTCCCTGACTGGAACTCCGGCCTTCGTGCTCGGCAAGGATGTGGTCTTCGGCGCGGTTGGGCATGATCCGCTGAAACAGGCCATTGCCGCTGTCCGTCAATGCGGGCGTACCACCTGTTCCTAACCCGATAGCGAGCCCTGCGCCGGTCGTTTGGGAGACGAGGTCGTCGCGCGACGATCGGTGCGGACCGCCTGCTCTTCCCCTCGCTCGCGGTTCGCGCTAATACGCGCCCTTGCGATGGAGCGGCAGGGCACCGTCGTGGCTCGGGAATTCTGTTGGCAGTTTGATCGCAGCCACCAAGTTCTCTTGCCATTGGGTCAATCTTGCCACTGAACTCAATCAGCCAAGACCCCCGTTTTCGTTTTGGCGTAACCTTCGAGCGGATATGGTCGCGATTCACGTCATCAACGGCCCCAATCTCAACCTGCTGGGACGGCGCGAGCCTGAAACCTATGGCAGCTTGACCCTGGCCGATATCGAGCAGCGCCTGCGCGATCGTGCGGCCGCTCAGGGTGACGTCGCATTGACCTTCCGCCAGAGCAACAGCGAAGGCGATTTGGTCACCTTCATCCAGGAAGCGGGGTTGGCCGGCGCCGGCATCATCCTGAACGCGGCCGCCTATACCCATACCTCCATCGCTTTGCGCGACGCGATCAAGAGCGTCGATGCCCTCGCCATCGAAGTGCATCTCTCGAATGTGCATGCGCGTGAGGAATTTCGCCACCACTCCACAATCGCTGCAGTCGCGATCGGGGTCATCTGCGGCTTCGGCGCAGCGAGCTACGATCTGGCCTTTGACGCGCTCGTGCCAATCCTTGAAAAGCGCGATCGTACCAAAGCTCACAAGACTGCCGCCAAGGCTACCGGAACCTCTCAATGACGAAACTGCCAACAGCCAAGCAAAGCCCGATCGATCCTGAACTCGTCCACGAACTGGCCCGCCTGATTTCCGAGACAGATCTCACCGAGATCGAAGTCGAGAAGGGGGACTTGCGCATTCGTGTGGCGCGCAACGTGACGACGGCGGTGCATGTGCCTGTTGCAGCTGCCCCCGTCCCGGTAGCGCCGGCCCCGATCCCGGCTGCGGTTTCCGCGCCGGCCAAACCCGACGCGCATCATCCCGGCAATGTGACGTCACCGATGGTTGGCACCGCCTACCTCCGCCCCTCCCCCGACGCCAAACCGTTTATTGATATCGGGACGCGTGTCGAAAAGGGCGACAAGCTTTTGCTCGTTGAGGCGATGAAGACCTTCAACGACATCGTGGCACCACGTGCAGGCGTCGTGACCGCCATTCTGGTCGAAGACGGGCAGCCGGTAGAATACGGCGAGCCGCTTCTCGTGATCGAATGACGATGCCGATGTTCGACAAGATCCTCATCGCCAATCGCGGGGAAATCGCCCTGCGAATTTTGCGCGCGTGCAAGGAACTCGGCATCGCGACGGTTGCGGTGCACTCCACGGCGGATGCGGATGCCATGCATGTGCGGCTCGCCGACGAAAGCGTATGCATCGGCCCGCCTGCTGCGCGCGAGAGCTACCTGAATATCCCCTCCCTGATCGCAGCCTGCGAGATCACGGGCGCCGATGCCATTCATCCCGGCTATGGCTTTCTCTCGGAGAACGCCCATTTCGCCGAGGTCCTCAACGATCACGGCATCACCTTCATCGGTCCGAAAGCTGAGCACATTCGGCTGATGGGCGACAAGATCGAAGCCAAGCGCACAGCACGCAGCCTTGGCATCCCTTGCGTGCCGGGGTCGGATGGTGGCATCACCGACGCCGAGGAGGCTGCACGGGTTGCGGCTGATATCGGCTATCCCGTGCTCATCAAGGCGGCGGCCGGCGGCGGCGGTCGCGGCATGAAAGTGGCACGCTCGGCCGGCGAATTGGAGCACGCCCTCGCAACCGCCCGTGCGGAAGCGCAAGCTGCCTTCGGCGATGACGCGGTCTATATCGAGAAATATCTCGAGAAGCCCCGTCACATTGAAATTCAGGTGCTCGGGGACGGCAAGGGCAACGCCATCCACCTCGGCGAGCGCGATTGCTCGTTGCAGCGCCGCCACCAGAAGGTGTGGGAGGAAGGGCCCTCGCCCGCGCTCAACCATTCCGAGCGCGAGCGCATCGGCGATACAGTCGCCAAGGCGATGCAGAAGCTCGGCTATCTCGGCGCGGGCACGGTCGAGTTCCTCTACGAGAACGGCGAGTTCTATTTCATCGAGATGAACACGCGCATCCAGGTGGAGCATCCGGTCACCGAGATGATCACCGGGATTGATCTGGTCAACGAGCAGATCCGGATAGCGGCCGGCAACCCGCTCTCGATCTCCCAGAAGGACGTCCAGATCGAGGGTCACGCCGTCGAATGCCGGATCAACGCCGAGCATCCCGCCACCTTCCGCCCTTCGCCGGGCACGATCACCTATTTTCACCCGCCGGGCGGTCTCGGTGTGCGTGTCGATTCGGCCGTCTATCAAGGCTACCGTATTCCCCCGCATTACGATTCGCTCGTCGGCAAGCTGATCGTCCACGGGCGCACACGTACAGAATGCCTGATGCGGTTGCGACGTGCGCTGGATGAATTCGTGGTGGATGGCATCGAGACAACCCTGCCACTTTTCCGGACCCTGGTCCGCAACCAGGATATCCAGAACGGGATCTATGATATCCACTGGCTGGAGCATTTCCTGAATGATGGCGGGGTCGACGAGATCATGGCCTCCGCCTAAGAGAAAAGCTAAAGCTATCTGACCAGATCAGCATAACGCTGTATCTATTTGATTTTCATTATGTTCTCTGGATATGGATCACCACTGATCCCTATCCTCCGTCTCGGCATAGGGCGGTGATGAATCGGTCGTCGGTCGAAATCACGCCGGAGATCCTGCTCAGGGCTTATGCGAGCGGGCTTTTTCCAATGGCTGAGAACGCCGACGATCCCAGCCTGTTCTGGGTCGAGCCGAAAGAGCGCGGAATCATTCCTCTCGACGGCTTCCACATCCCGCAGCGCCTGGCGCGCACCGTCGCGCTGGACCGTTTCGAGGTCACCGTCGACCAGGACTTCGATGCGGTGATTGCGGGTTGCGCCGCGCCGGACGATGGCCGCGAAGAAACCTGGATCAACGGCCGCATCCGCGAGCTTTATGGTGAGCTGTTCGACCTAGGCTATTGCCACACCGTCGAAGTCCGTGATGCAGGCCGCCTCGTCGGGGGTCTCTACGGCGTCTCGCTAGGCGCTGCCTTTTTCGGCGAGAGCATGTTTCACCGCGAGCGGGACACCTCGAAGATTGCCCTGGTGCATCTAGTCGCACGCCTCAGGCGCGGCGGCTACACCTTGCTCGACACCCAGTTCGTCACGGATCACCTGGCTCGTTTCGGCGCGCTCGCCGTGCCCCGCAAGGCCTATATGGCGGAGCTCGAGGCCGCGCTTGAGCTCCGAGGTGATTGGTGGAGCTGGCCCGCCGGACTGCGCGTCAGCGGAGCCGAAGCGCTGGCGGAGCTCGCCTGATAACCCATGACCTCAGCGGCGTGCTGACGGGGGACGCTGCGCAGCGGGCGCCTCTGGGGGGGCGGCATCGCCGCTTCCCTCTTTGGGTTCAACGATGACCTCGGTCCCCCCTTTGCAATCCGTCAGCCAGATATCGTAGACGGCATGTTCGATGCCGTGCAGACCGGGGCTCGCCGCGTACATCCAGCCTGAAAACAAGCGGCGGCGCTCGTTGCTGGCCGTCGTCACCTCATCCACGATCACGAAAGCGGTGGTGTTGGGGGTCTCGGTTGCCGGCCGGGTGTAGCAAGCGCGGGGCGTGAGCTGCAGGGCACCGAACTGAACGGTCTCATCGACAGCTGCTTCGAAAGAGACGATCCGACCCGTGATTTTGTCCAGGCCTGAGAAAACCGCGATGGGGTTTTTGATTCGGTCCGCCATGGCGGCATGGCTGGTGCCCACGAGACAGGCCATCGCCAGGGTAAGGACAGGCAAGAGCTTGGAATTCATCGTTCAATCTTACCGCAGCTCGATCAGGAGGGAAGCCGACGTGCCTGCATACACCTTCCGGCATCCCTTGCGACAGCCCTGCAGCGCGATTCGGGCGATGCCACTGATCTTAAATGGCCATATAGCCACAGGTGCTCGCATAAGCGGCGATGCGCCAGCGGCCATTCACTCTTCGCCACGCGCTGGTCGATTCTAGGTCGAGCTCCATGACATGGCCATCGCGCAAGAAGCCGAGCCGTTCATAGAATCCCCGGCTTTCGGGCGAACTCCTCAGCTTCAATCGGCGCATGCCTGGAATCGCGTTCACCGCGTGTTCGATCAGCGTTGAGCCCGCACCTTGCTGCCCCGGGTGGGTCATCAAGATCTCGACGGTGCCGATATCATCCGACACGGTGATCGATATAAGGCCGATAGCGCCCTGGCCGAAGAAGTAGCCGAAGTGAAACTCACCTCGGTCGAAATGTGTCAGCATGCGTGTCGACCCGATCCGGAAATTCCAGGCTTTGGCCGCTGGATCGTTTGTCTCCCCCCGGCAGCGCCAGAGATCAAGCTCGTGGCGGAAAGCGACACGGACCCGATCGAATTCATGATCGTCGATGGCGCGGATCGGCGGTTGCGGCAGCCATCTTAGGTCCATCAAGTACCCCCTTCTTGCCTGCCGCTGGTGGCTCCGTGCCATCTCTCGAGCGGGATAGCCACCGCTGCTCGCCTATTGCAGCCTCGCCTTCGGGGGCAACGGAGACGCCTCCTCACTCCAGGTCGCGAAACGTGGCAGATTGGCATAGGCTTTCAAGCGCCATCGCCCCTCAGCCCATTCCCACTGTGGGCTCCTGGCGAGGTCAAGGCACATCTGATTTCGCTCGAGCGACAGGAAGCCGAGACGCATATAGAAGGCCCTTGCCTCATCCAGCGTCGTGAGGCGAACCTCGGCGACCGGCGCCGGCCAGTCGTTGACGATATGCTCGATCAGAAGCGATCCGGCACCCTGCTGGCCAGGGTGTGTGGACAATGCCTTCAAGCGGATAACGTTCGCCGTCCCGTTGTCAGCGACCGCAAGGCCCGTCACAGACGCGCCCAGCATGCATACGAAATGTGCCGAACCCCTGAAGCGACCAATCATCGCCCTGACCATGCGAATCCGGTAATTCCAGACACTTGCATCATGATCCCGCGAGGACGGGAGCAGCCATGCCTCGACATCGGCCGCGAAGGCCCTCTCCAGACGGGCGAATTCCGTCGGATCGACGCGCCGCACAGGATTCCGACCGCTCCACACTACTGACATTCCGCTAACCTCCCGTCTGGGCACGATGGCGACGACGGTGGGCAGCAGCCTCAAACAGGAACGGCGAGGTACAGCTCTAACTCCGCGCCGCAACCGCGCGCGATAAGCTAACCTGATATCTTCGGAGTATAACAGGCAATCCAAGAAGAGCGGGTTGCCATCGCTGCCGGTCCCGCCGATGCATCGCGTTCATCAGCAGGGACGGCACCGGCGGCTTCCATGGCGGACGGCGCGGATTGCCGAGATTTAGGGATCTTGATCGGCGAGACTGTGTTTTCGGTCAGGGCGTCCAGGCGCTGTAGTCACCTGTTGCCTGTGGGCGGCGCCCTTCGGCGAGCGTCGAACCGGCCGGGCGATACGCCTCGGGCGTGCCCGTCATGTTCTCGCGATGCGGTCGCTGCCATTCCTTCGCCTGGTAGCCGTCCTGCGTGGGCGGCACGTCGGTCGTGTGGTGTATCCACCCATGCCAGCCCGGCGGGATGGCCGATGCTTCGGCATAGCCGGCGTAGACGACCCAGCGACGCTCGAAACCGAGCGCGGGATCCTTTGCCCCGCCCTTTGTCCGATAATAGGTGTTGCCGAACTCGTCCTGACCGACCCGTTCGCCAAACCGCCACGTCCAGAACTGCGTTCCGAACGTCTGCTTGTTCCACCAGGTGAACATGCGCAGGAGAAAGTCTTTCATCACCACATATCCCAAAAGCCGGGCCCGAGCCGACGATCGTCGCCGAGGTTATGGCCCCGTCGGTGTTGCTTGTCCAGTACGGCAGCTTGTCTCCCCTAGGGCTGCGAGCCGCGCCGGCACGTTGCTGACGGCATAATCTCTCAACCCTTTGACCTGAGATCGCCCGTCGCGGTGATGCCCAGCGACATGCCGTGACGTCTTGCTGCGATTCGCGCCAGACGCGCTGCCACAGGTACCCGCCGCGGTCGAGCGAGAATCACGAAAAGGCGCGCAAATACGACGCCGCAGCTGCATCCTATGGGGATGGAGGTGGAAAAATATATTGTGGTGAACAAATGGTGACACTGTGGCCCCTTTCCCCAGGAATGGGGAAAAGCCTTGTTTCCCATTACCATCAGCCGCGTTTATTCTAGTGGTGATGAAACGACGGTAAGGCAGGACAACGGCTCTAGAGATTGCGCGTCAAAAAACTTGAACCCCCTAGATATTGACGCACGGGGCAGGATCGCTCTAACTTCCAGCCATATTGCGTCAGGCGCGTTTTTGCTGATGCATCTCCGAATAAGTTTCACAAATGTGTCCAGCGGCAGGCGGTGTTGCAAAACAGCGTGGGCTGTTGCGTGTCTAAAATGTCCCCCGGGCCTGTCGGTACCGAGGCTTAAACGCGGCCTTTCATCGCGGCTCATCCCGCTGAGGAAGGACGCGGATGGAGCGCCACCCCCGGCGCCTCTATCCGTAGCGTTCAAGCTTGGTTCATGGCGAGCCACCCCCCATATATAGCGATGGCGGGCGACCGCCAAAGGGATCACATCAATGCGGATCGAGCGCCGGTACACCGAAGAGGGACAGTCCCCCTACGCCTCCATCGAGTTTCGAGCCGCGACAAGCGAGATCCGCAACCCCGATGGATCGACGGTTTTCAAGCTCGACGCCTTTGATGTCCCCGCGAGCTGGAGCCAGGTCGCCAGCGACGTCATCGCCCAGAAGTATTTTCGCAAGGCCGGCGTTCCCGCGCGCCTCAAGCGTGTCGAGGAGAACGACGTTCCCTCCTTCCTCTGGCCGTCCGTCGCCGACACCGAAGCCCTCGCACTCCTACCAGAGGCCGAGCGGTATACGTCCGAAACATCGGCGCAGCAGGTCTTCGACCGTCTTGCGGGCTGCTGGACCTATTGGGGCTGGAAGGGCGGCTATTTCTCCTCCGAGGCCGACGCCAGCGCCTTCTTCGACGAACTGCGCTTCATGCTGGCGAACCAGATGGTCGCCCCGAACTCCCCACAGTGGTTCAACACCGGCCTGCACTGGGCCTATGGCATCGATGGGCCGAGCCAGGGCCACTACTATGTGGACTTCAAGACCGGCAAGCTGACGAAATCCAAGTCGTCCTACGAACACCCTCAGCCGCATGCATGCTTCATCCAGTCCGTGAGCGACGACCTCGTCAACGAGGGCGGCATCATGGACCTGTGGGTGCGTGAGGCGCGGCTTTTCAAATATGGCTCCGGCACCGGCTCCAACTTCTCGAAGCTGCGCGGCGAAGGCGAGAAACTGTCGGGCGGCGGGCGTTCCTCCGGGCTCATGTCGTTCCTCAAGATCGGCGATCGCGCCGCCGGCGCCATCAAATCGGGCGGCACCACACGCCGCGCCGCCAAGATGGTGGTGGTCGATGTCGACCATCCCGACATCGAGACCTATATTGATTGGAAGGTGAAGGAGGAGCAGAAGGTCGCGGCGCTCGTCGCGGGCTCCAAGGCTTGCCAGAAGCATCTGAAGGCGGTGCTCAAGGCCTGCGTCAACTGCGAATCCCAGGGCGGCGAGAAGCCCGATTCCTGCTACGATCCGGAAAAGAACCCGGCGTTGAAGCGCGAGATCAAACTCGCCCGCCGCGCCTTCGTGCCCGACAACTACATCAAGCGCGTCATTCAGTTCGCCCGGCAGGGCTACACCGATATCTCCTTCGACGTCTATGACACCGACTGGGATTCGGAGGCCTATGCGACCGTCGCCGGCCAGAACTCCAACAATTCCGTGCGAGTGGACGACGATTTCCTGAACGCCGTGGAAGCGGACGGCGATTTCGCTCTGAAGGCGCGCCTTACCGGCAAGCCGGTCAAGACCCTGAAGGCCCGTGAGCTTTGGGAGAAGATCGGCTATGCGGCCTGGGCCTCGGCCGATCCGGGCATCCAGTTCCACACGACCATCAACGACTGGCACACCTGCCCTGCCTCGGGACCGATCGTCGCATCGAACCCGTGCTCGGAGTACATGTTCCTCGACGATACGGCCTGCAATCTCGCCTCGGCGAACCTCCTGCAGTTCTATGACCGCGCCACGCGCCGCTTCGACGTGGAGGCCTTCGAGCACGCCTGCCGCTTGTGGACGCTCGTCCTCGAAATCTCGGTGACGATGGCGCAGTTCCCCTCCAAGGAGATCGCGGAGCTTTCCTACAAGTACCGCACGCTTGGTCTTGGTTACGCGAATATCGGCGGCCTTCTGATGACGATGGGCCTCCCCTATGATTCAGCTGAGGCGAGAGCACTTGCCGGCGCGATCACCGCTGTGATGACCGGCACCTCCTATGCCACCTCTGCGGAGATGGCGCAGGAGCTCGGCCCTTTCCCAGGCTATGCCAAGAACTCGCCCCACATGTTGCGCGTCATCCGCAACCACCGCCGCGCGGCGCACGGCGAGGCCGCGGGATATGAGAAGCTGGCGACCGATCCCGTGCCGCTCGACCATGCCTCCGCCGCCAAGCTGGGCGAGCTCGGGACCACTCTGGTTGCCCATGCCGTCGCCGCCTGGGACAAGGCGCTGACGCTCGGCAAGGCCCATGGCTACCGCAACGCCCAGACGACTGTGCTCGCGCCCACCGGCACGATCGGCCTCGTCATGGATTGCGACACCACCGGCATCGAGCCGGACTTTGCACTGGTGAAGTTCAAGAAGCTCGCCGGTGGCGGCTATTTCAAGATCATCAACCGCGCGGTGCCGGATGCGCTGCGCTCCCTCGGCTACCGCGAGTCGGAAATTGCCGAGATCGAGGCTTACGCGGTCGGCCACGGCTCGCTCGCGCAAGCCCCTGCCATCAACAAGACGACCCTCGCAGCCAAGGGGTTCCCGGAAGAGAAGATCGCAACCCTTGAAGCGGGCATGAAGTCGGCGTTCGACATCAAGTTCGTTTTCAACAAATGGACCCTCGGCGAGGACTTCCTCACGGGCACCCTCGAAATCCCGGCCGAGCGTCTCAACGATCCGAGCTTCGATCTCCTCGCCCATCTCGGCTTCTCGAAGGCCGATGTCGAAGCGGCGAACATCCACATCTGCGGGGCGATGACGCTGGAGGGCGCGCCGCATCTCAAAACCGAGCACTATGCTGTCTTCGACTGCGCCAATCCGTGCGGCCGCACCGGCAAGCGCTACCTTTCGGTCGAGAGCCATATCCGCATGATGGCGGCGGCGCAGCCCTTCATCACGGGCGCCATCTCCAAGACCATCAACATGCCGAATGACGCGACCGTCGAGGACTGCAAGGAGGCCTATCTCCTCTCCTGGCGGCTCGCGCTGAAGGCGAACGCGCTCTACCGCGACGGTTCCAAGCTGTCGCAGCCGCTGAACTCCGCCCTCATCAACGAGGAAGAGGATGAGGTCGAGGACGCCGTCGATGCCCTTCTCGCCCAGCCCACCGCCGCACGGACCGCGCAGGTCGCAGAGCGCATCGTCGAGAAGATCATCGAGCGCGTCGAGCGGGTCCGCGAGCGCGAGAAGATGCCGGACCGCCGCAAGGGTTACACCCAGAAGGCCGTTGTCGGCGGCCACAAGGTCTATCTGCGCACCGGCGAGTATGCCGACGGCCGACTTGGGGAAATCTTCATCGACATGCATAAGGAAGGCGCAGCCTTCCGGGCGATGATGAACAACTTCGCCATCGCCGTGTCGCTTGGCCTGCAGTATGGCGTCCCGCTCGAGGAATATGTCGAAGCTTTCACCTTCACGCGCTTCGAGCCCGCCGGCTTTGTCGCCGGCAATCAGTCGATCAAGAACGCCACCTCGATCCTTGACTATGTGTTCCGCGAGCTGGCGATCTCCTATCTCTCGCGCTACGACCTCGCGCATGTCGATCCGAGCGAAATCGGCTTCGACGTGATCGGCAAGGGCGAGAACCAGGCCAAAGCCCCGGAGGGCACGCCTGCCCCCACCCAGCAGGTGATCTCCAAGGGTTTCGTGCGCGGCAAGCCGACGAACTTCCTCACCATTCCCGGTGACAAGCGCGATGCCCCAAAAGCTCCCGGCGCTACAGCCACCGCCCAGCCGTCCAGCGCCACCGTGGTGGCCTTCGCCGGCACAGGCGCCGTGGCATTGAAGAGCGAGCCGGAGCAGGATGAGGAGCCAGCGGGTGAAGAAGCCTTTGCCTCGCTCGGCTTCGCCGCCCCGGCCAATCAGCAGCGCAGCGTGTCCGACCGCCGGGCCGAGGCGCGGATGAAGGGCTACGAGGGCGAGGCCTGCCCTGAATGCGCGAACTTCACCCTGGTTCGCAACGGCACCTGCATGAAATGCGACACCTGCGGCTCGACGACCGGCTGCAGCTGAGCCTCACGCGCGTCTTCGCATTCGACACCGTCTCCATGGCCGGGCTCGTCCCGGCCATTTTCATGGGGCGTGATGGCGCCGCCGGTCGTTGCATCGCCGTCCCTCTTGCGCGGCATACCGCCTACGCTACAAGCAAAAGGATTGAAGGTTGCTGTCGTGGGTGCTGAGGGCAGCCTCGATGAGACAGCCTTGCCGGTAGGCCGAGGGAGTGAAGGTTGGCCGCCTCATGATGCTCGATGTACGGACCCTGTTCGTCGTGGTGGTTTTCATCACCATCGTTGCTGGCGCGTGGCTCAGCTTCTCGGCGCTGCAACACCGCGACCGGCGCCCGCTCGCCCTGTGGGGAGGCTGCTACTTTCTGGTCGGCTTCGGCGTCGCTGTCCTCGCGACCCATGAACTCATGCCCGATGCCGTGCGAATCATCATCGGAAACAGCCTTATCCTCTTAGGTTATGGCGCAGCCTGGCAGGGCGCGCGCGCCTTCGATGGGCGCCCGATGCAATGGACCGGCTTTTCCCTGGGCACCGTCATCTGGCTTGGCGCCTGCCTGATACCGACATTCCTGGAAACCCTCGCACTCAGGGTCATGCTCGTCTCGGGCGTCGTCGCCGCCTATTCCTTCGCGACCGCCATGGAGCTGTGGCGGGGGCGCGGTGAACTGGCGTCTCGCGTGCCGGGTGTCGTTTTGCTCTGCGTCCATGCGGCGATTTTCATCATCCGAGCCATCGACGCGCCGAACCTGCCTCTTCCCGACAGCGGTTTCCTGACCGCCTGGAATTGGAACATGGTTCTTGCCTTCGAGACCCTCATCTTCATGCTCGGCATGGCTTTCATCGCCACCGCCATCATGAAGGAGAAGCTCAGCTTCGAACATCGGCGCGAGGCATTGGTCGATCCGTTGACGGAAGCTCTCAACCGGCGCGGCTTCGAGCTGCGTGGCCTGCAGGTCTTGCGCCGGCATGCGGCGGCGCATGAGCCGATCGCGGTCATCGCTTTCGACCTCGATCACTTCAAGTCCGTCAACGACACATTCGGCCACGCCATGGGCGATGCGGTCCTCGTGCAATTCAGTCAGATCGCGTCCCGCCATCTCAGGTCAAGCGACATGCTGTTTCGCATGGGTGGCGAGGAATTCACCGCCTTGCTCCCTGGAGCAAGCGCCGATGATGCGCGTCTGGTCGCTGACCGGATCAGGAAGTCCTTCGTCGAAGCCGTGAGGCACTCCTGCGACGGTCGTGTGGTCACAGTCAGCGCCGGGATCGCCTCGTCCGGAACCCACGGTTACGACGCGCGGGAGCTTCTGTCGGCGGCCGACAAGGCGCTCTATCGCTCCAAGAACGAGGGCCGTAACCGCGTGACACAAGACGGCGATCCGCTACCGCCTCCCCCTCCGAGTGGAAGCAATATTGCGATCTTCCCCAATCGCGGTCGTAACGGCGCCCTGCCCCGCTCGGCCAATGGCAGCTCGTCCGAACCAGGGCGATAGATCGACCACGCCTCTCGCGCCGTCTCCAAACAAACGCAGACGAGTCGGCGCGACGCCGCGAATTGGTCCGGCGCGATTACGGTCGCGTGGCTCAATCGCCGATAGCAACGCCCTCCCGCCGGCTATCGGCCCCGCCCAGAAAACCGGACGGCGTCAGGACGATCGCCTGGGTGCCTGAGGTCATCTGCATGACGGAGACCTGATGGCCGAGCGCCTCGAGGGGAGCCTTCCAGGCCTCCGCTTCCGTCCCCGCCTCCAGCTCCGTCGGCCCATTGCGGCTTCCAACATTCGGCCAATCCACTGCGACCTGCGGATCGAGCTTCCAGTCGAGAATGGCGACGAGCGTCTTCGCGACAAAATTGATGATCTGGCTCCCGCCGGGGGATCCAGTGACCACGTAGAGCCGATCGAACGCATCAAAGACGATGGTCGGCGCCATTGAGCTGCGCGGCCGCTTGCCGGGTTCGACTCTGTTGGCGACCGGCTTGCCTCCTTCGTTCGGCGCAAAGTTGAAATCGGTGAGCTCGTTGTTCAGGAGGAACCCGCTCGCCGTCATGATACGCGCGCCGAAACCGCTCTCGATCGTCGTCGTCATCGACACGGCATTGCCGTTACCATCGACAATCGAAATATGGCTGGTGCCGTTCTCTATACCCTCGGAGGGCGCGAACAATTGCGATCGGCGGGCAAAGGGCGGTTCGCCCGCGGTGGCGCGGCCGATGGACCGGTCTGGCCGCATCAGTGCTCCACGACCCCGCAGATAGTCCGCATCGATGAGCCCCCGCACCGGCACAGACAGAAAATCCGGATCCCCGAGATACTGAGCCCGATCGGCATAGGCCAGGCGTCCCGCTTCGGCGATCCAATGAACAGCCTCCGCGCCCTGCCCCATACGAGGAAGATTCTGCTTCTCAAGCATCGCCAGCATCTGCGCGATCGCAATGCCGCCGGAGCTGGGCGGCCCCATGCCGCAGACTGTGTAGACCCGATAGGGGTGGCATATCGCCGGGCGCTCGGCGACCGCATAAGCCTTCAGATCCGCCAGTGTCATCCCGCCTGGGTTTTTCGGGTGGCCGGCAACGCTGGCAACGATGTCCTCCGCGATGGGCCCATTATAGAAAGCATCCATGCCATCCCGCGCCAGCATTCGCAGAGTCCCGGCCAAAGCCGGGCTCTTCAACAGGGTCCCCACCGCTTTCGGCTGACCATCCTCGCCATAGAAATAGGCGCTTGCGCGCGCATCCGCCCGCAGCGCCTGCTCCTGGCCAAGAAGCCCGTTCAGCCGCGGCGAAATCGCGAAGCCCTCTTCCGCCAACCGGATCGCCGGCTCGAACAAGCGCGCCCATGGCAACCTTCCCCAGCGCTTGTGGGCTGCCTCGAGCAGGCGCGGCGTGCCTGGAATACCCACGGAGCGTCCGCCAACGACGGCCTCCATAAAGGGCATCGGCTTGCCATCCCTTGTCAGGAAAAGGTCCGGCGTCGCGGCTGCGGGCGCGGTCTCACGCCCGTCGAGGGTCACAAGCGCACGCTTTGCCGCGTCCCAATGGAGCATGAAGGCACCGCCGCCGAGGCCGGAACTCTGCGGCTCTACGAGATTGAGGACGAGCTGCACCGCAATGGCGGCGTCCACTGCGCTGCCGCCCGCGCGCAAAATCTCGCGCCCGGCCTCGGCAGCCAGCGGATTGGCGGCGGCGACCATGAACTGGCGCGCCTCACCAAGAACACGGCTCGCGTGCTTGGTCGCGCCTTCCGGCGCGGGCGCGAGAGCCTGTGCCTCGACCGGGGATGATCCCATTGTCGCTGCCAGGGACATTCCAAGCACTGCTGCGCTGCACGCCCGGAAGAAAGACGCGTGCCAAGAGAAAAACGCGTGCCAAGAGGAAAACTGGCTCATTGTCGAGGCCCCTGTGCCATCAAGCGAACGGCATTATGGCCCGAGGAAAGGCGACTGCAAATTCTCCTCAACTCTCGCCTTTTCCTCAGTGGCGGAAGCCGGATCATCTGGAAGGCGTCGGTACGCCCCCTGCCTGCGGTGCCAAGCCTAGCATCCCCCCTGGAAGCGTAACTGTTCATTATCATGATGTGTTGGGAGCTGCGGCTTGTGGCGCGAGGACCGAACCGCAACTCTCCTCCGCATTTCTGGCGCCCATCTCCGACTTCAGACGTGGCGAAGATCAGATCGGGATCAGGCGGGCAGGCCCAAGGCGCTTGCCCAGACGCCGATCATGCTGACGAAAAGACCGAGAGAGGCGAGTTCGATCACGCGACCGAAGAACCATTGAACCATCGTCCTGCTCCTCTATGTTTTCTGTTTGTTCTCAATAATTCACTGTTTGTTCCTTCGCAATCCAAAGGGGCGCTTATGGATAATGGGGAATGAATCGCCCAATTCGCACATGTTTACTTTTTGTTCCGACCTGGCCACAGCCTCCGCCCGCGATCGCTCGTGCGCTGAGCGAACTCATGGCGAGCCCCGCCGACGACTGTCCGAAACCGCAGGCTTAATAAAAGGTAAATTGCCGGCTAAACGAAAAGCGTTTGGGCCTCGGGGCACCGGTGTCCCGACGTCCGCCGTCACCGTCCGCTCTCGGGAAAATGCCCGTCTTCTCAAGTTCTTGCTACGGCAACACATAGCCGACGTGAAAGTACGGCATAGAGGTGCCTTGGCGTTCGTGCGCAGAGAAATCAGTTAACCGGCTAATTGTTGGCACACAGGCTTGAACTTCGGATACCGCCTGCCATTTAGCTGCGGTCGACCGTCGCTGGCGATGCCAGCGACGGTGCACGCAAATCATTGCTTTGTCGCTTCTGCCCTATCTGCCGCCAAGCGCGCGGTAGATTTTGCTCCCGGCCCGACCTGTCGGCGGCATGCCTAGCGCCTGCTCGGCCGCGGCAATCGCCGCGCGGGACTGGGCGCCGATCTTGCCGTCTGGCTCTCCGACATCATAACCGCGCGCGGCCAGGAGCTTCTGCAACTGGAGACGCTGCGCCCGCGACAACCCCGGATCATCGGTCGGCCAAGGCGTCCGCAACGCGGGATAGCCGGCCATCCGATCGGCGAGATGCGAGATCGCGAGGGCGTAGGATTCCGCCTGGTTGTAGGCATAGATGGCGTTGAAATTTGGATAGACGAGGAAGCCTGGCCCGTTGGGGCCGGCCGGCAGCAGGAGCCCCGCCTCCCCCCCGCCCGATAGTGGACGGCCATCGGCCCGCGTCACTCCGCGACCGGACCACGTGGCGAGCGAAGCGCGATTGTTGCGGCCGGTCGGTCCCTTGTAACCCGACGGCACCGCCACCTCGATCATCCACGGCTGACCGGTGCGCCAGCCAGCCCGTTTGAGGTAATTAGCCGTCGAACCCAGCGCGTCCGGAACCGACTTCACCAGGTCGCGCCGGCCGTCCCCATCGAAATCCACCGCCAGCCGCTGATACGTGGTCGGAATGAACTGGGTCTGGCCGAAGGCCCCCGCCCAGGAGCCATAAAGCTCATCGAGCGTGAGATCCCCCTGGTCCACGAGCTTCAGCGCCGCCATGAGCTCGCCCCGCCAGAAGGCCTGCCGCCGCCCACCTTCGCACACGAGCGTCGCGAGCGCATGCGGAAGGAAGTTGTCGCCGGCCTCCGTCCCGAAATTGGTTTCGACGCCCCAGACCGCGGCAATGACGTGGCGATCAACCCCGAAGCGCTGTTCGGCGGCACGCAAGACGCGATCATATTTACGCATCATTGCCTGGCCATCCCGCACACGCTCCTCATCGACGAGGAAGCCTATGTAATCCCAGATCGGGGTCTTGAACTCCGGCTGGACCTTGGAAAGCCGCAGGACCTTGTCGTCGGGCTGGTTGATCGCCAACGCTTGGGAGATGACATTCTGGCTGATGCCGGAGCGCGCCGCATCAGCCCGGAGCTGGCTGATGCATTGCGTGAAATTCGCCGCCGCAGCGCCCGTTCCCATCATCCAGGCTGTCGCGATCAGGACCATGTGCCGCATATAAATCCTACCCATGCTATCGAGGGTTCACCATGACTTGGATCAGGCTATCATGGTTAATCCTTTTAAAATGTTACCACCGCCCGTAGTTGCGTAAGCGGACCTGATGCAAGATCCGGATTAAGGGTCTGGTCGACCACAACTCCCTGCAACCGGGAAGGTTGCTCCACCATCATCGATTGCCAGCACAGGCGCGCGCGATGCGCGAGGATGGCGGCGAGGCCAGATACTGCAACGGGCCGGCGCCTCCCTTCCACCTCCGGCTTGACACCCTCGGTGGCTTTTCCCATAGAGTGCTCTTATTCCGAGGGGCGTGCCGTACGGCACTGAGATAGCGATGAGCTGGACCCTTGAACCTGATCCGGGTGATGCCGGCGTAGGAACGGAATTGGGGACTTCCCGACACCCCTCTCTCCTCTTCGCATCGCCCTGGTCCTGGCCATTCGCTAAGGTTCACGCCATGCGTCTTGCAAGACCACATCGAGCCGCCGTCGAGCTACCCCACTTTAGCTTGTCCTGAAGGCAGGGCCGCATGCGCGTCACCATGGCCGCTCTTCGGATCACTGCAACGCTTCTCTTGGCTTGGCAGGCGCTGATCTGGATCGGCCGCCCCCCGGCCTATATCGTGCCGCCGCCGCTGGACGTGGCGGCCGTCTTCCTGCGCCAGCCCTCCTTCCTGCTGGCGAACAGCCTCATCACGCTTTCGGAGATCATGGCCGGATTCGCGCTGGGCGCCGTTCTTGGCATGGGCACCGCCATTGCCATTGCCGCCCTACCCCGCTTCGGCCGGCTGGTGTGGCCGCTGATGCTGGTACTGCAGGCTTTCCCCGTCTTCGTGCTTGCTCCGGTCCTGGTGCTGTGGTTCGGCTTCGGGCTCGCTTCCAAAGTGGTGATGACGACGATCATCATCTTCTTTCCCGTAGCTTCGGCTTTTGCCGATGGCCTCCGGCGCACCGATCCCGACCTGCTCGATGCCACAGCCCTGACCACCGCCACCCATTGGCAGACGCTCATTCATGTGCGCCTGCCTCTGGCACTGCCTTTCCTTGCGTCGGGCCTGAAGGTCGCCGCACCGCTCGCACCGCTTGGCGCAGTCGTTGGCGAATGGGTTGGTGCTTCAGCGGGCCTTGGCTTCGTCATGGTACAGGCCAACGCCCGCATGCAGACCGAGACGATGTTTGCCGCGATGCTCATCCTGGCTGCGGTGACGCTCGCGCTGCGCGCCATCGTCGATCACCTCACCCCCTATCTCACCCCTTGGACGCAGAACACCTGAACCGAGCCGCGCAGAGGAACCCACGATGATCCGCAGAACCCTCCTTGCAATAGCCGTCGGCCTCGCAACGACCGCAGGCGCCCTCGCGCAGGCGACGCCTCAGCCTCCACCTTCCGAGAAGGTGAAGGTTCTGCTTGAATGGTTCGTCAATCCGGACCACGCGCCGATGGTTGTGGCCAAAGAGCTTGGTCTTTTCACCAAGGCAGGTCTCGAGGTCGAGCTGCTGCCGCCGTCGGATCCGTCGATCGTGCCGCGCGCTGTCGCGTCCGGCCAGGCCGACATCGGCGTTCACTACCAGCCAAGCCTTTATCTCGACCACGCGGCGGGCATTCCCCTCGTGCGCTTCGGCACCCTTGTGGAAACGCCGCTCAACACCGTGACGGTGCTGGCGAATGGCCCGATCAAGTCATTGGCGGATCTCAAGGGCAAGAAGGTCGGCTTCTCCGTCTCGGGCTTCGAGGATGCCCTTCTGCAACGCATGCTGGCCTCGGCCGGCGTCGACAGGGCCGATGTCGAACTCGTCAATGTCAATTTTGCGTTGTCGCCCTCGCTGATCAGCGGTCAGGTCGACGCCACGATCGGCGGCTTTCGCAATTTCGAGCTCACGCAGATGCGCCTCAAGGGGCATGAAGGGCGCGCCTTCCTGCCGGAGGACAGCGGTGTGCCGGCTTATGACGAACTGATCTTCGTGACGCGGCCCGATCTCCTCAAGGACAGCCGCCTGACGCGTTTCCTCGACGCGGTGGAACAAGGTGCGATTTATCTCACCAACCATCCGGAGGAAGGCTGGAGACTGTTCACGAAGGCCTACCCAGATCTCGACGATGCCCTGAACCGACAGGCCTGGATCGACACATTGCCTCGCTTCGCCAAGCGCCCGTCGGCGCTCGACCGGCGCCGTTACGAACGCTTCGGTCAGTTCATGCTAGAGGCCGGTCTGATCAAGGCTGCGCCTCGCGTCGACGACATCGCTGTCGCGTTGCAGTAGCAGGCACGAGTATCCATGCGGGGAACGCGGCATCAGGGCAGCGGGAGGCCGCGCTGTTTCTTCCAAGGAGAGCAACTCCTATCACCTTGCGATAAAGGGAGCTTCTCTCCGTGGCCGCTCAAAGCGACGGTGTAAATCGCAGGTCGTATCGCTTGAGATCTGCTGCGAGACGGGCTTGTGCTGCTCCAGACAGGACTCGGGATCACTCGTAGAAATCCGGGTTTCGCGATACGCCGGCTGGGGCGATATCATCATAGGTATATTGCTCTTCTAACCCGAAATTCTGGCTATTGAAGATGATGCTCTTCGAAATTTCCATTTCGAGCAGTGCATTGTCTTCCCCCTCAAACGGACCGGCCTTCTGTGTGTAGACGCGTTCGCCGTTCAAAACCCAGCTATGCTCGCCCTTGCCGAAATGGAACTGCAACGTCACCCAGCCATTATCTTCGAAAGGTAGATAATAGTCCCAGCCGCCATCGGAATTCCCGAAACGGAAGCCCGTGAAGGTCTCTCCCTCGTCAAGTCCGGCAGCGGTACGCTCCGTCTGAGGCAATCCCAGCGAGGCCTCGGCATCAATATATTCGGCAATGACATATCGTCGGCCATTCGAGAGCGCCCCGCCGAGGTTCTGCAACTGGATCCAGACGCCGCTGAACTGCGCCTGACCATCGGCGAGCCAGTCCGCATCAATATAGAACTTGTACTCTGCGGTGCTAGCATCGGTGATATCGATGGGACCCGTCGCGAGGTCACGGACCAGCGTGCCTCGATACCTATTAGTCCCCGTCTTATCACCATCCGGGCTGATGACGAAATCGATCGCTTGGCCCGGATCATCGGCGTTGCCGGTGCGAATCTGCTGAAGCGCAGCGCAGTCCTTGATCCATTGGTCAACAACGCTGTTGCCTGCAGGGCTGTCGGGCCTACCGGGGCTCCCAAGCGATAGCCCATCGTTCATAGCGTCGAGATCGGCAACGATACGCACCAAATCAGGCCGATAGACATCGTGGTCGGCATCCCATTGATCGGCCTCCGAAAATTCCAGCGGCGGATAACCATCCTCATAGGGCCGGATACCGAACACCTTCGCGGCCTCAGAGCGCGGGTCGGGCTGCCCGGGGAAGCGGCCTTCTATCGCTGCATCCATCACGTTGGCCAGGAGATTGTCGTGCAGGGACTGCTGGCGCGCGCTGAAATCCGGCACGCCCCCCACTTTCGTCCGCACGATATCAGTGATCGCCGGCCCGCCCCTCTTAAGATACTCAACATAGAACTCAGACAGTATAAAAGATGATGCACTAGTATTCATTTTATATTCATTCCCACCGAGCGCTCCATCGTAGTGCTGTGCGTCTTCGTTAGCCCAAAACAGGATGAATTTCTCAGCGAGCTCGCCGCTTGTCGTACTCACGACATTCCATACAGCTGCTAGGCTGTTGTCGCCTGCAACGCGGACCGCCGAAAGATTCAACGCCTGATGCGATTGATGGCTTGCCGTAAGTGCAGGATAGGAGATATCGACAATCAGTTGTGCATCAACATCGACATCAATCTGCCGTGCTGATGTAAAAATCGCCTCGCTTCCGGCAACCGTAACCCTAGCTCCGTCAGTGATTGCTATTACCAGAAGGCTAGCTAACGGCACCTCCAGTGAAGCTCGTCCGGCGGCGCTCACGATGGCCGTCGTTCCATCGGCACTCAAGGCAACCGTCGCGTCGACCGCAGCGATTTCCAACCGACTTCTCTCCGAATTGAGAACAGCGACAGGTGTCAAACTTGTGTCCTCAACCGTCACCATGGCCTGAGTACTACCCGACACGCTCAGCGATAGCGTCTCACGGCCCTCGGTCAGCCCATCAGCGTGAAAATGGACCGTGATGTCGGCAAGCCCGCTCTCGCAGACGGTGAAGCTCGCAGGAAGCGAGCCGTCGATATCGCCCGGACCGACAGTTCCACCCCAATCAAGTTCCACCACGCTACCCGCAGCGACATGGGCAGTCGCGAGGGTAAAAGTGACACTTCCACCTTCATCAGCTGTTGAGGTGGAAGCCGCCGCTGCATAAGTCGGTGCTGGTTCTGGCCCCGGATCTGGTTCGGGTGGTCCTATCAGTGCACTATGGTTGTCGCCGATCACACCGTCCGCGAGATCTTCCAGAAGAGCCCTGAGGTTGTTGCCGGCAAGCTTTTGAAATTCCGCGCTTGTGAGGAAGGCCGCAGAAAGCTGATTGCCTGTGATTTGCCCGCTGTTGATGAGCTTGACCCAGAAATCAAAGCCCGCCGGATCGGGTTCGCGCTTAAGAATGTTTTTGTAGAACATACCGACGAGATCACACGCTGAGATACCGCCACCGTGGCTCGGATGGAGTTCTCGAAACTCCTCGGAACGCGCGAAAGAATGCAGGACATCAGAAAATGATGCCGCTCCACTGCGAAATTGTTCGGCCCACGACGCCAGCCCTGCCGCATCAGGCGCGCGTCGCAGCACTCCCAGAAAGAGAGCGATAACCGGAAACTTAACCTCATGAAGATAAATGTATTCGGCAGATCCACGAAACGTGGATTCAAAACCCTCGAAGGAAGTTCCGTTCGCGAGAGCACCTTCCCAAAAGGCAACCTCATTCGCACCTGGCGTGCGCAGCAGCAGTCTTTTATAAAGACCAACAATATATTCGTTCATGTCTTCCCTAAACTCGTAACGCGGACATCCGCGATGTATGCCGCGCTTCCTGAATCTACCCCTTATAAATAATATGTGTTCTCGGCAATAGATCCTATACTCCAGAGTACCGATAAAACTGATGTGCGCTCGCCTTGGACCGCGTTGCAGCTGGTGAAATCGCGAGAGCGCCTGCAAAACTGCAGAGCAGCCTCGACCGCCCCTCGCCAGCCCGTGACACGTTTCCAGTACTTCAGGCGGGGCATGCCATTCTTTGTACCGGCTCACCGAAATGGCCGCCTACCCGGGAACAGAATAGCAAATGCGGGCGCACAGCCTTGCTGTGCGCCGTCCAATGCACTGCGCAGCACTGCAGCAGACGATTTTTAGACGTATCGCACAGGAGACCTGTCACAAGAAGAGCGCTATAGTCACGCAGTCTCACAAGAATGCTCGAGGGCCTTCCATGATGACGATGCCGGCCATGATGGCTTTGGAGCTTGGCAGGGAGATTGCCGAAGATTTCCGACGCCTGTACGGCTCGTCGGCCAACGACGAGGCCGAGCGGCTGGGTTGCGCCGCGCAGATCGCCTTGGAATGCATAGGCCGCAGCGATGCCCTCTACCACAATGTCGAGCACACATTTCTCGTCACGTTGGTAGGACGGGACATCCTTCACGGTCGCATGTTGAGCGAGCGCGTCGATGCGCAGGATTACGCGCATATCATCGTCGCTTGTCTCCTTCACGACATCGGATATGTCCGCGGTATTCTGAAAGGCGACACCCGTGATCGCTTCATCGTCGATGCGGATGGCGCGACGATCACACTCCCGCGCGGGGCCTCCGACGCGGCGCTTGCCCTTCACCATGTAGACCGTTCCAAGCTCTACGCGCGGGAGCGTATCGGGCAGTGGTACAACCTTGATGCTGAACGCGTCGCCCATGCGATCGAATACACCCGCTTTCCAAGCGGGCCGATCGATCATGATGGGTACAACTCACGCGAGGGGCGGCTTGTGCAGGCGGCCGATCTGATCGGCCAGCTCGGCGACCCGCTCTATCTGAAAAAGGCCAACGCCTTATTTCACGAGTTTCAGGAATGTGGCCTCGATAGCCAGCTTGGCTATGCGACGCCGGCCGATATGGTTGAGCAATATCCAGACTTCTACTGGTCTAGCGTCTCGCCGCACCTTGAAGAGGCGATCTCATATCTGAATGTTACTGCCGCCGGCCGGCAATGGATCGCAAATCTGCACAGTCATGTTTTTTGTGCTGAACACGCTTTCACCCTGATGGGCCCGCAACGGTAGCTGGTAGGCCTCGCGCGTCGAATGGGATGGGCCGGACATCAGGCGTTCGCCATTCCCGCACGGCGCTCCTCAAGGGCGAGCGTCGACGCTCGCGAGGTATTGCAAGGCTTGCTATTCAGCGCAGGCAGACCTGGACCCGGCGCACAACCCAGCGCCCCCTGTGGTCCCTCATGCGACGATTTTCCCACCAGCAGCGTCTGGGGGCCGGCCGCACATGCCTTGGCGGCGGCGGGCGTCCCCATTGGGCCAATTCCACACCCGTCTGCGGAACGATCAACTCCGACGGCGCCACGGGACCAGCGACAGCGCCGCCTGAGTAGGCTATCGACATGAAACAACCGGCGATTATCATCGCCCCGAACTTGTAGGCCAATTCTTCCTCCTTCGAGTAACCCGGCGATCCGTGTCGCGTCATTTCTGCGGGGATCAGCAAGCGACGGGCGCCGATTTGAGCGTCTTCCTGCTTTGCATCCTCTCCGCCGATATCGGCCTCACTGAGCATGTACTCACCATAACGCATTTTATAGGAATAGGCTTCTCGCCAGGTCTCTCCAAGCCGAGAAAATTGAACAGTGTCTCGCTCGGATATGACTTCGTCGCTTCGAAAGGCTTTACAAGTTTCGATCATCAGCACCTGAGTTCCCTGTCCCGCATTTTATCGGTATGGTGCGAACCGTTCGATCCTTCGGGAGTGACGAAGCCAGATCTCGCCCGGACAGCACGGGCCCGGACCCTTGCCCCCCTTGACCTGCGATGTTCATGTTCCGGAGCCTATGAATAATGTCAGCCGGCTTCTTGAGGTGGCGCAACGGGTTGTTTCTCCTGGCTCTTGCACTTGGCCTCGGCGCCTGCGCCTCCATTCCCCGGGGCATGCTGCAGCCGGTCACACCGGTCCCGGGCGCAGATCGGGTGGATATGCTTACCGCGACGACAAGAGCGCCATCGAGCGATCCTGGCGTTCTCTTCAGCGGTGATCGCGGGGAAACGGTATCCTTCGCGAATATCGTCGTGTCTATTCCCCGCGACCGCCAGGTCGGAACCATCCAGTTTCCCCGCTCCTTGCCTGGCAACCCCGTGACAGACTTCACGGTGACCTCTGCAACGCCGATATCGAGGGCTCATCTTGCGGATTGGTTCAGATCCAAGAACGGCCGGAAAAGGCGCGTCTTCGTCTTCGTGCACGGCTTCAACACGCCGTTCGACCGCGCGGTCTTCCGTTTTGCCCAGCTAACGCACGATGCGGACGCCGACGCAGCTCCCGTCCTCTTTTCATGGCCCTCACGCGGGCGCCTTCTTGACTACAGCCGGGATTTTGACAACGCGTCCTACTCCCGGTCAGATCTCGCCCATCTCTTGAGGGTCGCAGCGAACAGTCCGTCTGTGGGCGAAATCACAATTCTCGCGCATTCCATGGGCAGCTGGCCCGCCGTCGAGGCGCTACGCCAGCTCGCTCTGGAGAAGGGTGGCGTGCCCAGCAAAATCGACAATCTCATACTCGCGTCGCCCGACCTCGACATCGGCGTCTTCAGACGTCAAATTGAGGATATGGGGCCGAGGCGCCCACGCGTGACCCTGTTTGTCGCGCAGCATGACAGGGCCTTGCAGCTTTCCCGGTTTATTTCGAGAGGGGCCACACGCCTGGGGGGAATAGATCTCACACGTGGCGAGTATCAACAGCAGCTGGCAGGCCTGTCGGGGATTACTGTCCTTGACCTCAGTGCCCTCAATGCCGGCGATCGCATCAATCATGATCTCTATGCCGCGAGCCCCGAAGCCGTCCGCCTCATCGGCGACAGGCTATTGCAAGGCCAGGTGATTACCGACTCCGATATCTCGTCCCCGCTCGCTGCCGCAGATGCGCTTGGCTCCGCCGCGAGCCTTCTCATCACCGCCCCCATCCGCATCTTCGATACGGCGACCCCCAACTAGCGTCCTCTCGCACCATTATCTGCGGCGGTAAAAGGGTCTTTGATGGACTTGCCTAGGACCTCAACCGGGCCATTTGCCATGTCAAAAGTACTGTTCGCGACAAACCGGTCTGCAAGAGCTCGCAGAAGCGCGGTCGATTTCGACGGTAGGGTTCATAGCAGATTTCAGACGGCGCCTAGGGCGAAGCGCTTGTCGCGAAGGTATGAGGAGGGTTCCCACGGCGCGCGGCGACGTTCCGGTTTGTTTCCACTTTCACACTTGCCAATATAAACGCATGGCGGCACATTTTTGCTGTCGATGAGTTCCGCTCTAACGCCATGTCTGGTGCTTCAGTTGACACAATAGAGCTGGAAGGAAGCTGTCGTGCCGCCCCCGTCTCACCCCAGTTCGCGCAGTTCGGCCGGAGGCGTTTTCGTTGAGCACTTCTCCACCAGGACATTGCCGCCCCGGGAGCAGTTCGATGCATGGCGATCGATGCTGTCGGAAACAATCGATCTCGTGCCGACAACGGGGTCGTCAGAGATATTCGAGGCCGATTTTTCATCCTGGGCCTTCGGCGATCTCGTCCTGACAAGGACGCTCTACGGGAATGCGCCCGCGCGCCATTGGCGGCACAGGCCCAAGTCTTTCCTGGATCACTGGTGTGTGGTGCTCGCCTATGAAGGCGCAGACAGTGCTTCTTCGCCACAAGTCCGCCAGCCCGGATCCCTGAGTTTCCGCTCGCTCTCCCAGCCGTTTGAGGGAAGGGCCAAAGATGCGGAAGTATTGACACTATATCTGCCGCGAAGCTTCCATCGGGACGAGCGCGAAAACCTCGATCGCCAGCACGACCTCAAGATCAATCCCGAACTCGGCGCTCTGCTCGCCGGCCATATTGAGAATCTCGCCCGGCACCTTCCGCATATTCCGACAGACCAGGCAAATGGTCTGGCCGAAGCAACGCGTTCGTTGGTGGCGGCCTGCATCGCACCCCGAAGGGACCATGCAAAGGCAGCTGAGGTACCGCTTAGCGCCCTTCTGATTGATCGCGTTCGCCTCATTGTCCGCCAGAACATGGCTTCCCCGGACTTCGACCCGGAGCAGCTCGCCCGCCTTGTGGCGATGTCCCGCTCGAAGCTCTATCGGCTTTTCGAACATGTCGGCGGCGTTGCGCATTTCATCAACCGCGAGCGATTGAGGGAAGCGCATCGCCACCTCACTTCATCGGCGGGCTCATTGCCGATCCACGTGGTTGGCGCTGAGGTCGGCTTCACCGATCACTCCACTTTCAGCCGGGCCTTCCGTCGCGAGTTCGGTTACAGCCCCAGCGAAGTGCGTGAGCGCAGCTTGGCAGAGCACGCCCTGACACCGTTTGGATGCCCGCCAGACGATGAAAGTCCCGCGTACACAAGCAGGTGGGCCCCTCCCCTGGAGAGTACGAATGTAAGCGATGAAACCTCGCCCCCGGACGTGGCGCCTCAAGGCGCAATAATCCGCTCCTTATCCCGGCCCGCTGCCTAGCCGACGGCTGGGGCAAGTTTCGCATTGCCGGCCGCGCGGCCTATGACTGCTTTGAGCCAGCTTGCTGACCGTTCCCGTCAGCTCAGGGGTGAACATATCGACGGCTGATTGAACCGGCTCCGCCACCCGAATTCTACTGCAGCCTCATTTGCTTCCGCCTCAGACCCGGAGTTCCGTTGCCACGCGGCGTCACAGGCTAATCCGGGTTCACCAAATTGGGATGAGCAGCGAAGGACTGGGATTCTGAGCTCATCTCACCGTGCATAACTATTGCTAGCTTTCCTTGCTGCTTCAAAAAAAGCGGCGCGATGGCGTTTGCCTAGCATCTGCGTTTTGCGGACCATGCCCGCCGGCCTGTCAGGGGAAGTGAAGTGATGTATCCGAACGGTTCTCCGGGACAAGGCCTTCCGACCAGCGGATGGATGGGAACGGCGACGCAGGATGCCACCGTCGCCGCACAGGCTAAGTCTTAGGCATGACGGTGCGTGCTAAACATTATCTTTCAGCCACCGTTATTGGGATCATCCTGCCTGGATTAGCCGCCTGCCAGCAAGAGAAAGCGGGGCCTCCTCCCCCGGTCCGGATCGTCCGCACGATCACGGTGGAAAAGCAGCCCCAGTTACCAAATGCGAGTTTCACCGGCTATGTCGAGGCCCAGGATAGAGCAGCCCTCTCATTCCGCATCGGCGGGCGAATGGCGGAACGGACCGTCGGGGTCGGCTCGACGGTTCGTCAGGGAGAGCTGGTGGCTCGCCTCGATCCGGAGAATGAGCTCAACGATCTGCGCTCCGCGCGCGCCGCGCTCACGGCCGCCCAAGGCTTCCTGCGCAAGGCGGAGAACCACCTTCAACGTCAGAGCCATCTCCTTGCACGCAATGTCACGACCCGTGCCGATTTCGAGCTCGCGGAGCAGGCACGCACAGCGGCGCGCGCACAAGTCGATGCCGCACAAGCGCGCGTCACTTCGGCCGAGGATATCGTCGGCTTCACGACCTTGAAGGCTGACGCGCCGGGACTTGTCACAGGGGTCGGTGCCGAACCGGGCGAGGTTGTCTCGCCCGGCCACATGATCGTGCAGCTCGCCCGGCGCGAGGGTCGCGATGCCGTGTTCGAAGTGCCCGCAGACGTCGTTCGCTCCCTCACCCCCAACACGCCTGTCCGCGTGGCGCTTTCAAGCGATCCCAGCGTCACGGCCTCTGGCCGCGTACGCGAGATAGCCCCCCAGGCGGACCCGGTGACGAGAACCTTCCAGATCAGGGTGGGGCTATCCGACCCACCACAGGCGTTCCGGCTTGGTTCGACGGTTTCAGGTACGATTACCGGCAGCGACCAATCCGTCATCGCCATCCCCTCAACAGCGCTGAGCCAACATGGACAGGAACTCGGCGTCTGGATCGTTGATCCCGAGAAACTCACCGTCTCGCTGCGGAACATCGAGGTGATGAGCGCTGATCCGGCGACGGCCGTGGTCGGGAATGGGCTCTCACCCGGCGACATCGTCGTCACGGCCGGCGTCAGCCAGTTACGTGATGGTCAGCAGGTGCGGCTGACGGGAACGGAAATGCGATGACTTTCAATCTTTCCGAATGGGCGCTCAAAAACCGTTCCGTCGTCATCTATCTCATGATCGTCGCTGTCGCTGCCGGCGTGTTCGCCTTCCAGCGCCTTGGCCGCAACGAGGATCCCTCGTTCGTCATCAAGTCGATGGTGGTGTCCGCGGCATGGCCGGGCGCGACGATGGAAGACACGCTGACTCAGGTCACCGAGCGTCTTGAGCGTCAGCTGGAAGAGACGCCCGGCCTCAACACCGTGCGCAGCTTCACCACGCCTGGTGTGACAACCATCTTTGTCGAGCTGAAGCAGTCGGTCCCGGCGCGGGATGTGCAGGACACCTGGTACCGGGTCCGCAATCTCGTTGCCGATATGCGCCACACACTGCCCTCCGGTACTCTCGGGCCCTTCTTCAACGACCGTTTCGGGGATACCTTCGGCATCATCTATGGCTTCACCGCGGACGGCTTTTCCGGCCGCGAGCTGCGTGACTACGTCGAGGCGGCCCGTTCACGTCTCCTGCTTGTGCCGGATGTCTCCAAGATCGAGATCATCGGCGCTCAGGACGAGCGCATCTTCGTGGAGTTTTCAGTCCGGGAACTGGCCAATCTCGGCATTGACCGGAACACGTTGCTCGCTGCCCTGCAGAGTCAGAACGTGGTACGTCCGGCCGGCGTCATTCAGACCGAGGACGAAAAGCTTTCGCTGCGCGTCTCCGGCGCATTCCAGTCGGAAGCTGACCTCATGAACGTCAACTTCCCCGTTGGCGACCGCATGGTGCGCCTCGCGGATATCGCCACCGTGCGACGCGGCCATGCCGACCCACCCCAGCCAATGTTCCGCGTCAATGGTGAGGAGGCGATCGGCCTCGGCATCGCGATGCGCGATGGGGGCGACATTCTGGCTCTTGGAAGAAACATCAAGAGCGCGATGGCCGACATCACGGGCAGTCTGCCGCTCGGGATCGAGCCCCGGCTGGTCGCTGACCAGGCCGTGACGGTAGACCATGCGATCGCTGATTTCATGACCTCACTCTGGCAGTCGATCGCCATTATCATGGCCGTGAGCTTCATCAGTCTCGGCGTGCGTCCGGGTCTTGTGGTTGCGCTGTCGATTCCGCTGACCCTCGCCGTCGTATTTGCTGTGATGCTGGTCAGCGGCATCGACATGCAACGCATCTCGCTGGGCGCGCTCATCATCGCTCTGGCGCTCCTCGTCGATGACGCCATGACGACGACTGACGCGATGGTCACGCGCCTTGCGGCGGGTGAGGAAAAGACAGAGGCGGCAACCTATGCGTTCAAAAAATACGCCATAGCGATGCTTGCCGGTACTTTGGTCACGATCGCGGGCTTTGTGCCCATCGGATTTGCGGCGAGTTCCGCCGGCGAATACACATTCACCCTCTTCGCTGTGGTCAGCATCGCGCTCGTTATTTCCTGGTTTGTCGCGATCATCTTCGCGCCGGTGCTCGGTGTCGCCATGCTGAAGCCCCCCGACCGCAAGGCGGCGACAGCTGAGCCAGGACGTATGGAGCGCACCTTCCGGCAGTTGTTGTCCGGTGCCATCAAGCTGCGCTGGGTCACGATCGCCGTCACGCTAGCGCTGTTTGCCCTGTCCATATTGGCACTTCCCCTGGTTCCACGCCAATTCTTCCCGGCGTCCGACCGGCCTGAGCTGCTCGTCGACCTGACGCTCCCGCAGAACGCGTCGATCTACGCCAGCGAGGATCTCGTCTCCCGGTTCGATGCGGCCTTGAAAGACAATCCGGACATCGAGCGCTGGAGCAGCTACATCGGGCGCGGCGCGATCCGTTTCTACCTGCCCTTGAACGCACGGCTTCCCAACGATTTCTTCAGCCAGGCCGTCATCGTCGCAAAGGACGTGCAGGCCCGTGAGCGGCTGCAGGTCAGGCTGGAGGAGATGCTGGCGAATGACTTCCCGAATGTCGTCGCGCGTGTCTATCCGCTCGAACTGGGACCGCCGGTGGGCTGGCCGGTTCAGTACCGTGTCAGCGGGCCTGACATTACCGAAGTCCGCTCGATCGCCATGAAGGTGGCGCAGGTGATTGCCGCCAATCCGCAGGCGGAGCAGGTCAATTTCGATTGGATCGAGCCTGCACGGGAATTGCGCCTCCGCGTCGACCAGGACGAAGCGCGCCGTCTCGGCCTGAGCTCCCAGGCCCTGGCCTCTCACCTGAACGCAGTGGTGTCCGGTACGGTTGTGACGCAGGTGCGAGACAACATCTATCTCGTCGACGTGGTAGTACGCGCGCAGGATGCCGACCGCGTTTCCCTGGAGACGTTGCGGACGATGCAGGTCGCCCTGCCCGGAGGCCGCTCCGCGCCACTCTCGCAGTTTGTCACCTTCGATTACGGACTAGACGCTCCCTTGATCTGGAGGCGCGATCGCATCCCCAATCTGACCGTGGCGGCGGACGTCAAACAGAACGTTCTGCCCGAAACGGTCGTGTCCGCGCTGAAACCATCGATCGAGGCTTTGAACAAGACACTTCCGCCCGGATACGCGATCACCGTCGGCGGTACCGTCGAGGAGAGCGCCACGTCGCAAGCCTCGGTCATGGCGGTCGTACCGGTCATGCTCCTGATTATGTTCACGGTCCTGATGGCCCAGCTCCGGAGCTTCAGGCTGCTCGCCATCGTGCTGAGCATCGCGCCGCTCGGTCTCATCGGCGTGGTGGGTGCACTGCTCCTGGCCGGCAAGCCTCTCGGTTTCGTCGCGCTTCTCGGGATTCTCGCCCTGATCGGGATCATCACCAAGAATGCGGTGATCCTGATCGGGCAGATCGAAGCGGAGCGCGAAAGCGGCAAGACCGTCGTGGCGGCCGCGCTGGATGCCAGCAGCACCCGGTTCCGGCCGATCATGCTGACGGCGATCTCCACCGTCCTCGGCATGATCCCCATCGCTCCCACGGTGTTCTGGGGCCCGATGGCTTTCGCCATCATGGGTGGACTGCTGGTTGCGACCGTGCTCACACTGATCCTGCTGCCGGTGCTGTATGTCGCCGTGTTCGACAGGAGGATCGCCTCGAAGGACAGGCTGACCGCGGGAAGAACACCCGCCGCTGGAGTATCGGCGCCATGATTCCGATGTTCAATCATCAGGTCAGCGGCCATCGTCGCATCGGTGGTTTGTTCGTCGGAATGGCCTGCGCGCTCGTGCTGCCGTCACTCGGCGCATGCCAGCAGGAGACGGCCGCGCCTGCCGAAGGTCGCCCCGTCAGCGTGGTCAAGGTGGAGGCGGGCAAGCTGTCCAGCGATCTCAAGCTCAGTGGCGAGATCCAGGCTGAAAAAAATGTGGGGCTGGCGTTCCGGATCGCGGGACGCGTGACCGAGCGGCTAGTCAATGTGGGGGATCGCGTCTCCGCCGGACAGGTCCTGGCGCGGCTCGACCCCTCTCTTGAGCGCAATCAGCTCGCCGCCGCGAAAGCGGCAATGGAAGCGGCAAGAGGCGAAGTCAACACCACGCGCAACACCTTCGAGCGCCAGGAACGGCTGATGGCACAGGGCTTCACCACGCGCCCGCGCTTCGACCAGGCGCTCAAAGCGCAGGAGGCCGCCCAGGCACAGCTCGAAAACGCCGAGGCGCAGCTCGATCTCGCACAGGACAGGCTTGGCTTTACAGAGCTGCGGTCCGGCATCGAGGGGGTTGTCACCGCACGGACGATCGAGCCAGGTGAGGTCGTGCAGCCCGGGCAAGTTGTCCTCCAGGTGGCGCGGGAGGATGGTCGCGACGCGGTCTTCAACGTTCCCGCGCGGCTGCTTGAGACACAAACCGAAGACGGCACGGTTCTCGTCGCCTTGGCGGATGCTCCGACCGTAACGGCCACGGGCCATGTCCGCGAAGTCTCTCCGCAGGCGGACCCCGTGACACGCACCTTCACAGTGAGGGTCGGCCTGCACAATCCGCCAGAGGCGATGCAACTCGGAGCGACGGTCGTGGGGAGGCTGGAGATCTCGACGGCAGCAATCATCGCAATCCCGGCCAGTTCCTTGACGCAGCAAGGCCAATCACCAGCCGTATGGATCGTCGACCCCGCCACATCGACGGTTTCAATGCGAAATATCGATATCCTGCGCTTCGATCCGGGGCAGGTCATCGTTTCGCAGGGCCTCGAACCGGGAGAGATCATCGTCTCGGGCGGCATTCAAGCTCTGCACCCCGGGCAGCGGGTACGTCAACTGACGACAGCGCCCGCAGCCGATCGCGCGGCCGCAGCTGACCCACAAACGCTGAAGCGCGCGGTCCCTCCGGCATAGGGGAGGAATTGCACACGCCGCCCTTGGTGGTGGTGAGAGGTGGGCCGTGCGGCTAACATCGACACCTCCGCTCGACAGCCGGATGAGAACGACGTGACCCAAACTGCCTCACCGGCCCCCGCGGCCCACCATGACGGCGGCACGCGAAGGCCGCTGACGATCGATCTCGCCCTTCAGGGCGGTGGAGCCCACGGTGCGTTCACCTGGGGTGTCCTCGGCAGAATTCTCGAGGAGGAATGGCTCGACATCAGCGCCATCTCCGGAACTTCTGCAGGCGCCATGAACGCTGCGGTGCTGGCATCGGGCTACGTAGCCGGTGGGCGCCGGGGCGCTCGGGACGCGCTCGATCTATTCTGGCGAAGGGTGTCCGAAGCAGCCCGCTTCAGCCCCTTCCAGCGCAGCCCGCTCGACGTCCTGCTCGGCCGCTGGACGCTCGACAACTCCCCGCTCTTCGTCGCGATGGATATGATGTCGCGCGTGGTTTCCCCCTACCGCCTCAACCCCGCCGGCACCAATCCGCTGACGGACATCTTGTCCGAAGTCATTGATTTCGACAGCCTCGCACGGTGCCCGATCAAGCTTTTCATCACGGCAACCAATGTCCGCACCGGCCGGGGGCGCGTGTTCCGCAATGCCGAGATCACGCCGCAGGTGCTCCTGGCCTCCGCCTGCTTGCCTACCTTGTTCCAGGCCGTGGACATCGATGGCGAGAGCTACTGGGACGGTGGCTATTCCGGCAACCCAACCATGACGCCATTGATCAAGGAGAGCGACGCGCTGGACACCATACTCGTTCAGATCAATCCGGTGGAGCGCCCCGGCACGCCGCGTACGGCACGCGACATCCTGAACCGCCTCAATGAGGTATCCTTCAATGCAGTCCTCCTCAAGGAACTAAGGATGATGGCGTTGCTGCGCCAAAAGGCCAATCCGGAAAGCGGCGAAGGGGCGCGTTGGGCCCGCATGCGATTGCACCGCATCACCAGTGATGCCATGGCCGATCTGGGATATTCCTCGAAGCTGAACGCCGAGTGGGAATTTCTGACCATGCTGCACGATGAGGGGCGTCGCGCCGCTGAAACCTTTTATCGCACGCATCGGGACGCCATCGGCAAGACATCGACATTGAACCTCGATGAACTGACCGAAGGGATCTGATAGTAGCGATAGACGGTGACCGCGGCCGCCTCAATCAACGCTCAGCAGGAACGCAGATGACCACCGGTAAAATCTTCCAGAGCGCCCAGGTCCTGATTGCGGTTGTCCTGGTTGTCGCCGCGCTATCCATTGCAAGTTCGGTCTTTGCACCGGTCGCGTTCGCACTTTTCATCATCGCCCTCGTATGGCCGATGCAGAAGGGCCTGCAAACCTTCCTGCCGAAGATGCTGGCTTTAGCCATCAGCGTCATCGTTATGGTCGCCGTCTTTCTAGCCTTCGGCTCGTTGATACTCTGGGCCTTTGGCCGCGTCGGCCGTTGGATCGTCAGTGACGCTGCCCGCTTTCAGGCGTTCTATGACCAAGTCACGATCTGGCTGGAAGGCCACGGCGTGGCCGTTGCCGGAATGTGGTCCGAGACGTTCAATGTCGGTTGGATCCTGCGCACGGCCCAGACAATCACCGGGCGCCTCAACAGCACGATGAGCTTCTGGTTGGTTGTGCTCGTCTACGTGATCCTCGGCCTGCTTGAGGTCGACGACTTCGGGCGGAAATTGCGTGGCATGCGCAACCGCGAAATCAGCAGGGTTCTCCTCCTCGGCAGCACGGAAACCGCGCGCAAGATCGGCCGCTACATGCTTGTCAGAACATGGATGAGCCTGATTACGGGCCTGCTGGTCTTCGCCTTTGCCAAGCTCGTCGGCCTGCAGCTCGCCGAGGAATGGGGGTTCATCGCGTTCTCGCTGAACTATATCCCCTTCATCGGCCCGTTGGTCGCGACAGTCTTCCCGACGCTCTTTGCCATGGCGCATTTCGAATCTTGGCAGGCGGTCTTCGCGGTCTTCGCCTGCCTCAACCTGATCCAGTTCATAGTCGGCAGCTACATCGAACCTCGCGTTGCTGGCAACGCGCTCTCGGTCTCACCGGCAGTCGTCTTGTTCTCCGTATTCTTCTGGAGCTATCTGTGGGGCATCTTCGGCGCGTTCATCGGAGTGCCGATCACGATCGCCCTCATCACCTTCTGCGCCCAGCATCCTTCAAGCTTGTGGATCGCCGAACTGTTCGGCTCTGCTGAAAGAACGGAACAGCCGCCCATTGAAAGCGCTATCGGCGATTCATGAGCCGGCCAGGTTCAGGCTCAAAGTTGTGGTCGTCTCAGGTGCCATGTCGATCCGTTCCGGCTCGAGGAGGGCAAGACCGCCATCCGGAGCCGCGGCGAGCGTATGAATGTAGAAACGGGTAGGCTCGTTATCGGTCGCTTCCATGACCGGCGATGGCGCGGAGATGATCTTCAGCGGACCGCACCGCCCGATCCAATCTATGTGCCGGTGGCCATGCATCGCGACGATCCGATGGCCGTTGGGCTTGAGCTGTCGCACGAAGAGACTGCCGTTGATGAGCGCGGTGCCGACACGTTCGGAGAATGCCTTGGCCGGCATCGGATATTCGACTGGGTGGTGATGCAGCGCCACAATCCAGCGGGCGTTAGGAAATTGCCCGAGCACCGAGACCATGGCCCGCATGTCCTCTTCACCAACCATCCCGAGCGCATTGGTGAAGGAGAAATGCGTTTCCGCGTTCGAATTCAGGATCACCACGCCGAGCCCATCAGCCTCCGTCGGCGGCAAGACCATGGGGAAAGCCCTCGCCCAGAGGTCGCCGAGCCCCACCGACAGGCGCAAGCCTCCGGTATCCGCGAAAGCCGCGATCTGTGCCCGGTGAGGCTCGAGAACATCGGCCAGACTTTTACCGAGACCCGAACCAGCGGGGTCGACGACATGCACGCGGTTGCCTTGCATGCTCACGATGGCCGACAATGCCCGCATCTGCCGCAATGTTTTGCCGGGGGTGCCGGGAATTTCCAGGCGGGCGGGATTAGCCCGGTCGACAATGTTCACGTCATGATTTCCTGGCAGGATAACGCTGCGGGCGGCCAGCCCTGGATAACGCGCCATAACGTCGAAGAACTCCGCCCATTCCGCTGAGCGGCCCGCGTCGGTCATGTCCCCCGTAATCAGGAGGAGATCCAGCGGGGCGCGGGCATGGATGGCAGCGAGCCGCGCGAAAACCTGGTGAAGCCGCTCGTTGCCGCGCGGACCGGCGCGGCCGCTCTCGATCCGAAAGCCATAGCGCTCCCCGACGACGTGAATGTCCGAGAGATGAGCCACGCGCCACCTGCGGGCATTCGCCGGCACCTCGTCGAAACTCAGCAGATTGCGCGGCTGGTCCATTAGCCCGTCAGCCAACCCCCAGGCCAGCGACGCGGCCGCCAGATAGGCCGCCATCACCGTAACCGTGTTCGCGAGTGCGGGAACGATCAAACGTAACGGATCGACGAGATCAGCCACCCCGCCGGACCAGCGGGTTTGCGGCCATGCGGTCAGCGCAATGGCGGATGCGACGCCGCAAGCGAGCACACCTGCACCGATCGCAGTCGCTGCCCTCAGATCAGCGCGGCTAGCCTCATTGGCATGCGGCGGCAGAAAACGCTCGGCAAGATGGCGAAGCCCCTCTCGGCATAACGCGTAACCCGGTTGCACCACCAGCGAGTTCAATGACCAGAAGCTTCGCTCGGCGGCGCGAAAGAGTGGGCGGAAGCCATACCAGCCGATGACCGCCACGAGAACCAGAAGCAGCAACGATCCGATGCCTGCGACCGCCTGCACGCGGCCCGATACGGTCGAGAACCATGCTGTGGCGACCAGGGGCACAAGTCCAAGCAGGACACCGGGAAGCAGCGCCAGGATGACCCACGCCAGCGCCAGCTTGGGGAGATTGATTTCGCCGAGCAGACTTCCCGCAATCGCAAACAACGACCGCTTCTTGGAACTGCACGCGTCATCTTCCACGTCGCCTGCGCGCGGATCGATGATCGGGCTCATTGGTCAACGGCCATTACGATTGCACCCATCCCTTCGGCGACGTCCTCTCGCCGTTATCCCAACGGGCATACTGTTGTCCGCGTATTTTGCCCAGAGTTTCGATCATCCCGGCGTAGGAAAGCTCGAGAATGGGACGCCTTGCACAGCGGTGAGATCCTCGATCAGCCTCAGCTTCTTCATGTACTTCCTCGCTGTGGCCCGGCGTGCGATGGCGACGCCGCTGGGTTGCTCCGCTTTGCCGAGCCGCTTAGTCGGGGTTGATCCTGACGAGCCTGTTGCAGCCTGACGCTCTGTGAAAAATCCTCTGACCGATGCTGATCGGGGGCATTGCGATGCTGATGGTGAGGCGCCTGACGCGCCTTCCGGGACCAATCCCGGAGGGGGACATCGTCGTCCTCGCGGAAAGTGGCAAGTCCATCGTTCACCGATTGGTCAGCGGAATTGCGCGGGGTGACAGGGTCCTGCGCCGCGGGTCGACGGCCGGGATCTCGCTGACCGGCCTCGTTATCCTGATCGGCGACCGCCTGATGTTTCGGGCTGGTTAGGCACCAAGCGGCGCGCCCGCCGCGCCCCATCAAACTCGAGAGTGCATGCAGCCTCAGGCCTGCTGCGCTGATCCATCAGAGTGTTGGATCGGGGCTGGCGCCAACACGAGCAGGCACCGCCGCTCCGGCCCTATCGCGTCATGGCCCCCGCCCCCGCGACGGCTCCTGAAGCACCTGGTCGACCCTGTCGATCAGATAGGGAAAGAAGGGATTCGAGGACATCCGCAAGAGGCTGTCGAGATCCATGATCAGCGTCCCGCGCTCGCCATGTGCAGCTATCGCGCCGAGCCTTATGCCGAAATCTTCAGTCAGGTCAGGCTGTAGCCCATAGAGCGGATCGGTGACCGGAAACGGCAGCGCGATATGAGACAGCGAGAAGACGTCAGGGGGATAGGACAGGCCGAGCTCGCGCACTGTCTCATCGGTGGAGCCTGCTTCGGTCATCCGTGCGGCGACCTCACGGGAATCTTCGTTCACATTCGAAATCACCGAGACGCTGAAATTACGGGGAGGCGGCGGCAGAAGTCGCGCGAGCACCGTTTCTGACGCCGGTCTCAGTAGAGGCCCGAGCTTCGTCGCGCGATTGAGATCGAACAGGACGAGCTCGCTGCCGTTCGCAGGCAGAAACGCGTAGAGCGAGGAGACGATCGCGCGCGTGCTCACGGTGAAGTCCACCACCGACTGGAACGTGATGATGGGGGCGAGATCCGCCAGCCGCTTCTCGCGCGCGAGCCGCTGCACCGTGCGCTGAACGGCCGTGCTCAGCAGATGTGACTGGCGCGCGCCGTTCACCGGGAACGAATTATATTTGAAGGGGTTGAATTCCGGCAGCACGCTCAGCCAAGCCGCCTTGGCGAAGGCTGGCAGGATCGCCGGAAGCCCCGCCAATCCGGCGAAACGCGCGAAAGCCGTCACGCCGATCATCGGAGATAGCAGGATGACCCGGTCGGGCCGGGCCAGATCCTTATCCTCAAGGGCCTCGAGCGCATACATCACGGCCAGCGCCCCGCCATTCGAATAGCCGACGAGATGAAGCGGCGCGGGGGCCTCGACCCGCGCCCTCGCCTCTCTCACGGCAAGACGCGTCGCGGCGAGCCAGTCTTCCCACTCAATATCCGTCAGCCCGGCGGGAACCGTGCCATGGCCAGGCAGGCGTATGGCGATGGCGAGGAAACCGCGGTCGCGGTAGTGGCGCGCGAGTTGGAGCAAACTGTAGGGCGAATCCGTCAAGCCGTGGAGAAAGACCGCGGCGCCGACCGGCTTGCCCCGCGGCTCCAGGATGAAAGAGCGGTTCCAGTCCTGCTTGAAATGCGCGGGATGGATGGCACTGCCCTCAAAATAGCGATTGACCGGGACTCGATCGCGGGGCGGCAGCTTTTCCGTCACGTCGGTGCGTACCTGCGCAAAGACATCGTCCTCCGCCTTCAGATATCCCCTCCAGTCGGCATGATCGAGCTCGTTGATCGACAGCTCATCGGGAACGAAGGTATGCCAGGGCTCAAGCGGTGGTCCCCGCTGACTGTCGTAGACGCGCAGGCCGAAGAGCGAGACAGCCACGATGGCAAGCACGACCGCCCCGCGCTTCAGCGTCCTGCTGATAAAACCGAGCATGCAAAATGCCCTCAGAAACAATCCGAAATCGATCTTTGGTGGAAAATTGGTGCCATGCCTCCCGATTGCCTATGTTATGGCCGCGCCAGCGACAAGGCTAGTTGTCCCACGCCAGACCGAACAAGCCCGAATCATGAGGATGCCCCCTGCCCCACCATTTCCAAGCTTCGCCCTGCACAAGTGCAAAATGCCACCGCCCTATACCAAGAGACTCGCGAGGCCGTTCATATAAACGCAAATAAAAGCCCTCGTTAGCCGCGACTTTAACTATTAAGGTCAGCCGGACATGGAAAATACGGCATTTCCACTGCCATAAAATCATGATAATTCGTGCTCATATCGCGTTAGCTCGGAGATATGACATGAAGCGTTTTATCGCCCTCGGCCTTCTCGCCGTCGGACTGGCTGCCTGCAACCCGAATGATCGGACCGACCGGACCATCGGCGGCGCGGCCATCGGTGCCGGCGCTGGCGCGCTTGTCGGTGGCCTCGCGTCAGGCACGGCAGGCGGCGCACTTGCCGGTGCCGCGATTGGCGGTGTTGGCGGCGCCATTGTCGGCAACGCGACGACACCTACCTGCCGCACCTATATCTATCGCGGCCGCCGCTACCAGGAATGCTGACAGGCAATCCGTCCGCGGGAGCCCTGCTCTAGCAAGAATCGAAGGAAACTCCGGCGCATAGTAATGCGGCCGGAGTTTTCGTTCTTGCGCATGCCGGCTTGCTAGTGGCGCCTCGCTTGGCGACATCTGCGTGCTCTCGTAGGGACCAGCTGATCCTGTCGCCTCGGGGTCAGGTATGTCGTCGGCCTCTGCGCTTTTTCCGCGGGATGTTTTATGCTCCTTTCTCGGAAGAACGGAGATGAGCCCGTGCGCCATATACCCAACGACGACTACGAGTACCCCGAACGGACGTGGATGGGGATCGCCGGAAAGATCCTGCTGTCGAAAGTCACGATTGCCGTCCTCGTCGGCCTCGCGCTCTTCGCCGCCTACGAGTTTCTCTAGAAGAGCCTTCTGAACAGCCGCGGTGCAGTCTTCGTGCCCTGAGCGGCCAGCGATGTGCTGATTTGAGCGCCCCGCATTTGCGGGCCAGCTTGCGTTTCATAGATCAGTTCGTTGCCGAGCCCGGCTATCGATTGAGCGTCGTCCCGATGCCGGAAATGACCATTCTCCCCAAGACACCCATCCGCGCTGGTGCCGAGCGGTTCGGCGTCAGAGATTGCTGAGAAACAAGAAGTTTGATCGGCTACGGCTGACCCGAGATTGGGGTACGCGCGGAATTCTTAGGCTAATCCCTCTGAATACTGGCCATCGCCGCGCGCGTCGCCTCCGGGATCGGGCAGGGACGATGGTTTTTCGCATCGACATAGACATGAACGAAGAAGCCTTCCGCTGAAGCTTCATCGTTGTCATCGGCAAACAGCGCGAGTTCGTAGCGCACCGATGAGCGGCCGATCTGCGCCACACGCAAGCCAGCTGAAATGACCGATGGATAGCTCATTTCACGAAGATAGCGGCAACCGGTCTCCGCCACGAAGCCTATGGCCGAGCTTTCCTGAGGCGAGAGAAGCCCCTGGGAGATCAGCCACTGGTTCACCGTGGTGTCGAATAGCATGTAGTGGATGACATTGTTCAGATGGCCATAAGCGTCGTTGTCGGCCCAACGGGTCGTATGGCGCTGGAAGTGGGGATAATCGGCGCGACGAGACGGCGGAGCGCGCATTCACCAGGCCTCCGCATAGATCGCCAGCGCATCTGCCTCGGTCACAGGACGGGGGTTGTTGACGAGCAGCCGCTGCTGCTTCATCGCATCGGCTGCGAGTTGGGGAAGCGCGTCCCTTGGAATGTGCACGTCACGCAAACGCCGGGGCATCTCGAGGCGGGCAATGAGATCGTCTAACGCCGCAATGAACGCGCCGGCGAGACCTTCCGCCGGCTGTTCCGCCAAATGCGGGAACGCGTCCGCCGCGATTTTCGCATAGGTCGCGGCCGCTACAGGAAGGTTGAAGCGCAGCACGGCCGTTAGAACGAGCGCGTTTGACAGGCCGTGCGGGATGTGGAACGTCCCGCCGATCGGATAAGCCAGCGCATGGACGGCCGCGACCGGCGAGTTAGCGAAGGCCTGCCCTGCCAGCATTGAGCCAAGTAGCATCGCTTCGCGCGCCGGCCTGTCCGCCCCGCTCCTCACCGCCCTTTCGATATGGCTGCCGAGTAGCCGCAGGGCCTCACGCGCCAGCATTCGCGATAGAGGGTTATTGTTGGGATTGGCCGATGCGTAGGCCTCGATTGCGTGCACCATGGCATCCACGCCGGTGGCGGCCGTGATCGCCGGCGGCAAGCCGAACGTCAGCGCCGCATCGAGCACCGCGATATCCGGCAGCAGTACCGGACTGGAAACACCCCGCTTCTCGTCAGCGCCCACCGTGATGATGGCGACGGGGGTGACCTCCGATCCCGTCCCAGCGGTTGTCGGCACCAGGACCAGCGGCAGACGCGGCCCCCGTGCGTTGCGCACGCCCCAGACCTCGTCCAATGGCTGCCCCGAGCCCAAAAGCAGCGCCACCATCTTGGCAACATCCAGCGATGAGCCGCCACCGAAGCCGATCACTCCGGTGGAACCCATTCGTCGTCCCATTTCGCAGGCGGCCATCACAGTCGCCTGAGACGGGTCCGCCTCGACGCGATCGAAGATCTCGACGTCGATCCCGTCTCTGCGCAGCGAAGCAACGGCAGGGTCGCATAGTCCCAGTTTATGGATGCCATCATCCGTCAGGAGCAACACCCGTTGGCCCAGACGACCAGCCGCAATTTCGGCGAGCCTTGAGGTGCTGCCTGTCTCGACAATGATCGAGGCCGTGGACTGGAAGGAGAAGGCGGCGATCCCGGTAGGTGGCATGTAACAAGCTCCGGTGCTGATAGCCGAGCGGGATTACAGGGGCCGATTAACTTGGTCGGGCCGTGCCTTATCGTTGTGCCTCAAACCGCTCATTTGGCAAAGACCTCATTGGCTAACCTGAGCCATAAGCACCCGCTGAAAAGCGGTCCAGACGGCGCCGCCCGCAGCCTCGGCGCCCGCAAGGCATGGCTGAACCGAATGCTTAAGCAGAAGCTCCCTCGAAGATATTCCTTTCTTCTATCGGGGAGTGGCCGACTCGGTGACAGTGCTCCGAATGAATTGGCGTGGACTGTGTGGCCGGGCCGGGGGAGCAAAAGAATGAAATCGCAAACGGGATTTGGCCTGCTCCTCTGGTCATCCTGTCTGGCAATGTTGGCCGTCGGCGCCAACAGCACGGCGATCATGGCCGCGTTGCCGCTCATGAAGGGCGAACTGTCTCTCACCTCCGCCGGCCTGGAATGGGCCGTGAATGCCTATCTCGTCATGTCCGCCGCCTGCGTCGTGCTGGGCGGAAAGGCCGCGGATCGATTGACCGCTCGGGTGAGCTCGACCGTCGGACTGGCGGTATTCGGTCTCGCGTCCTGCGTAATCGCCTCCGCCGAGACGCAGGCCGCACTTCTGGTCGGGCGCGGGCTTCAGGGTTTGGGGGCGGCTTTCGCCGTTCCAGGCACGCTCGCTGCGATCAACGGAGGCGCAGTGCCAGAACGTCGGGATAGCGCTATAGGGGCCTGGACGGGATTTCTGATGCTCGGCTTCAGCATCGGCCCCCTCGTTGGTGGCAGTCTGACTCATATCGCGGGTTGGCGTGTGGTCTTCTGGTTCAATGTTCCGTTGGTCGTGGCCGCCCTCGCCGGGTTCATCATGGCCGGGCAGCCAGCGCAAGGAAGAAAGGCATCGTCTGAAGGTATCGATGCGACCGGCTTCGTCCTGCTTGCCACGTTTATGATATCTATTATCTTCGGACTTCACGCCCTGCCGCATGCCAAGACAACTCCACTTTCCCTCATCCTTCCGTCCGTCCTGGCGATCGGCGCCTTCACGCTGCTGCTGATTGTGGAGAGACGCGTGAAGGCGCCTATGGTGGACCTCAGTTTCTTCACCCAGCGGGGCTTCGTTGTCGGAACGATGATGGGAGCGCTGTCGATGTTATGCATCATGGCCCTGCTGCTATACTTCAATCTTTATGCGCAAAGTCAGGATGGGCTCGACCTCACCGCGCTTGAGGCCGGAGCGTTGTTGCTTCCGCTTGGAGCGGCGTTGCTCGGATTGGCGCTTTCGGCTTCCGCCATTTCAGCGCGAACGGGGCTTCGCAATGCGATGACGGGCGGAATGGCGCTCGTCGTACTCGCCAGCCTCCTTACCAGTGCGGCAGTCGCAGCAGCCGACATGAGCCTTCTCGCCGTCGGCTTCTTTGTGATGGGCAGCGGTTTGGCAGTTCCCTACGCGTTGGCCCCGCGCCTGGCACTCTCGGCGCTGCCGCCGTCCCAAGCTGGACAGGGCGCCGGCGTTGTCAACGCCAGCACTTTTCTGGGCGGGAGCATCGGCGTGGCAGCCGGCGCGATCGCTTTCGCGATAGCTGGCTTTACCGGTGTTCTCACAATGATCGCGCTCGCGGGCGCAGCCGGTGCCGCGCTCAGCCGCAGGATCCCTTAGACCCTCGTGAAGCCGATCGGGTGAGAGGTCGAGATCCGCAACCGGTAGCCAGCATCCGGGAATCCAGCTCTTGCCGGCATGTCACCTGGAAACAATATAAGGATTTATAACATAAAGATAATTCTGCATTTGCGACAGTATTGCAACATGATGTCTTTCAGGGCAAAGCTTCAGCTAGTCGTTATTGACGAGCTTCGAACAGAGATCGTCTATTCTCGTGGGTTGGTGTCGATTCCGCGCCCCGAGGGGTGAGGTGACTGTGCCTTGCACCGCCTCCGCGTTCCACGGCGTGAGCGACGCTTTCTTCGGAGGAAGCAAGCGGTCCCGGGAAACTTTTCTCCGATTGACAGTTTAACTTGCCAGGTCCTGCTGATGTAGCTGACATTGCGGCTCGTTGTTCGTGCTCGGCTTTCCGAGCCGAAGTGAGTGGAGGACGCCGTGAGACTAAAACTGTTGGCATCGGTTGTATTCGCCAGCGTGAGTATGGGAGCCTCGGCTATGCCCGCGCAGGCGCAACAACCAAGCCCTCCCCAAGCCCAGCCGCAGCCTCAACGCGCCGCGCCGTCCCAACCCAATATTCTCGTCATCTTCGGGGACGACGTCGGGCAAACCAACCTCAGCGCCTATGGCTTCGGTGTTGTCGGCTATCAGACGCCGAACATCGATCGTATCGCGCGGGAAGGCATGAAATTCACGGACTATTACGCGGAGAACAGCTGCACGGCCGGGCGCTCGTCCTTCATCACAGGACAGACGCCGAAGCGCACGGGGCTGTCGAAAGTCGGCGTTCCCGGCGCCACGGTGGGTCTCCAGGATCGGGACGTCACGATGGCGCAGGTCCTGAAATCGATGGGCTATGCCACCGGCCAGTTCGGCAAGAATCATCTGGGCGATCGCGACGAATACCTTCCGACCAACCACGGTTTCGACGAGTTCTTCGGAAACCTCTATCATCTCAATGCAGAAGAGGAGCCCGAGCGGCCTTACTGGCCCAAGGATGACCCCGAGTTCGTGCGGATGAACTCACCGCGCGGTGTCCTCAGAGCCTCCGCCGATGGCAAGATCGAAGACACCGGTCCTCTCGACAAGAAGCGGATGGAGACGATCGACGACGAGACGACGAATGCCGCGGCAGACTTCATGGAGCGGCAGGTCCGGGCGGGAAAGCCGTTCTTCACCTGGATGAACACGACGCGCATGCATCTGTTCACGCATGTTCGCCCGTCGATGCAAGGCCAGAGTGGGATGCCGGGTAATGACTACGCGGATGGCATGATCGAGCATGACGGCCATGTCGGCCAGTTGCTGAAGAAGCTGGACGATCTAGGCATCGCGGACAATACCATCGTCCTTTACACCACCGACAACGGCCCGAACCAGTTCTCCTGGCCGGACGCGGCAACGACCCCGTTCCGCAGCGAGAAGGACTCAAACTGGGAGGGCGCATTCCGCGTTCCGGCCATGATCCGCTGGCCCGGCAAGATCAAGCCCGGCACAGTGTCGACGGAGATCTTCTCCGGCCTCGACTGGTTCCCGACGTTGATTGCAGCGGCAGGCGATTCCGACATCAAGGCGAAGCTCCTGCGCGGTACGGCGATCGGCGCCCAAGGCAAGCAGTTCAAGGTCCACCTCGATGGCTATAACCAGCTGCCTTATCTCACAGGCGAGCAGCCCAAAGGGGCCCGGAACGAGTTCGCCTACTTCAACGACGATGGCGTGCTCGTTGCCTATCGGCGCGGAGATTGGAAGGGCGTTTTCTGCGAAATGACGCACCCCGGCGGTTTTGCGGTGTGGCAGCAGCCCTTCACTTGCTTGCGGATCCCGAAGCTGTTCAACCTGCGGATGGACCCGTATGAGCGCGCTGACGTGGTATCCGATCAGTACAACGATTGGCTCGTGAAGAACGACTATTTGCTGGCACAGCTGACGTTCCACGCGGCTCAGTTCCTCGAGACCTTCGTCGAGTTCCCGCCGAGTCAGGAGCCTGCGAGCTTCTCGATTGATCAGATTGCGCGGGACGTGGAAGCCAAGATCAAGGCGAATGCCGCTAAGGCGCCCTCGCCCTGATCTGAGGCGCTCTCGCACCGGGGCCGCCCCTTCCCTTGGGATGGGCGGCCCTTTTCTTTTAAGGCCAAAGCTTCACGCGTCATTTGCCGTTATGCCCGGGCCGTGAAAGCAGCCTTCGATCGAGACGCTCACCGTGGGTGCCGCGGAGGTGAGCAGGCCACAGCTCGATCCTTAGTCGTGGTGCTCGCTGGACTGAAATCGGTCGTCGCTCATTCGGCGGTGCAGGACACCTTCCAGGTGCCGTTCCCCGGCATCTTGAGCGTGCCGCGATAGACCACAAGGTCCCCCCGCTTGCCTCGTCGCAAACGGAGCTCGCCCAACAAGCGCTCGCCGGGATCGACTACGAAATCCAGACCGATCCCGGTATCACTCGCAATCCCCCGCGCATGTCGGATCGCAAAAGGCTTGCCTGTGCCGTGGTGCTCGCTCGTCGTGTAGTCTTCCTTCGGGGTTTCCAGCGTCGCCGCTGCCACCGATACAGTGTCAGCAAGCCCCAACAACATTCCTATGCTGATCTTTGAGCGAGCATCGTGGCAGAACATCCATTCCGTCGCGCTCGCATTATGAGGAGCAAACACGCTGAGCAGGCTGGCCGCAACCAAACCCGTGAGCCTGGGGACGGCCGGATGGCGTCGGGCCCGCAACCAGGCTGCGGAGACAGGTGTTCGGCACATTGGAGGAGGCTCGTGCAGACGATGATCCGGCGGGATCGACGGAGGCAACGCCAGCGCGCCTGCCAGAGCCAAACGGGTTCGAGGGTGTGCCATCATTCCACCGGGACGACGCGCAGCGGCGTGCGATAAGGCTCCACACGCAGATTGCCCTGTGCCTGCACGCTGATCTTCGCTAAGGGCGCCTGTTCCAGCTCCCCGTCCTTGGCTTTGCGCACCGCATAGCGCCAGACCGTCATCGCACCGCGCTCTCGGAGCGCCTTGCCGATCGCAGTCGCATCATCACCGAGCAAGGCGTCTTCCTTCGTCAAGGCGGCGACGATCTCATCCTTCTCGCTGACGAAGGTGAAGAGCTTGGCGCCTTTCTCAGCGGAGAGAACAGGACTGGCAAGAGTGACCAAAAGACCGGCGAAGAGGGGGCCTGCAATGAACAGGCGGCTGATGCGCTTCCGCATTGGCTATCCTTTCAAGACTATCCGCCTGTACTCTGCCGGTGTTCCGTTTCGCGCGCTTTTCTCCTTGCATCCGCCCATGTTGCAAACATGGCGGGGCTACTTTGCCTCGGCGTCGATCCTCACCCTCCCCAACAGCGCCGGATAGGCCCGCGCGATGTCCGACAGATCATTCATATCAAGCCCGGTCCCGTGCGCCTGGATTGTTATGTTGAGGTTTTTCCGGGAGCCGCTGGCGAATGAACCTACGGCGTCGGAGATCGCTGCAACGGAGGGGGACGCTGCGAGCGTGCTGCTGACCATGGCCCTCACTACTTCGGCCAGGACCTCTCTTACGGCCGCAGGGTCGCTGCCCTGAAGCCGCGCGACATACCGCGCCATCAGATCGCCAAGGCCGGAATCGATGGCAGAGACCGTAACGAATTTGACGGCAAGATCCGGAACCACCGCTAGTGCTTCATGAGGATCCGCTGAAAACAGAGCCTTGCCTACATTTACGATCTCGCCACTGACAAAGACCCCGCCGAGTTCCCGCCCCGTAAGCGACAGCTCGCGGATGCTGATCGTTTCATCGTTCTCGTTCCAGATAAACGCGACGCGCGCTGTGCCATTGATGCCCGTAAGGCCCACCTCCCTCAAGGCAGCGACCCCAGGCAGGCTGACGCCCTGCGGTATAGCGAAGCTAATCCCGAAGCTGTCGATCTCAACCGACGTCGGGATAGCGCTGCGATAATTCGCAAACTTCGCATCGAAGCTCAGGATTTCCAACTTTTGCCGACCTCCTCGGTCGGCGGGAAGCGGGATGAAGAACACCGCGTCCTCGAATGAAAGGCTCTCAATCGCGGCGATAGCCGAGCGGAGTTCGGCGGTCAGGGAGAGAAAGTTGAGTTCCTTGGGCGCGGCCTTCAGTGCGTTGATGGAACCCATCAGATCGATCGGCTTCAGGGCGACTTTGCGCATGGAGCCAAGGGGTTCACCGGCGAACCGGACCGAAAGGCTGTCCATGGCGAGTGCAGGATTGACGCCGCCGCGTATGGGACCCGTTGCCATCCCTTTGACATCGACCGTCATCTCGGGTGTGCCAGAGGTCCTCGCCTCACAGTGCAAATCTTGCAGGTGGCCCTCATCGGCTTCGAAACCGGCAACCACGCTCTGATAGGCGGACAGAAGCCACGCCAACTGCGCGATGGTAGCCGAGTTGCGCGCCTGATCGAGGTCCGACATCAGCGCCGCGAAAGCGCGGGACGGCGTTGAGTTCGGCTGAAGCTTCATCGCACCAACGGCAATTGCGCCGATCGTGCAATTGACGTCCCGCGAGGTAATCTTGCCGCCAGCGACAGTTGTCTTCGCAGCGATGTCGCTTGCGCGTGCCGCATCGCCCGGCCCGCTTCCGTCGTAAAGCGTCAGCAGGGCTTCCATACTGACGTCGCGCATGACCACATTCGCAAGGTGCGCGCCTCCCGTCCGCATTCCCAACGTTATGCGTTCGATTGTAACGATCGCGGCCCGGCCGGCACGAATGTCCTCCAGGACAATGTTGGTCAGGCTGAGGCCCGGTGAGCCGCCCTGCCCCACCCCATCGCCTGGAGCGGCGAAGGATATCGTTATTTCCGGAACAGAAATACGCTTCGCGTTGATTGCTTTCATTCCGCGAAGTCCGCGCGCGCCGCTGTTCAGAATAGCTTTCAACCGCTCCCCTGTCAGATTCATGCCCGGCAGCGCGATTGTGGGGATCGACAGCGACTTCACGAAACTATCTGGGGCCAGATCGCCTTGCGCGGTCGTCGGTCGCTGTCGGGGATCGGCGGTGTCGGAAGCCGCTGAAGCCTGAGCGGCGCCGAGTGCCGCTAGCGCGACAAGGACGCTACGAAAAATCCCGTTTATCCTCATGACGCTCCCCTTCCGCAAAACGAGCAGGTCGTAAGAAGCAAGATCGGATATTTGCAGATATCGGCTCTGAGAAAGAGAAAGACAGACGGCGTATGCAGCGGGAACCGGCGGTCTGAGCAATCAACCAGCCGTACGACGCGGCCCTAAGCCTTTGGATACCGGCGCAGCCATCGGTGATAGTTCAATGGCATGCATGCTTGCTTTTCGAGGCGCCAACGATGGAACGTCGCATGCCATTGGGTATTGCGGCATTCGTTCCGCCGCCACCTTCGGCGGTTCTGGTCCGGGAAGGCCGGCCTTCACAATTGCGCGTCGATACTGACGCCTGTTCACGAATAAATGCCCACCGAGGACGGATGCCGTTCAGGGCAGATCAGCCAGAGAAGCAGGGCCAGGACCGGGCGTGATCAGTGTCGGCCACTGGTTGGACCCGAAAGGCACCTTGGGCGGCAGGTGGGTCGTGATGCCGCGCGCCTTGGTTTCAGCCACGATGCTGTCACGCGCATCGCCCCCCATGAGCTCATAGTCCATCAAATAACGGCTGCCGAAGAAGGTTTCACCCACGGTCCGGTCCGCGATGATGCGCGTCAACGACTCGAGCATGTCCTGCGGAGTGGAGGTGAAGGAAACCGTCTCGATCAGGATCAGCCGCGAGTTGATGTCCTCCGGCGAGAAGAACTGGGCGAGCACGCTGTACAGGACGTTGTTCTGCCGCGCGACATAGATCGTGTTGCTGGCGGCGTAGACCTTGCCCCAGTCATCACCCAGCTGCTTCTTCCAATCCGCCAGCACGCCCATCCAGTGCTTCACCTGCGTGTCGGCTGCCCAGCGAATGTTGAGCTTCAGGCGGCTTTTTTGGTTTGCCGCGAAAGCCTGGACCTCCGCGAAGCTGACAACCTTGCCGTCGGTTACCTTGTCGATGAAGGCGATATTTTCCTCGATCAGTTCGCGATTGTTGGCACGCCATTCATCGGGCATGCTGGTTCTGTCGAGGCTCTCCAAAGCTGCCTTCAGCCGCACCCGATAGGCGAGAAGCGAGGGCTGGAAGGAACCGTCGTCCTGTTTGCCGATATGGGGGCCCGCGACGACACCGAGGGCCATCGCGCTGTGGCCGACCGACTTCAGAAGCTGATAGACATCAGGTACCTGCGGCGCCTCTAGAGGCGGCTTGCCCGGTCGGTACAAGACGAAGCGGCCGCCGGCGCCGGAGAACAACCCGAGGATCACCGGATGTTGCGACAAAATGCTGGCCTGCACCAGCTTGCTGGCATCGCCGTAGAGCTGGAACATGCCCGTGTTGAGGGCGATGACATTCTGCTTGGCGGTTTCGGCGGCGTCGGGAACCCTGGCTCCCACGATCACGTCCATATAGCCGGGAATGCCCGATTGACCCTGCGCCCATGCGGAACCAGCCCCGACACCGCACAACAACGCCGAAAGTACGGCACCGCATAATGTTTTCACGCAAGTCATCGACGTTTCCCCCAGCTCTTGATGATCTGAGACGCTGTTCCGCTCTCGACCATTTTCATGCGTTAGAACGACGCTTTACGGCATATGACGCATCTCGGCCGTGACCCTGGCTATGGACAGGCGGCACCGCTTTTGACCCAGGCCTCGACGAGCCCCTTCGCTTCCTTCTGTGTGCCCGGAGCCGGCGTGCGGCCGACGCCAGGCGACCACGCCCAGCCGACAAGGCCGTCGTCGCCGATGTGATGCACAATGTCGGGGAGGGACATGCCGCCATTGCGTGCCGGATCCTTCATCTGCACGCAGATTTGCCCGAGTGTCTTGCCCTCCCAGACCATCTCGACCGGGGCCATCGCCCACGGCTCGTGGCCAGGCATGCGGGCCGGGTCGAAATTGCCCTTTTGGTGGCAGGTCGCGCAACGCATCGCCGGCAGGCCCATGCCATCGGCGCCACGGAACACCGGCGGTTGGTGCGGACGCTGGTTATCCCCCTGTCGCGGACGGTCACCGGCGGAATGGCAGTTCATGCAGCGCGGGCTCATGATCACCTTGCCAATTTCGCCGAACAGCGCCACGGAGCGGGCGCGCTCGTCAGTGATGGTCGCGAAGCTCTCCGGCGCTGCGAGCGTGTTCGCGGGCGCGCCACGCACCGAATGGGCCGCGACGAAACCGCCAACGAGGCTCACGGCCACGGTGGCCAGACAATGGCATGAGAAGCGCGAGATGGAGATCATTGCCGCCCCCCCTTGAGAGGAGGCGCCGTCTCCCCGGCCTTACCGGTCTCGCTCTGAAGGTAGCGGGCGGTATCCGCGAGAATCACATCACGGACCGCCTGATGGTAGCGAACGTAGCCCGTGCAGCGGCACAGATGCCCATCAAGTGCTTCAAGGATCGTCTGCTCGAGCGCGGCGCGGGGAATGGGGTTGGCCGCGAGACGCTCCAGCAGCACCTGCCCCTCATTGAGAAAGCCGGCGGTGCAATAGCCGCATTGGAAGGAGAAGTGTTCAATGAATGCGGTCTGCAGCGGCGTGAGCGTCCCCCCCGCCGCATGGCCCTCCACCGTCCGGATACGCCTGCCATTGAAGTTGACCGCCGGCACGACGCAGGTCGGATTGGTGTAGCTGGTGCCGTCCGGCTCGTCGATGATCACGACGCAACTCAGGCACTGGGCCGCACCGCAGCCGAACTTGGTGCCGGTCATGCCCAGCACCTCGCGCAAGAAGTCGTTCATCGACAGATCGTCACGAACCTCGATGGGACCGTGCGCACGGCCATTGATGGTCAAGGACAGGGCAGTCACGTCAGGACCCTCTTCAGCATATCCGGCGTGACAGGCAGAGACTGGAAGCGGTGGCCAGTTGCATCGTGGATGGCGTTCAACAACGCCGGCACGACGGGAATCATGATGACCTCGGCCATGCCCTTGGGTTGCTCCCGGGTCGAGACGGCGGGCAGCACCTCGATCTCCAGGCTATGCAGCGGCAGATCCGAGGCGCGCGCGACCACGTAATCGCCGAGATTCCAGCGTCCATTGCCGGGGCCATCCTCGAAAGGCGGCAGGGATTCGAGCAGCGTATAGCCGACGCCCATGGCAAATCCTCCCTGCGCCTGGCCCTCGACCAGCTCCGGCACGAGCACCTCGCCGCATTCGAACACGCTGTAGGCTTCAGCGATGCGCACCGCGCCGCTCGCCGGGGTGATCTCGATGCGCACCGCCGTCCCGCAGGACGACGTGAACGCGGTGCCGATACGGTTGTAATCCGTTGGTGGGAAGAAAACGAAACTGCGGTCCAGCGCCGCGAACGCGCCGCTGCCGCGGCGTACCGCCAGCGCGTCGATATCCGCCGCCCAGTTCATGCCGCCGAGCGGAAATGCCGCCTGTGCCCAGGCCCATCGCGAAAAGGCATGTGCCATCGCGCCGGTAACGTCGCCCCGCTGATGGGCTCTCGCCGCCACATCGGCCTGGGCGAGCGGCGGCAGGCCGGACAGGATGAGCTCGTTATCCTGCCAGAAGGCCTGCTCAAACAGGAATTCACGCGGATCGCCGGCCTTGATACCCCACAGGTCCAGCGCCGCCGGCCACAGCCCGAAGCGAAAGACAACCCGCGCAGCCTTCGCCGCCGCCTGTGTGCCGACATGCGCACCGATGGAGGCGCTTGTGGCGGACGAGATCTCCGGCACCCAGCGCGGGTTCTTCGCTGCCGCGTCCTGTTCGGCCTGGCTCATCGTGTAGGGATCGCCTGTCGTGACGAGGCCAAGCTCATCGAACATGTTGATGCGTGCGACGTTCACCGCATCGGCCGTTCGCCCAAGGATCGCCGCGACGCGCCGCGAGATGGCTGTGCCGATGCCATTGCCCATCTCCACCGCGTCCGCATGGATCGTGATGGCGCCGTCGGGCGCGACCTCCACCCGACCGAGCGAGCAGTCGGCGCCCGTGCCGTAATCCTTGGTGCAGCAGGCAATCCCTGTGCCCACCAGTACACCCTTGGCCGAGGCCTTCCGTGCTGCGCGATCACGCCAGATGGGGTGAGCCGCAAGCTTGTCCAGGATCTCCGGCGTGCGTACCGAAACGGTCCACGGATTCCCCGTCATGGTGCGGCCGCCGGTCTTGAGGAGATTGCGCCGCCGAAGCTCGATCGGGTCGATCTTCAGAGCGCTGGCCGCCTCATCGATCAAGGTCTCCAGCGCGGTCAGCGTCTGCAACGTGCCATAACCACGCATCGAGCCGGCGGTCACGCCGCGCGTGTATTCCGCGACCGTAGTCACGTCCACCTTGGGGATGTCATAGATGCCGATGGCGGCGGTCGCGCCGACCACCGCGACGCTCGCCGAATAATTGGCGAGGCCGCCTCCATCGAGAACGTGATCGGCGGCGAAAGCCAGCATTTTGCCGGTCGCGCGGTCGATGGCGATCTGCGAGCGCATCTGGAACGCGTGCCGCTTGATCCCGCCCTGAAACTGCTGGAAGCGGTCATGGGCAAGCCGGACCGCGCGGCCAGGCATGAACATCGCCGCGAGTGCGACATAAAGCGGAAAAGGTGTATGATCGCGCCCGCCGAATCCACCGCCGATCGAGGCAAACCGCGCGTTGATGCGCGCGGGTCGAAAGCCGGGTTGCGCCTCACCCAATAAGAAGGCCACGGAACTTGCAGCCTCGAAGGGTGATTGCACGCCGAGCAGGATGTCCAACGTCCGAGAACCCGGCTCATACCAGGCAAGCCCGCTTTCCGGCTCGAGGAACATCGGGTCGATCGACTGCGTCTCGAAGCTCCGGTCGAGCACGAACAGGTTCGGCGCCGGCGTCGCGAGAGACTGGCGGATCTCCTCGCCGAAGGCTGCGCCCTTGGCATAATCGCCGCCCTGGGCCACGGGAAGCGGCTTCCAGATCGGACGGCCGGAGCTCTCCGTGAAGCCGGGGCCGACCCAGCCTTCCTGCACGGGGGAATAGATATCGGGGGCCTCCGGGGTTGGGCCGGCAACCCGCGTAAAGCGGAGAGCCGCATAGTTGGGCTGCTTGATCGGCCCGGTCTCGCCACCGAAGCGCACGAGCTCGCGGTTGCGGAACGCTGTGCGGGCCCGGTCGAACGCGTCGAACCCCTCAAAAAGCAAGAGCGCCACCGGCTGGCCGAGATAAAGCGGCGTCTGCCCCGGTGGGCAGAACAGATCCCCGGCATAGAACGGGGGAACCTGCACGCCTGCCTTGGCGAGATCCTCCGCTGTCACAACCACCGTCGGCCTGGACCCGGCTTCGAGCGCAGAAAGGTCAATGCCCTCGTAGGTATGCGTCGCATCCGGTGCCCGCACCAGCAATGCATGAGCCGTCTCCGCCGGCCAGCCGGGCATGTCGGCAGCACGGAAATCCGAGGGATAGAGCTTGGCCCCTGTCACCTTGGCAAAGCCGTCGATCCGCCCCTTGGGCGGGAACGGCGAAGACTGACCACCCACCGGCGCGCCCGCGGTTGTACCAGGGTTCTGTGCACCCGCAAAGCGGCTCATGCTGAGCATGATGCCGCTCACGGTTCCCCATCTCAAAAACTCGCGCCGCGAGGGATGCATGTCTTCGCGATCCTGGGAGAGTACAAGTAATGTAGGAAAACGGTCAGCATTCCAAGAAACGAAACGCCGGACGTCTATTCTTTGGGAGAACCTAATTTAGCGAAGGAAGACATCTGGACCGCCCGTCAAAGCGTTGACCCGCCTCAGCAAGCCGCCATTGATCTTCGACTTCGCAACCCTCTCGCAGTCGTCGCTGGGATGAGAGCATCCCATCAATGATTTTATTTCGACCATAGTCTATTCGCTGCCCCCCGCATCGAATCCGAACTGTGCTTCTGGTTATACAATTCTATACTGATCGCACAAACGCTGCCCTGGAAGACCTGCAAACCGCCGACACGGGAGTCCTATTTTTGCTTTCCCGTGGCGTCCGACGCGACGAATCTGAACCCTGTCTGGAATAGCTCTAGCAAATCAAAAGTGGTAGTGCCTATTCCCCCATTTGAGGGATTTATATTAAGCCTAACGGGGAATTGGGAAGCACCGCCCCCGCGTGGGAAGCCGTTTCGCTTTCGCGGCTTCAAACGCGATTGACGCAGGTCCGCGACGCGCCTGATCGTGAAATCGAGCTCTGCAACGGGCCTATCGGTGCCCGCCATCGCCCATCTGGAAGCGCCTCAGCAGTGTCGTGTGAGAGCTGACACCGAAATGGCTGTAAACAGCTTTCTGATATTGAGCGACAGTATACTCGGACAATGCCAGGCTGGCGGCCATTTCCTTGCGCGTGCGGCCATCAAGCAGGAGATTGAGCACCAGCCGAAGCCGTGGCGAGAGCCGTGGAACGGTAACCCCCCGGTCCGTGGGCCATCCCTGTTCATGCAGCCAGGGCAATTCGCTGAGAAGAATATGGGCGATCCTGGCTTCGCGCTCGGAAAACGCGGGATCGTTTCTGCGCCGAAAAATAGAAATGGTGCTGACGGCGCCTTTGTCGATCGGCCGAAGCGAAAACAGGAACGGCCCGATATCCGCGTTACAAAGATAGGCATTCACGCCTGAGGCGGCAAAGGTGTCCTCATCGACGATCTGCTGTCGAGCCCGCGTAATGTGCGACGCCTTCTGACGCAATTCCCCGAGGAGTTTCTCCGACGTCCAGGCCATGTCGGGATGACCGGCCGCCTGGATCAACCGGGAATAGCGCTCATCGTCGAAGCCACCATGCGCCATGCCGAGATAGATGGGCTGCTCGCCCGGCTGGACGGCGCAGCCAAGGCTCCAGGTCCATGCATCCGCCTTGACGAGGCGGCAGATGCCCTCCACCAGCAGCCGCTTCACGCCGGAGAAATCACGCCGAGAGGCGATGACCTCGCCAAGCAGTCTGACAATGTCACGCACATCCGCCTCGGAGAGCACGGCATCGGGGTCGGGGGAGGACAGCGTGATGTCGGGATTCATACGGCGCCCAATAACGGATCGACGGATACTGTTGTATCCTCAATAAACCACTGAGTGCCAAACAGCTCCAAGCGCGACGTTAGTGACGGCAAGTCACGGCGTCAATCTAGGCGGCCAAACGATGAGTTTTGAGCGGCGGTAACTGCCGCATGTGGTGAGTTCAACAGGACAACGCCGTGTTTCTTCCCGCATCGGTTTTGAACGCTGGCAACGCAGCCGCTGCCGCGATGCCAACGCTTCCCGCCGCTCAGACGACCGCCGGGATTCCGCGCTCGACCATCAGGATGTGGTCAAAGACGAGCACGGTCTCGCCCTTCTGGTTGAGAACCTGGCCGCGTTCGACGACACGACCTACGTTCGGTCGCTTGGGATCCCCGGACTTTTCGGCAATGGTAAGCAGCGTGTGGATGGTGTCGCCGATGAACACCGGCTTGACGAAGCGCATGCGGTCATAGCCATAGGTGAAGGCCGCCGTGTTGATTTCGGAGGCCGTGAGCCCGACGCCGATGGTGAAGACCATCGTTCCATGGGCGATACGCCGGCCGAAAGGCGTGGTCTTCGCGAATTCCTCATCCATATGGTGAGGAAAGAAATCGCCGGAATGGCCGGCGTGCACCACGAAATCTGTCTCCGTAATGGTCCGCCCATGGGTCTTGCGTTCAGCGCCGATCACATAATCATCAAAATACTGAGTTGCCATTTTCCATCCCTATTCTTTATCGATTTATACTTGATCTCAGCACTTTCCAGAGTGGATAAGATCAAGAAGGTTCGTCGGCTATGGAGCGAGACACGCGATGCCGAACCAACGGACTGTCTCTTCAGGATGAGGGGCGCTCCTTTTGCGAGCGATCCTTTTGCCGCACCTCGTCCAGCCAGCGTTGGTAGTCGCCAGCGCCGATTGCCCTGGAAATCTCCTCCGCCACCGCCCTCACCCGGTCGCGGGCCGTCGCCACATCCTGGCCCAGAGCCGGCACCGCGAGAAAGGGCATGGCGAGAACGGCGGCGACCTCGCCGCGCACGTTGAAGATCGGCCAGCAGATGTCGACGACGGCATCGAGCCATTCGCCCACCACCTCCTCGTAGCCTCTCATCCGGATCTGCTCCAGCCGTGCGGCGAGATCGCCCCGCGCAGGTCTCCGCTCGGCCTTGCCCGTAGTCTCGCTGTTAAGCAGCTCCGCGTAGCCCAATGCCAGCATAACGCGGCCAGAGGCGGTCGAGGCGAACTCGTAGCGCGTGCCCGAGCGCACGAAAAGGCCGGCCTGGCCGGGCGATTCGACGCCTAGGATAACAAGCATCTCCCCCTGGTCCGCGACAGAGAGGTGGCAGGACTGAAGCAATTCACCAGCCAGCGCCCGCATCAATGGCAGCGCCACATCGATGAGGCGCTTGTTCGGCGGATAGCCGTGCGCCAGCTCGAACAGCCGCGACGACAACTGATAGCTGTCGTCCTTCAGCCGGGTGATCCAACCGCGACGATTGAGCACGGTAAGAATGCGGAAAAGCTCGCTCGCCGACCGCCCGAGGCTTTGGGCGATCCCGCTCTGGGTGACAGGCTGGTCCTGCACCGCCAGGAACTCGATCACATCGAGGCTCTTCTCCAGCGCCGGCACCGTGTAGGTGCGGCCGCTGCCACCCCCGGCCTCGTCCTCGGCTTCGTCGACGCCTTTTCGCATGCTCTTGACAGACTTCATCATGGCATCCTAGGTTTGGCATATAAAAATTGTTTTCACTAGTAAAATATGCAGCCGATCCCGAGCGGGCGCCTGCATCCAGGGAGGGTCATATGTCTCTTAAGGCATTGATGTCGGCTGTTGGGATTTCCGTCGCACTCGTCGGAGCCGCGGCGGCACAGGATTACAAGCTCCGTTTCGCGACATCGGTCGCTAATACGGAGGAGGCCTCCTACAAGGAGATGCAGGCTCTCGCCGCGCGCGTCAAAGAGCGATCAAAGGGTCGCCTGGAGATGCAGCTCTTCCCGGCGGAGCAGCTCGGCGCCCAGAAGAAGGTCAACGAGATGATCTCTTCCGGCGCCAATATCATGAACATGACGGACTATGGGCAGCTCGGCCAGTTCGTGCCGGACGCCGGTGTCCTCGCGGGCCCTTATATCTTCGGCAGCCTCGAGGAAGCCGACAAGCTGTTCGCGTCGCCCGTCTTCAAGGACGTCTCGGACAAGCTTGAGCAAAAGGGCATCAAGATCATCATGGCGAACGGCCTGTTTGGCGCGCGCCATATGCTCTCCGAGAAGCCCATCCGCAAGCCCGACGACCTCAAGGGCCTCACCGTGCGCGTCCCGCCCTCCCCGATCATGGTCGAGACCTTCAAGGACTTCGGCGCCCGGCCGACGGAAATCCCGTGGGGCGAAGTGTATAACGCGCTGCAATCGAACGTCGTCAATGCGGCAGAGGCGCCTTTCGGCGCGATCTGGGGCTCCAAGCTGCAGGAGGTCCGCAAGGTCGTTTCCAAGACCAACCACCAGCTCATGTTTACGGCCTGGGTGACGAGCACAGGCTTCTTCGACAAGCTGCCGGCCGACCTGCAGGCGATCCTGATCGAGGAAGGCAAGGTCTCGGCGAAGAACCTGACGAAGGCGACGGTGGAGCAGGACGACCAGTTCGCCAAGATGCTGGAGAAGGCAGGCGTCACCCTCGTCACTGACATCGATGTGGCCGCGTTCCAGAAGGCCAGCGCCGGCGTCTACGAGAAGCTGCCGAACCTGACGCCGGGCTTCGTCGCCAAGGCCCGCGCAGCCATGGGCGCGAACTGATCTTAACCCGCGCGCCTTTCCTCTGAGGGCGCGGGAACCGGATCTATCCGACTGCACAGTCGACCGCCCCTAACCCTCGGGGAGGTCGTTTGGAGCTTGGCCGCAAGCGGCCAAGCTCCAGCGAGTAGACCAGGCGGTGCCTCTCTCCTGCGCGAACAGCCAAGTCTTTCCAAGAACATTGATGCCGGAGTTCCGTTCATGACCTCTCAATCCGCAGCGGGCGCGCCTGTCGTGGGCTGGCAGCGTGTGCTGATGTGGCCCCTCGAGGAGATCGTCGCCGGCGTGTCGATGGTGATCGTCGTGGGCTCCGTCGTCTGGGGCGTCATCACCCGCTACATCTTTCCCCAGCCGGCCGCGTGGAGCTACGAGGTTGCGACCATCGCTTTCGCCTATGTCGTCTTCTTCGGGGCGGCGGCTGGCGTACGCTACCGCCTTCATTCCGATATCGACGTGCTCGTCGTCATGTTTCCGGAGCGTTGGCAGCGCGTTGTAGCGATTTTCAACTTCTGGCTGCTGGCCGCTTTCTTTGCGTTCCTCGCAATCTTCTTCGGCATCCACGCCGTCGACGCGCAGAAATCATTGACCATCGCGCTCAACCTGCCGCGATCGGTCCTCTATGCGCCGCTTGCGCTGGCGTCAGCGATGATGCTGCTGCGGCACGTCCAGCTCTGGGTCTCGCCCGAGAGCTTCCCCGGCCATATCCACGAGGCCAACATCTCATGACTGCGCTTTCGCCCTGGCTTCCTTCCATCCTCATGTTCGTGCTGTTCGCGCTGCGCACGCCCATTACCTGGGCCATGGCGATCCCGGCGCTCCTGTTCTTCATCCTCAACCGCAACGACGTGCCGCTGTCGACCTTCGCGCAAGAGATGGCGGAGGGCACCCAGTCGATCTCGCTCCTCGCGCTGCCGTTCTTCGTATTGGCCGGGGCGATCATGAACGCGGCCGGCATCACGCGCCGCCTGCTCAACGTGGCCGAGATCCTTGTCGGCCACATGACCGGCGCGCTCGCGCAGATGTGCATCGTGCTTGCGACGCTGCTCGGCGGACTCACCGCCTCCTCGAACGCCGACGCGGCCATCCTGTCGAAGACGATCGGCCTGCAGATGGCCGAGCGCAACTATTCGCGTGCCTTCGCCGCGGTGGTCACCTCCAGTTCCTCGATCATCGCTTCGCTGCTGCCGCCCTCTATTGGCCTCATTATCTACGGTTATCTCACGGAGACGTCGATCGGCCGGCTGTTCGCGGCCGGCATCGTGCCAGGCCTCTTGATGTGCGCCGGCATGATGATCACCACCTATTTCGTGGCGAAGCGCCGCGGCTACGCGCCCCAGCGCACCAGCCGCGCCACCCTGCCGGAGGTGAAGCAGGCTTTCCTCGACGGGCTTTGGGCCCTGTCGGTACCTTTCGTGATCCTGTTCGGCACGCGCTACGGCATTTTCACGACGACGGAATCCGGCGCCGTTGTCGTCGTCTATGTCCTGCTCATCGGCCTCATCGTCTATCGCGCATTCTCCTGGCGGCAACTGCCGTCGATCATCCAGGAGGCCGTGCTCGACACGAGCGCCGTGATGATCATGATCTGCGCTGCCTCGGCGCTGGGCTTCTATCTCGCGTGGGAGCAGGTGCCGCAGAAGATGGCCTCTGGCCTCGCCAGCTATGAGTGGAGCCCGCTCGGCCTGCTCCTCACCATCAACGTGTTGCTCATCATCATCGGTACCGCGATCGAGGGCTCCTCGGCGCTTATCATTCTGACGCCGATGCTGCTGCCGCTCATCCAGAAGGCGCATATCGATCCGGTGCAGTTCGGCATCGTCATGGTTGCCAACCTCACGATCGCCGGTGTGACGCCGCCTGTCGGTGGCATGATGTACATCGCCTCGCGCGTGCTCCGCGTGCCGATGAAGGATTACGCGATCGAGGTGGGTCCTTTTCTTCTCATGATGATGGTGCTCCTCGTCATCCTGAGTGCCTTCCCAGGCCTCTCGCTCTGGCTTCCTAATTTCTTCTACAACTGACGGGATTGATACCGTGGCTCAAACTATCCTCCGCGGCATGACGTGGGACCACCCGCGCGGCTATGATCCGCTCGCTCGCGGAGCCGCCAGCTTCGAAGCGCGCCACCCCGGGCTCTCGATCCAATGGGACAAGCGGAGCCTGCGCGAATTCGGCGAAGCGCCGCTCGAAGACTATGCCGGGACTTACGACCTCATCGTCGTCGACCATCCCTTCGTCGGCTTTGCCGCCGCCCATCCCTATCTCGTCGATTGGGCGACCGTGCTGAGCGATGCGGAGAAAGCAGGCTTCGCCGCCGACAGTGTCGGCCGGTCATGGCCCTCCTACGACTACAAGGGGGGCATCTGGGCCCTGCCGCTCGATGCGGCGACGCAGGTCTCCTCCTGCCGGCCGGATCTTCTGGAACGGCTCGGCGCGGAGATACCGAAGAGCTTCGAGGAGGTGATCGCCCTGGGCCGCCGGGCGAGAGCCAAGGGCCAGTGGATCACCACCACCGCCTTCCCCACCGATGCCATCAGCACGGTGATCTCGATCGCCGCCAATCTGGGGCATCCTATCGTCGATGAAACGGAGACCTTCCTGCCGCCCGCTCTCGGCCGCGAAGTCCTGAGCCGTTTCCATCAGCTCGTCGATGTCTCCCATCCGCGGGCGACGGCCATGAACCCGATCCACGCCTATGAGGCGATGGTGTCGGGCGACGACATCGTCTATTGCGCCTATGCCTACGGCTACACCAACTACGCCCGGCACAACGAGCGGCCGCGGCTCAAATTCGCCAACGCGCCCGCGCACGGCGATCGCGGACCGGCCGGAACACAGCTCGGCGGCACCGGCATTGCCGTCAGCGCCCTGTCGAAGAACCGCGACATCGCCACCGCCTATGCCAAGTGGCTCGCCGGCAAGGAGCATCAGAGCGGGGACTATGTGGCCCTCGGCGGCCAGCCCGCAAGCCTTGCTGCCTGGACGGACGCAGGCAACGACGCGCTCTGCGGCGGCTTCTTCTCCGACACCCTCGCCACGCTGGAAAGCGCCCATGTGCGGCCGCGCTTCGACGGCTGGATCCCGGTGTTCGAGCATTTCGGCGAGCGCATCACCGCCTGCCTCAAGGGCGAGATCGACGATGCCACGCTGATCGAGGAGCTCAACACCCAGTTCGCCACCTCGCAGCGCAAGGCCGGTATCGGCGGGGGTGGCTGACATGATAAACACCGTTCCGCGCCCGCTCGAGGGTCTCATGGTGCTGGACCTGAGCCAGTTCCTCTCCGGCCCGAGCGCCGCGCTGCGCCTCGCCGACATGGGCGCCACCGTCATCAAGGTGGAGCGCCCGGGCACCGGTGATCTCTGCCGCCAGCTCTATATCTCCAACCTCGAACTCGATGGTGACAGCACGCTGTTCCACACCATCAACCGCAACAAGCGAAGCTATGCGGCCGATCTCAAGAACCCGGCCGATCTCGTCAAGCTTTGGAAGCTGATCGAGCGCGCTGACGTCCTCATCCAGAACTTCCGGCCGGGCGTGATCGACCGGCTCGGCCTCGGCTACGAAGCAGTCGCCAAGGTCAACCCGCGCATCGTCTACGGCAGCGTGACGGGCTACGGCCCGGACGGCCCCTGGGCGGATCTGCCCGGCCAGGATCTCCTTGCCCAGAGCCGCTCGGGCTTCGTCTGGCTCAATGGCGATGCCGGCGACGGACCGGTGCCCTGCGGGCTCGCCATCGCCGACATTCTCTGCGGCGCCCATCTCGTCCAGGGCTTGCTCGCCTGCCTCGTTCGTCGCGGCGTCACCGGGCAAGGCGGCCATGTGGAGGTGAGCCTCCTGGAATCGATGCTCGATTTCCAGTTCGAGGTGTTGAGCACCTATCTCAACGACGGCGGCAAGCAGCCCGAGCGCAGCGCCATCAACAACGCGCACGCCTATCTCGGCGCGCCCTACGGCCTCTACGAGACGCAGGACGGCCATATCGCCATTGCCATGGGTTCGGTGGTCCGGCTCGGCGAGCTCCTCGGCTGCGAGCCGCTACAGGCCTTCGCCGATCCCAAGTCCTGGTTCGACAGCCGGGACGCGATCAAGGCGCATCTCGCCGCACATCTCAAGACGCAGACGACGCAACACTGGCTCGACCGACTGGTGCCGGCCGACTACTGGTGCGCGCCGGTGATGACCTGGGGCGAGCTTCTGGAGACGGAGGCCTTCAAGCGCCTCGATTTCCTGCAGGAGGTCGCCCGCTCGAGCGGCGCGAGACTCATCACCACGCGCTGCCCGATCACCGTGGACGGCGACCGGCTGCGCGCGGGGCGCGGGGCGCCGAAGATCGGGGAGCACACCCGCGAGATCGACCGCGAATATGGCCTGGACATCGAGGAAGAGGTGGGCTCATGAGCAGGAACCCCAATCCCGATCCCGCCGCCCATGCGGCCATCCCCGTCTGGAACATGGAGACGTGGCTTTGGGAGGATCTCGAGGTCGGTGAGCGCAAGCGCTCCATCCGCCGGACCATCTCCGAGGGCGAGGCCATGCTCTTCAACAGCCTGGTGCTCGACATGCACCCCTATGTCGGCGACGAGATCTTCGCCAAGAATGAGGGCGCCTTCGGCCGGCGGCTCGTCTCGGGCGCGCAGGTGTTCTCCTACGGGCTCGGGCTCTTCGCGCACAATAACACCCAGAGCTTCAGCTACGGCTACGACAAGCTCCGCTTCGTGAAGCCGGTCTTCATCGGCGACACCATCTACGGCATCCGCACCTGGCTCAGGAAGGAGCCGAAATATCCCGACATGGGCCTCGTCGTCTGCTCCTACGAAATCTTCAAGAACGAGGGCGAGCTCGTGCTCTATGCTGAGCACCTGCAGACCGTGAAATACCGCGATCCGGCCAAGGCCCGCAGCGGCTCGCACGACATCCCTCCAGCTGCCGGTCCGGTTAGCAGCAGCGCGGAGAGAGATCGAGGAGGCGCCTAGCGCCGCGTCTCCACCGATGCCACCCCAACCTTCTCGGCCCCGATTGGAAAACACCGGGACCTCGTGATCGAGATGGCCGGACACGCCCGGCCATGACAAAGACGTCTCTGCGATCCAGTGCGATCGGACAATGCTCTAAGCACGACGGCCAGTGAATACATTCAGACCAACAAGCCGATCGATGATCAGAACGATGATTGCCGAGCCGATGACGGACCAGGTCGACACCGCCGCGATGATCGGCCTGTATTGATAGAGCAGGTACTCATAAATTTTGATCGGCAGGGGTTGCAGCTCACGCGGCGTGAGAAAGACTGAGATCGAGAAGTCGTTCCAGGACGTGATGAAGGCGAATAGAAAACCGGCGATCACACCCGGCTTGATAAGCGGCAGCGTGATCGAAAGGAAGGTTCGCCAGGGCGAAGCGCCCACGCTGCTCGCAGCATCCTCCAGCGCAGGATCGAGATGCTCGGTGACGGCGGTGATCGTCCTTACGGGATAGGGCATGGTGATGATGACATGGCCAATCATCAGGATGAACAGGTTGGTCACGCCGAACGCGTACATGATCACCGAGTAGAGCGCCAAGGCGAAGATGATCGAGGGCACGAGCAGCGGCCCCATGAACGCCAGCGTGAGTATCCGCGCGACAGCCGGCGGCGCCTTCCTCAGCTGAAGCGCGACCGGTAACGCGAAGAGCGTCGAGATCGCTGCCGCCACGGCCGCGACGACAAAACTGATCAGCGCGCCATTGACAAAGCTGCCCTCCGTGAGCGCTGCGATCATCCAGTGAAGGGTCAATTGCCGAGGCGGAAAAAACATTGCCTCGGCGTTCAATGCGGCGCCTGCGACCACCACGAGCGGGGCGATGACGAAGATAAATGCGCAGGATGCGGCGATGCCCAGCCCCGTCGGCCATGGCCAGCGCGCCTGCCCGCTCGACATTGTTGTGGTGGCGGTCATGTCGCTTTCCTCGCCGTCCGGAACGTTCGATTGATGGCGAACAGGTAGATTGCCGTGATCACGATACTGAGGACTGTGAGGCTTATCCCGACGGCCGCGGCAAACGGGAAATTACCCTGCACGGTGGCCTGCTCGTAAGCCATCATGCCCATCATTCTCACCCGACCGCCGCCCATCAGGGCGGGAATGGCGAATGCCGCGGCATTCAAGGTGAAAGCTATGAGCGTGCCTGCGACCACGCCCGGCAAGGACAGTGGAAACGTCACGGCCCAGAAGGTCCTGAACTTGTTTGCGCCAACACTTGCAGCCGCTTCCTTCAGAGCCGGATCGATGGCGGCGATGACGCCGATGAGGGGCAGCACGACATAGGGCACTGCAATTTGCACCAGCCCGATCAGGACTCCGAGTTCGGTGTACATGATGCGCACTTTCGGCATTCCAAGGAGCGTCAGCACGCTATCCACAAGCCCGCCGCTCATCAGAAGGACGTTCAAGCCGAAGATCCGAATAACGATATTCACGGATAGCGAGACGACCACCATGCTCGTCAGAAAACCGCGCCGGTCCGGAGGAAGTTCGGCGATGTAATAGGCGAGCACATAGCCAATGACCAAAGCGAGCACGGTGGACACCACCGAGAGCTTGACGGTCGTCCAAAGCGCGGTCTCCAGGTAGAACGGGTCTGTCCAGAACCGCGCGTAATGTTCCAGCGTACCGGTGAACACCGGCGGACTGCCGACCTCGTGTGTGGACATGCTCGTGGCGACGAGCCACGCCATGGGCACAAAAAAGAAAAGGATGACGAACAGGAACGGTACGAACAGCGGCGCGCGGGTGGCCCAGCTGACGCACCGCTCGCGAAAGCCACCGCGATCTTCAATCTGTGGCGATGACAGCGTTAGTGACATTGAGCCTCACCTTGTCTCCAGGTTTCAGGACGTCAGCATTCGATCGCTCCTGCAGGAAGATCGGCGTTCCCGGATCATGATCGAGCGAGATCCCGTACCGGATCGCAGACCCCTCATAGATCACGTCCCCCACCGTGCCCTCGAGCCCATTATCGAGAGGGTGGTCGCCCCGCCGTTCGAGCACGAACCACTCAGGGCGGACGACAACGGTGACCTTCTCCCCGGCCGCTTTCGCCAGGGGCGCATAAGCGCTGACGACCGCGCCGTTGGCGAGCCTGACTTGAGCCTTGTCATCATGCGCGTCGCCAACCAGCTCGCCCGCGAGAAAGTTGGCGCTCCGAGAAAGCCGGCTACGAAGCGGTTCGCGGGACGCTCGTAGACGGTTCGCGGATCCGCAATCTGCTGGATCCGTCCCGACTGCATGACGACGACCTGATCCGACATCGACAGCGCCTCTTCCTGGTCGTGCGTAACGAACAGCATCGTGACGCCGAGGGAGCGCTGGAGACGCTTCAACTCGATACGCAACTCCTCCCGCAGCCGGCGATCGAGATTGGAGAGCGGCTCGTCGAGAATGATCACCTCGGGGTCGATCGCCAAGGCGCGCGCCATGGCGACGCGCTGCTGCTGGCCGCCGCTGAGTTCCCGCGGGTAGCGATCCTTCAAGCCCGTGAGTTGCACCATGCCCAACGCCCGGTCGACGCGGCGGGTGATCTCCTCCCGCGGCAGCTTGCGAATGCGCAGGCCGAAGCCGAGAATTTCGGCCACCGTCATATGCGGCCAAAGGGCATAGTTCTGGAAAACAACACCAATATTGCGCTTGTAGGGAGGAAGATGCGTGACCTCCCTCCCCCGGATCGAGATGCGACCGCTATCGGGGGTCATGAATCCCCCGATGGCGCGCAGCGTCGTTGTCTTGCCGCAACCGCTCGGCCCGAGAACGGTTATGAACTCACCTCTCCTGACCTGGAGCGACACGTCGTCAAGGACGTTGAGCTCCCCGTAACGCTTGCGGCAATGCGACAGCTCAATATCAAATTGCTCAGCCATTAGCGTTGAACTTCCCGTTCCCAGCGCTGCTGCCACTTATCGTAAACCGAGACGATATACTTCCAGTCGGCGCTCTGCAGATCCTTCACGTTCTCAGGCGTGATCATGATCTTGGCCTGGACTTCCGAGGGCAACTTGGTTTCACGGTTCGTCGGAAAATATCCGAGCCGTGTTGCCATGTTGAGACCGGAGGCGGGGCTGAGCAGATGGTTGACGAGCTTCTGCGCCAATTCGCCATTCGGCCGACCCGCAACGACACTCAGCGTCGAGGCAAGGGGGAAAAAGCCCTCCTTCGGAATAGCGCCCTGGATTTTGAGGCCCTCGGTATCGCGCGCCCATGCGATGCGGCCGTCGGTCCACACGCTCATGGAAATCTGGTCGTTGCGATAGAGTTCGAGGTGATTGGCGTGAGCGTCGACCCACACGTCGATGTTCTTGGCAATCTTCGCCAATTCCGCGAAGCCGGCATCCGGGTTGCGCTCACTGCCGCCTGCACGCTTCGCGAACAGGGTGATAAGGTCGATGTTCTCGGGGCGGAAACCGCGCAGGGCAATACGCCCCTTATATTCAGGCTTTGCGAGATCGTACCAGGACTCCGGCGCCTTCACCTCCGCGGGATTATAGGCGATCACATAGGCACCGAAGTTCGCCGCGACCACCGCGTCTGAGTAAACGGCGTTCGGATACAAATTCTTCAGGTTGGGAACGAGGTTTGGATCGAGTGGCGCAAAGGCCTTCTCTGCCTCCATCCGGAGAGCGAAGACCGGATCGGAAACGATGACATCGACTTCCTTATTGCGGACGCGCGCAATATTGTTCGCACCCGAGCCGGCCACGATCGTGACCTTGACGCCATTGTCCTGTTCGAAGGATTTGACGCTTGCGGCCATCGCCTCGTCATAGGCTCCGCCAAAGCCACTGAGGACAAGCTCCTTCTGTTGCGCCAAAGCCGCGGTGCTCAGCCCGCAGGCCCCTACCATCATCGCACCCGCGACAACGGCTTTTCCAAATTTCCAGCTCATGGATACGCTCCCCTTTGTTTGGGCCTACTCTGTATTGAGACAGTTTTGAGGAACTAAATGTTCGCATCTGGCCTTAAGCCAGCACGCGAACATTCAATTTCGTATTGATTTCCCTCAGCAGCGCCTGTGGAGCATATCTTCGGTAATCAGCCGTTTCGCAGGACCGTCACCGGCAGTCCCCGGACGGGGATCAACTGATATTCTCTCAACAATCCATCAGGGCCGCGGGAAATCTGCTCTAGGCAGAGCCAAGGCAGCGAGTGGTCACCGTAACGACCCGCAAGCTGGTGAGCCGGCAAGCGCGCCCGCAGGATGCACCACACTGTCCGGAGCGCCACTAATAGAACTGCAATCAAACCAGGAAGCCATCGCGCCGTTCTCCTCTACCCGCATTATCTGCTTTTGGTCTATACATATTATCAGAAAGGCATGACCAATCAAGCCACAATTTCGCGGCCCGGGAAAGGGCGGTCCGCCTGCTGGGCCGCGAACTGCATTCTGGCTACGCGAGCTCAACCGTCAGCATGATCGGCGTCTTATCGCCGAAGTTGCTTTCAAGCACCGCACGACCAACCTTATAGATGTCATCGGCGTACTCCGGCAGTATTTCTCCGAGCACCGGCGTGGCGATATCCTCAGTAACCTCGCCGTATTGCACGATAATCTTGTTGCCAGTCCCCTGTGAGTAACGAATGCGCCCTACCGGCGCGTCGCACTGGCGCTCCTTCACGTTCACCTTGGCAGTACTGACGACGGGCGCCCAGGCATACATTGATTCACCGCTGACGACGGCGTGATCCTGCACCACGGTGAACGGCAAAGCCTCGATAATGTCGCTGCAGAGCTCCGGGTTTTCTCTGGTGGCGAGATGGGCAATGACACTGATGCCAAGCGGCTGCCACGTTAGGCGAACTTTCTGGCCGTCGGCGATTTTCACGCGGCGCGCCGGGTCTGCAAGGGCGGCGATGGAACCCTCGGGCGTCTCGTAGGTGAGATGCTTGCCGATGCTCCACGGAAAATAGTGGAACGACCACGCGGCAAGCCGGTTCAGATAACCGAGAAAGGCCTTGACGGCCTCGACGGCCTCTTCGCGGCTTGAAGCCGTCGGAAGATACTTCGTGATAGCTTCCGCGAAGGCGCCCATCTCCTGCAGGCCGCTGTAGCGCAGATAATTGCTGTACGCATAGTCGAACCGATGCACGAGCACGCAGGCCTGCTCGAGCGTGAACCGCTCGTCCTGGAATGTCAGGAGAAGCGGATACCAGGTGTACATGGATTGATCGCGAAGCATGCCGTTCACGAAATCCAGGTTGGTGAAATACTGGTTGTTGGTGCCCACCGCGAATGTCCCGGTGCGGATATCCCGAAGCTCCTGTGGCTCGGTACTTTCGTAGACCCTCGTCCTCTCTTTCACCGCGCTGACGACATCCCCCAAGCTTCCATATGTCATTTTGATTTCCTCTCTTGACCCTGCGGCGGCGGGCCGCCTGGAGACAGCATAGGCAATGGAAATTATTTGTATAGACCATATGTCGTTTTTGTTCACACTACGATGCGTTTCCCCTCACCCGCTGTACGCGAGCGAGCTCCACCGCAAAATGACAACGCGAATGTTGGAAAAGCGGCTGTTTTTGGCGATTCTCGGCCGCGACCCTCGACAACCCGGCCAACGTCGCCCACCACGGCCATAGCAGACAAATCGCCCCTATGGCCCGCTAAGAAACCTTTGGACCCACCATGATCCACTGGAAATCAAGCTTGCGGAAAGCCACACACGCTATATGGTATATACTTATTCGGGCTAATGCTTAATTTGGCCTGGACCACTGCTAAAGATCGGGGACCAAGATGGGCAGGTTGATTGATATCTCATGGCCGGAACTCGGCGTCGTTGTCGTGGCGGAGCTCGCGGACGAGGACAATCCGGAACTGTGCGAAGAGTTCTGGCAAGACCTTCCGTTCAAGGTGATGCAGGCGCATCCGGTGGTGTCGGGTGAATCGCTTTACGCCTGGACGCCAACGATCAGCACCGCGCCGGTTCGCTTGCGCCGCCGCATCGTCGATTGCGCGGTCGGCGACCTAAGATATTCCCAGGCAACCGGCAACAAGTTCTCGATCCAGTATGGCAAGGGGCTCGAGCCGCTTGCCCAGCCGGTACTGGGAAAGGTCCTTCCAGAATACCACCACCTCCTGCAAGGCGTCGGAAAGGCGATCTGGACCAACCTCTTCTTCGCGAAGGAGCAGATCTTCGTCGAGGTGAAGCCGCACGATCCAGCGCAGGCGTTCAAAGGCGAAGGCCGCTTCTCGAATCTCAAGGGCGTCGCCGCTGAATTCTACGCGGAGGCGAAGAGGATCCAGACGGTTGAGCCAGAGGATCTGCGCCGTATTCGCACCGGCGAAATCGGGGATACGGGGACCTACGGGCAGTATTTCACTGCTTGGGATTTCGCAAACGGAATGCTCCGTGATTACATCATGTACACAGCCTATCCCCTCCTGAAGCTGATCGACACGCTCTCTCATGATGACTTCGTGGCAGCCGTCGAAGCGTTCGATCCAGCCTATTCCGAGTATCTCGGCTATTCCGGCCTGGACACGCTTCTCGACTTTTCGAACAAGCTGCGGGCCGCTATCCGCGAGACGGACGACAAGGAAGAACTCCGCACGATCCTGCGGACCTTCATTATGTATGGCAACCGTTTGTGTGCCTGGTCATATCACTACTTCCCGTGGTACCTCGGTATGTTCTACGGCCGCGCCGTCAATGGTCAGGAATTTCCAGGTCGCTTCAATCCGGTTAAGCAAGCCTGATCATATAGATAGCCTTTAGCTTCATGGCATGGGTGGCCTTTCATCGAGAGGCCGCCCATGTCGTTTTTCGCAGGGAGCCTTACATCGCACCGGATGTCATATGGTATATACAAAGTTGGCGCGGATCGTATATATGTCTGCCTAGCTTCGTCTCGTCAGGTATCGATATGCCCCATATGCCGGCTACCGGTAAAGTCTCTCTTGAAACCCTGGCGGCCGTCCACGAAGGTGCGCTGATCTCCAAACGCGACGATGCGGCATGGAACAGGATGCACGTATCAGCCGACAAGGTCGCTGAGATCGCGCGTGGTGAAAAAGCGCACTACGGTATCAACACGGGGTTCGGCAAAGTCGCGAGCGCACGGATTCCCGCTGATGACGTCGAAGTCCTGCAGCGCAATCTGATCATGCCTCACTGCTGTGGTGTCGGCGCTCCGCTCGACGATCGCCCGGCTCGTCAGGAGGCTGACTCCAGCGCAGCCGAGGTGTGGTTTGCACGCGCCATTGACATCCGGTCCGACGCTTGACGCCGTTCGCGAGGCTATCCGCGACGGAATTCCCGGACGACCGCTACATGACGGCGGACCTCGCGCGGCAGCTGGCTGCAAGCGGCCGTGGGGTCGGCCATGGGCAGCTGGAATTCTCCCGTCGGCCTGAGCAGCGCGGTGGCGACAAAGATGCTGGCCGCCCAAACCTCTCTCCGATCCCAAAACAAAGCCATAGACCGGGCGCCGCAGCCGGATGGTCTTTGATATACGGATAAATGGCCATATGTTATATACCAATCAAACGCTTTGGTGGTGGAGGCAATCTATGCGCGGTACAGATATCCCAAGGGTAGCGTCGCCCGCCCATGGATGATCTTTCAACCGAAAAACATGCTTCGTCTCGTTACTTGGAGATCCAGCGCGATATCGAAAGCAAGATAACGACCGGTGAGTGGGGACCAGGCACCCGTATTCCGCCGGAGCGAGAACTGGTCGACATTTATAACTGTTCGCGAATGACGGTGAACAAGGCCTTGTCGAGCCTTGCGGCCGCGGGAATGATCTCTCGGAAGCGCCGGTCCGGCTCTTTCGTAGCGCCCCCGCGGATCGAAGAACCGCTGATGCACATTCAGGACATTCGCGCCGAGGTCTTGGCGATTGACCGAACATATTCCTTCGAGATCACCGATCGAAGCGTTCGGAAAGCGACTGACGCTCTCGATGCGCGCCATGTCGGCGTCCCCGTTGGAACCCGGCTCTTGACGCTCGAGGTGATGCATTACGCCGACAACCTCCCTTTCACGATGGAGACCCGTCAGATCAATCTGGATGCGGTCCCACAAGTGGAGAGGCTGCAGTTCAAGGACGAGCCACCAGGCAGCTGGCTGCTCCAGAATGTCCCATTCACCGAGGGTGAACATTCGATCCGCGCCGTGTCGGCCGACGCCATCCTTGCCAGACGGCTACAGGTGGTCGAGCGCACGGCGTGCATTTCCATCGCCCGCAGGACATGGTTGGATGGGCAGCTCATCACATTCGTCCGGCTGATCTATCCCGGCGACCGCCATCGGTTCGTGGTACGTTTCAAGCCGTCAATGTCGGCCGGCTCTCCCTAGGCCAACGGCAAGGGCGTTGGTGAGTTGAACTCGGGAGGCCGTATCTCCACCTTTGGTCGTTCCGACCGTGGAGAATAGTGTTTCCACGAGCAGAAATCGCTAAGGCTTTGCCAGAATCCAAGGAGCATACTCGGGATATCCATGCCAAAACTGAACCCGCTTCTGCACTTGGGGATTATGGCGATTTCTGTATATCCGTCGCAACTCAGATTCGGTAATTGACGTGCGCTTGTCCCCTAATAGAGGTTTATGATCGAGTACATGGCTCTTGGTTATCACGGCCTTAATACCTAATCGATCGAGAAAAAAATGCACCGTCGCGCCTGATCCGCGATGGGTATGCCAAAGCAATCCAAATTTTTTGACCTCTTCCTCCATCGAACAAAATCTAGATTTTTCAGATCGACCCCTTCCCGATATGTGGGATGCTGAAAATTGAAACCAGAAATTCTGCATTATCATTTGGAGTGAAGATATCCACCTTCTCTCCATTAAGCTGATATCGGGTTATGTTTATTAACTACCGCTCCAAATCGGCCGAAACGAGATGACGGTATCTGTCGAAGTCGCATTTAATAAAGATTCCAAGACCATAGATGATATCTCCAGCCTGAAAGCTCTCTTTGAATGGCGGCGCAAATGGCATTAACCAACCTTTTATTCATCTGATATGCGATCATATCAACTAAAAAATAGCGAACATAACCTTCAATGTATGCACGAGTAAGTCGTTTTATTAGGTATAATAACTTCATCTGAAGAATTATATTATAAAAATACATCGGCCCTTCCCCTTCGAGACCCTGACGCAACGCAATACCGGGCTTACTGCGGATTTCGGTTCAACACCAAGCCAACTACACCTCTAGCCGCCCCTGGGCAAAGGACGGAGCACGTCGGCTCTCCATAGATCATGCGCGAGCAATTCCGCCGCTGGCTTCCCTCTCGCCGAACAGCCGGCTGCCGTGAATGCCTCTGCGCCAACTGCCACGCGTTTTTGGAGCGCGACGGCAGAAGGACCTCGGGCGGCTGAGCGCCCATCCGCGCGCTGAAAGGCGCAATGTTTTGACACTTAACGTTTGTTCCGCCTGCGGAAGGCGGGGGAAGTGATTTAGCGCAGAAGAGAGGAAAACTCATGCGCAAACCAGTTTCAGTTAAGAACCAATGCAAAGTCAGAGTTTTTTCATCGGACAGCCTGGCGTCAGCCCATGGAGGTCTGATCAACGGCCTGGACGAGCCTGGACAGGAAGCGAAGGGCACGCTCCGACCACCGCCGGGCTCTTCGCTCTCCCAATCTGAGAGGGCGGCGTTGCGAATGGTCGCCCTCGCCCCCTTCTTTCGCTTGAAAGCGCCGATAGGAAATACGTGGGTCCCATAAAGTGCCTTCTACAGCAAGGCCTGCTGGAGCGGGTCACGACGCACCGCCGCGGACTGACCGGCGATCTGATCGGCGTCAGTCGCATGGGAGCAATAGTTCTAGGCGCTCTGACCGGCGTGCCGATTCTCTCGGACGTCGAAGCTGATGTGCTGCCGCTTAACCCGGAGAAAGCTGCAGCTATGACATGGATGCTTCACCTATCATGGCACCACCTGAGTTCCATCCCAAGCCGGCTGCACGAGGCGCTAAGGCGGCTCGAGGTGCGAGGCATCGTTCAACGCCGGCGCCTCACTGACAACATGGGGATGCAGGTGGAATATCGCCGTATCTCGCTCCGGCCACGATTGTGATGGCCTTGTCCCCACGCCAGCGCAGCTTTCGGATTTGCCGGCGAACGCGGCAGCCGAGATAAGCCGGTGCCCGTCGGATCACCGTTGCTGGCGGAGAGGGTGGGATTCGAACCCACGGTACGGTTGCCCGCACGGCGGTTTTCAAGACCGCTGCCTTAAACCACTCGGCCACCTCTCCCGCGCTTGGAAATATAAAAATTTCCAAGCCATTATGCTACCGGCCGCTCTCCGTTCTCTTCCGTGACGCCGTACCCTCCATGGGGATCCCGGAGCCGCTGTGAGATGCACAGGCCAGCTTGGCGATGGTCCTCACCGAGCTGCGTCTGGGATATCTCCAGAGGTCGACCATCGAGCCGCCGGCTTGAAATAGTCCACAGCATGAGCATGACGCAAGTCATGAAAGTGAAAATGCCGGAGTGGCACACCATTTTTATGCGCCGCGGTGCGCCCCGCGCGTGGGATTACGAGGATGTGAAACCAGGACGAGGGCCAGCTCGTCAGTCGGGATGAGGAAGGGCGCGTTCTAGACGGGCTATCGCTGCCGCGCCAGGCCGATTGGAGCGGAAGCACGGTGGAAGATAGGAGACCTGCAAGGGCTTACTGGAACAACCCCGGTCCGCTGGTCTTCGACATAGCAGATGCAAGCCGAAGATCATCTCGGATCCCCGTCGGATGAACATATGACCGCGCCCTGAGCCACAAAGGCCTAGCACGCTATCGCACCAACGCATGTGTCTCGCGCATTGCTCGCTCGCCGGTGGACCTCCGTCATGAAACTGAAGCATCCCCCGCCTATGCGGGTCGCAGATTATTCCGGAGAATAACTGTGTTGGATCAAAGTGATTATGAGGACGGGCTGACGCCGCGCTGCGACCCCAGCCTGGCGCTGAAGCTCGCCATTGCGGGCACCATCACGGCGTTCGTCGGACTGGCGTTCGCCATCCAAAGCTTGGCGTAAGCTCACATCATCTAGGCCAGACGCTCAGCCATATGCGGGAGCGATGTCGCCAGAGACTTTGCGACCGTCATCAGTGAGGCGATACCGAGGACGATTATCCCAGTCCCTGCCCGCCATCTCGACGAGGTGCAGTTCAAGCAGTCGGTCGATCGCATCCTGGGTGACCAGAGACCAGGAATAGGCGGGCTCACCTTCGTGTCCGGCCAAGGCAATCCGCCGAATGACTGCAGCGTGTTCGGTCATCATCATCGCTCACATTCCGATCCGCAGCGGCACAAGTTATCCCACTGCCGCATGATCGGGGCAAGCATGGGCGCAGCGGAAAGCGACCCGCATACGGCGCGTGTTCAGGCTGGAATGTTGGCGTCGACGATGACGTGGCTGAGATCGCGGGAACAGCGCTCGATCCGCGCTTCCACGCGATAGACATCGCGCAACATGTCGGCCGTGATGATATCGCCGGAAAGGCCGCAAGCAACCATTCGGCCCTTGGCGATGATCAGCGTCTTGTCAGCGAAGCGGAGCGCCTGATTGAGGTCGTGGATCGCGATCAATACGATCATGCCGCGTTGCCTGGCCTGCGCACGCATGAACGCGAGCACCTCCATTTGCCTATGGAGATCGAGCGCGCTTGTCGGCTCGTCCATGATGACAACGTCGGGCTCGCGCGCCAATGTCTGAGCGATTGAGACCAGCTGGCGCTGGCCCCCGCTGAGCGCGCCGAGATCGCGGAAACCGAGATCCCGAATATCGAGAGCTTCCATGATGTGATCGATCAGCCGGAGGTCATCGTCGCCCACGCTCCACGACTGGCCCTGCTTTCGCGCCAGCAAGATCGATTCATAGACCGTCAGCACCGCATTCGCCGAGCTGTCCTGCGGCATATAGCTGATGGCACGCTTGCCCTTCGCGCTACCCTCCAGGCGGATCTGTCCCGGCCCCTTCAGGAGCCCCGCGACACGCTTGAACAAGGTGGATTTGCCCGCGGCATTGGGGCCGATGACGGCCACCAGCTCGCCTGCCGACAGCAAGGGCGTGCTGATCTCGGAAACCGTCAGTTTCTTGCCGTAATAGGCCCCGACCTGATCGAGCTGGAGCGTCACCATGTGCGCCTCACATCGGTTAGGATCAACGAGAAAAAGAACGGCACGCCGACCAGGGCGGTGATGATCCCTATGGGGAAGACGACGCCCGGGATGATCGATTTGCTGACGATCGAAGTGAGCGACAACAGAAGTGCCCCGGACACGACCGAGCCGGGCAGAAAGAAGCGCTGGTCTTCCCCGAAGATCATCCGGGCGATGTGCGGACCGACCAGTCCGACGAAGCCGATCGTCCCCACGAAGCTGACGGGAATTGCCGCCAGAAGGGAGATGACCAGCATCGTCTCGAGGCGGATATAGCGCACATTCACGCCGAAGCTCGCAGCCTTGTCCTCACCGAGGCGAATGGCCGTCAAGGCCCATGCGTTGCGTGCGAACAAGGGCAGTGCAATCAGCAGGACCGCCAAGGTGATCCATATCTTCGGCCAGGTCGCCTTCGTCAGGCTGCCCATCGTCCAGAAAACGACGGTCGCCAGGGCCTGCTCGGAAGCGAGATATTGCAGGAATGCAAGCGCCGCGTTGAACGTGAATACCAAGGCAATTCCAAGAAGCACCACGGTCTGGACGGACACGCCGCGCATCTGGGATATGAAATGGATGAACAGCGTGGCGACCAGCGCCATGAGAAATGCATTCAGCGGAACGATGAGGCCCGAGGCGACCACAGGCAAGAACGGCACACCGAAAACGATGGCGAAGGCCGCGCCGAAGCTGGCTGCCGCCGAGATGCCCAGGGTAAACGGGCTCGCGAGAGGGTTCGCGAGGATCGTTTGCATCTGCGCGCCAGCGACTGAGAGCGCCGCGCCCACCACGATCGCCATCACCGCAACTGGCATGCGGATGTCCCAGACCACCGTGCGCACAGAATCTGAAACGGCGGCCGGATTGAAAACCGCGATAACGACATCGAGAAGGCTGTAGCGCGCCGGGCCCCACGCCAGATCGACGGCGAAGGACAAACACAGCGCCAAAGCCATGGCAGCCAGAATGACGAGTTTCCTGCGTATGAGAGCGCGGTATTGACCCCGGCCCTCCAGGCTACCGACAGCAGGCTCTGCCATGTGCAGGCTGGCCATTATTTCTTACCGCCGTCCATCGAGACCCAATAACCCGGCTGGTAGTCGATCGGCAGGAACTTGGCGTGGAATTCCTTGAACGTCGCGTCCGGATCGAGGTCCGCGAATAGCTCGGGATGGAACCACTTGGCCATCTGCTGGATAGCCACGAACTGGTAGGGACTGGTGTAGAACTGATGCCAGATCGCGTGGACATCATCATTCTTCACGGCCTTGGACCCGGTGAAGGCGGGCTCCTTCATCAACGCCGCGAGCGCTTCCCGGCTGCCCGCCGCCAACGCAGCCGTCCCTGGTCCGACATTGACGAAGTTTTTCGCATTGGGGGTCTGGCTCCAGTTGGCGCCAGTCACCACGATGACGTCCGGATTGGTTGCGACGACCTGCTCGGCGTTGATGGATCCCGTATAACCCGGCAGGAAATCCGAGCCGATGTTGTGGCCGCCAGCCAGATCCGCCATCAGGCCAAAATTATCAGGCCCAAAGGTGCCGCAGCATTCGACGAGCCCTGCCGCACGATACATGAATACGTTCGGGCGCTTCGGATTGGCGGCTTTCAACTTGTCGGTGACGCGCGCAAGCTCCTTGCGCCAGTAGGCGGCGACCTCGTCCGCGCGATCGCTCTTGCCGAAGAGCTGCCCGAGGACCTTGAGGCTCGGCTCCGTATTCTTCAGGATATGTTCGCGGAAATCGACATAGACGACCTTCACGCCGATCTTGCCGAGCATCTCCTCCAGCTTGACTTCATCGGCGGCCTTCTTGTCGCCGATGGTCAGCACCATCGCGTCGGGCTTCAGGTTGACGACGGTTTCGGTCTGCAGCGTACCGTCAGTCAAATTTCCCAGAAACGGGACGTCCTTGGCCTTGGGAAATTTCGCAACATAGGCGTTGTAGCTGTCGGCGTCGTTGCGCATGAGGTCATTGCGCCATCCCACCACCTTGGAGAAAGGGTCGGGCTCGATAGCAGCGACGGAATAAAGAAGACGCCCCTCGCCAAGAATGACGCGATCAACGGGTTTGTCGAAAGTGACCTCACGTCCCGCGACGTCCTTCACGGTGAATGACTGCGCCATGGCCGTTGCCGGCATCAGCGCTGCCAGCGCGACGACAGTGACCACGGTACGATGAAGGAACCCCATTTCGACCGCCCTTTAAATTTGCTAATGAGATCGCCGATAGGAAATCGACGCAGGGCCGTCAATTGCTATCTTTTGTAATAATTCCAATGAGTTCGCTTCCATGACGGACGTGCATAGCTCAAACTATTCCCTACGCGACGAAATTCGCGAATATTGGTCGATACGCTCCGAAACCTTTGACTTGAGCGTTGGGCATGAAATTTTTTCCGACGCGGAGAGGCGCGGGTGGCATCGGTTGATCGCGAGGCACCTCGGGCGGGGTGAAGGGCGGGCAGCTCTGGATCTGGCTTGCGGCACCGCCGTCATCTCGCATCTCATGCACGATCTGGGTTTCGCGGTGACGGGCGCCGACTGGTCTGAGGCCATGCTGTCGAAGGCGCGCGCCAAGGCAGCGAAGCGCGGCAGCGATATCCGCTTCATCATGTGCGACGCCGAGAACACCATGGAAGCCCGTGGCAGCTACGATGTCATCATCACACGCCACCTCGTCTGGACACTTGTGGACCCAAGGGCGGCATTCGCGGAGTGGTATGCGCTGTTGAAACCGGGCGGAAAGCTGCTGATCGTCGATCTCAACCAGGACAAGAAGACCTGGGCTGGCCTGCTACGCGCATCCCTGGAGAAAATCGCCGGCAAGCCGGCATCGGGCATGCAGGATCCGGATCTCGTCAATCGCGACCAGCGCATTCGGTCGCAGCTTTTCTTTTCCAAGGGCATGACCGCGGAAGCGGTGATACCACTCCTTGAGGAAGCTGGCTTCATCGGCGCCGTCGTGGACCGGAAGATGGGCGACATTCATCTAGCCCAGGCCCGCAAAATGCCCCTGTTGCGCGGGCTCGACCGCCTCCTGCAGGACCGCTATGCGATCTGCGTCACAAAGCCCCTGACATAGGTACCACGAGAAAACCGCACTCGAAGGCGGGCCCTCACCGTTCAGATGAGACCTGCCTGCGTTGCCCATTTCAGCTGGGTGAAGGCCGTCACCTCATAGCGCGCCATATAGGTGCAGCGCTGGCCTTCTCCCGGCGCGAAAGAAAGCCGCAGGGCCTGCGCCAGAGCTTTCGCGTCCGCCTCATCGGCGAGCATCACCATCTGGGTAATACCGCCCGCGCGGCTTTCCACTGCGAAATCGCCCTGCAAGCGCGGGGTGAGCCACGCCAGCGTGACTTCGTTCGGTGTAGGAAAGAGCCTTCCGTCTCCGAATGCGGGCTTCTCTCGCGAACGCTTCCGCAGGGTCAGGAAATCTCGAAACTCAAAAGCAATGCCGTGGCTGACGCTGCGAAACGCGTCAAGCTTACCATTCGTCAACCGAGCCATTCCCCTCCCCCAAAACCGCGCTGCCAGCCTCTCCGATCGACGCAGCGATACGCAGCTTCACGCCGCCTGCCCTGGCAAAATCCATCCCTTCGCAAAGAGCCTTGGGGACCAGGCCTATGCTGCGCTACTGTCCCCTGAGCCCATCGATGGACGAAGCTTGGCCGGGATAATACACCTTCGGTCAGATAGCTACCAGAACCTCGAATGTGCAACGCGGCAGCGTTGGCACAGCAGGGATATGAAGCAGCGCTGCTGCCTGTTTCGACCGAGAGACATTTTCAGGCGAGCCAGAGGACAAGAACTGAGCGAGCAGCGGCAACTTGCACCGCGTGTCCATTCATCTGTTCGCAGTCAAGCGCCGTTCAGGAGAGGACCGACAACTTCGTTCCCGCAATGCGTTTCGCCAAGGTGATCGCACTCCGCATAGGAAGCGCGCCTCTTTCCTCGAGCGAAAGATGCTGACCGAAGAGGCCGGTGCAGCAACGGCGGACGAGTCAACCGCGTGGCCCGAGCTCGCCCGGCCTGACCTCGCGAGCGACGGTGTCCAGGACCGCATTGACAAAACCTGGCTCATCATCGCTGTAGAAGGCGCGCGACACATCCACATATTCGGAGATGACGACTCGCACGGGCACATCCTTGCGAAACATCAGTTCGTAGCAGCCGGCGCGCAAAACAGCGCGCAGAACGATCTCCACGCGCGTCAGCGGCCAGCCCTTGGCGAGCGCGGCATCGACCTTGCGATCGACCGGCTTCTGCTCGCGAACCACGCCGGCAACGATGTCGCGAAAGAATGCAGCTTCCGCCGGCTTGAAGGAGACGCCGTCGATCTCCTGACCCATCCAGTGTGCTTCGAACTGGGCGACCGCCTCGATGACGCCGGTCGCTGCGACGTCCATCTCGTACAGGGCCTGGACGGCCGCCAGACGAGCCGCGCTCCGGCGTTCGCTTTTGGATACCTGCGCGTCGCTCATCGTATCTTACCTGCCACGGCGAGTTCACGCTTGATGCGGAGGACGGCGAGTGCCGCTTGGGCGGCTCCACCACCCTTGTCCATGTCGCTCACGCGCGCTCGCGCCCAAGCCTGCTCGTCGTTCTCCACCGTCAGAATGCCATTCCCAAATGGCAGACGACGGGTCACCGACAGTTCCATCAGGGCACGCGCGCTCTCATTGGCGACGATATCATAATGGCCTGTCTCGCCCCGGATGACGCAGCCGAGCGCCACCGCCGCATCATAGGGAAGACCTCGTGCCTCAGCGGCGTCGAGTGCGATCGCCAGAAGAGCCGGCAATTCAAGCGCGCCAGGCACGGTGAGGACATCAACGGAGGCGCCGGCCGCCTCGCATGCGCCACGAGCGCCACGCAGCAATTCGTCTGCAAGGTCGTCATAGTATCGCGCCTCGACAATGAGAACGCGCGCTGGGCCTGAGAAGGCGGCGACAGGTGTACTTTGGCGTGGAGCGGCCATGACGATGATCCGGACGAGATAAAAGACGGGACAGATGACTAGGGGTCCGGGCATACGTCGCCACGAACCGAGCCTGTGCTCAGTAACCCGCCCCCCGCGCCTCCGCAAGGCGTGCGGCATAGCGGGCCATGAGATCCACCTCAAGATTGAGGCGGTCGCCAACATGACGCGCGCCCCAAGTCGTGACCTCGAGAGTATGCGGAATGAGGAGGATAGAGAACACGTTGCGTTCGACGTGGTTGACCGTCAGAGAGCAGCCATCGAGCGCAACCGAGCCCTTGGCGGCAATAAAGGCCGCCATGGCATCCGGTGCGCGAATGTCGAACCGGGCGGTCGCCCCCCAGGAGTTCCCCTCACCGCCTTCGCCCACTTCCGTGATGTCCTCCCGGGCGATGATGGTGGCGATCCCGTCCACATGACCCGTGACGATATGTCCCCCGAGCTCATCGCCAATCTTTAGCGAGCGCTCCAGATTAACGCGTGTGCCGACCGTCCAGGCGCCAACCGTCGTCAGCGCGAGGGTCTCAGCCGCCGCGTCAACTTCAAACCACGAACCCTGTTCGTGAGGACCAACCGCAACGACCGTCAGACAGGGGCCGCCGCAAGCAATCGAAGCGCCGATGGCGATCGTTTCCGGGTCATAGCGCGAAACAATGCGCAAACGGCGCAGGGTTCCCTGGAAGTTTTCGGCGGCAACGACCTCGCCGACGTCCGTCACGATTCCGGTAAACATGAACTTGGCCTCTCAAGGACAGCGAATCGGTCAACGGCTCCCCCCGCCGCGCTGCCCGCATTAGTCAGCGTTACATCCTGATGGGCGACATCCCATGTGACGGCGGCTTTGACAATCCCGCCTTGAACAAGTTGCGCCAGATGCGGCCCGATAGCCCGGATGCCGGGTCGCGCTGATGACGCCCCCAGAGGGAGCGGTCCTGTCACGGTGACGAGCTCATCCACCAGCCCCGCCGCGGCCAACGCATCGGCAAGCTGCGGTCCGCCTTCACAGAAGACACGCGTCACGCCGCGCGTCGCCAGGAGCCGCAGCGCCGCGTTGAGATCCACCCTGCCGATGGAGCCGAGGCGCATAACTTCAACACCTTGCGCAACCAGCGTCCGCTCGGCCTCGATCGGCGCATCCCGGCCCGCGACGATCCAGGTGGGATGCTCAGCCGCCGTCCGCGCGACCACGGCAGTCGGCGGCGTGCGAAGCGCCGTGTCGATGATGACGCGCACCGGCGAGCGCGCCTCCATCCCCGGCAGCCGCACGTTCAGGGCAGGATCGTCAGCCAGAACGGTGCCGACCCCAACCATGATGACATCGGCATGCGCACGCATGAGATGGACGTGATCATTGGCGACCGGCCCGGTGATGCGCAGGCGTTCACCCGCAACGCCCGCAAAGCCATCTGCGGTCATCGCCAGTTTGACGGTGACCGCAGGTCGTCCCTCCCGCACACGCAGGATATGGCCGCGATGGGCGCGTTCCGCCTCCTTCGCCAGAGGGCCAATGGTTACGTCAACGCCTGCATCCCGGAGACGGGCATGCCCGGCGCCCGCCACTCGTGCGTCGGGATCCTCGAGCGCCGAGACCACCCGTGCGATACCCGCGGCGATGACCGAATCAACGCAGGGTGGGCTTCGTCCCCAGTGCGAACAGGGCTCCAGTGTCACATAAAGCGTCGCGCCACGCGCCGCCTCCCCGGCCGCGGCCAGGGCGACAGGTTCACCATGGGGACGTCCTCCCGGCTGGGTCATGCCGCGGCCCAGGATGACACCCTCCGGCCCGGGCGCGACGACCAGCGCGCCGACAGAAGGATTTGGCCACGTCAGTCCCAGGTGACGCGCGCCAAGGACGAGCGCATCGCGCATGAAGCGGCGATCCAGCGAGATCTGGTGCGGCGAAAGGGACTCGATGGCGGGCAAAGTTCAGGTCTTTGTGTCGACCGCGTCGGGAGCATCAGCCCCACCAACATCGGCCTCGACGGGCAACTCTTCAAGAGCCAGTTCACCAATGAGCGCCTTGAAGTCCTGAGCCTCGCGGAAGTTCCTGTAAACTGACGCGAAGCGAACATAGGCCACGCTGTCTAGATTGCGCAGCGCTTTCATCACCACCTCGCCGATCATCTGGCTGGTGACTTCGGCCTCACCCGTGCTCTCGAGCTGGCGGACCACACCGTTTATCAGCCGCTCGACCCGCTCCGGGTCAACTGCCCGCTTGCGTAGCGAGACATTGACGGAACGCGTGAGCTTGTCGCGGTCGAAAGGCACACGGCGACCCGAGCGCTTCAACACCATCAGTTCGCGTAGCTGGACGCGCTCGAATGTCGTGAAACGACCACCGCAGTCCGGACACACACGCCGGCGGCGGATGGAGGAATGATCATCGGTCGGCCGGGAGTCCTTTACCTGCGTATCGAGACTGCCGCAGAACGGGCAACGCATGGTTTCACTCCGGCTTCATGACGCAGCGCCCCCGGCGCTGCGTCCAAAAACCATAACAGGCTCTGATATGGCCAAGCGAGTCCAATCACCCGTAGATCGGGAAGCGCTTGGTCAATTCATGGGTGCGCTTCAGGACGGCCGCTTCAGTCGCGGCATTCTCAACGTCACCATGAGCCGCCAGACCATCGAGCACCTCGACGATGAGCGACGCCACCTGCTTGAATTCGGCCACGCCGAAACCGCGTGACGTCGCAGCCGGCGTCCCGAGGCGAATGCCGGATGTGATGGTCGGCTTCTCCGGATCGAAGGGCACGCCGTTCTTGTTGCAGGTGATTCCAGCACGGCCGAGCGCCGCCTCGGCGGCCTTGCCCGTGAGCTTCTTGGGCCGGAGGTCGACGAGCATCAGATGGTTATCCGTGCCGCCCGTCACGATGTCATAGCCGCCTGCCGCGATGCCATCGGCAAGAACCTTCGCATTATCCACGACCGCGCGGGCGTAGACCTTGAAGTCAGGCTTCAGTGCCTCACCGAAGGAGACCGCCTTCGCCGCGATGACATGCATCAGCGGGCCGCCCTGCAGGCCGGGGAAGATGGCCGAATTGATCTTCTTGGCCAAGTCCTCTTCGTTGGTGAGGATCATGCCGCCGCGCGGGCCGCGCAAGGTCTTGTGGGTCGTGGTCGTGACCACATGGGCATGCGGGAACGGGGATGGATGCGCGCCGCCGGCCACCAGTCCGGCGAAATGGGCGATGTCGACCATGAAATAGGCGCCGACGGCGTCGGCAATGGCCCGGAAGCGTTCGAAATCCCAGTGACGGGCATAGGCCGAGCCACCGGCCACGATCACCTTGGGCTTATGGGCATGCGCGAGGCGCTCCACCTCATCCATGTCGACGCGATGATCGGTCTTCGACACCGGATAGGGAACGGGCTTGAACCACTTGCCCGACATGTTCGGCGGTGCGCCATGGGTCAGATGGCCGCCGGCCGCGAGATCCAGCCCCATGAACGTGTCACCGGGCTGCATGAGCGCCATGAACACGGCCTGGTTTGCCTGGGAACCGGAGTTCGCCTGCACATTGGCGAAGCGGCAATCGAATAGGCGGCATGCCCGCTCGATCGCGAGATCCTCGGCGATATCGACGAACTGACAACCGCCGTAGTAGCGCCGACGCGGATAACCTTCCGCATATTTGTTCGTCATCACCGAGCCCTGCGCCTCAAGAACGGCGCGGGAAACGATGTTCTCGGAGGCGATCAATTCGATCTCGTCGCGCTGGCGACCGAGTTCGAGCTCGATGGCGCGGGCAATCTCCGGATCGGCGTCCGCAAGCGACGCGGAAAAAAAGCTGTTCGTCAAATGGCTTCCGGCCGCGGCTTCATGTGCGCTCATCGTCTCTACTCCCGTGATAGAACGGTATGGATGGCGCGACATGTGCGCCACCGCAAGCGGTGCCAAGCTAGGCCGGCCGTGCCGAAGGCTGTCCTGGAACGGCGGGTTCTTCACCGCGCCGTCCCCATATCACGCGCCACGATCCAGGCCAACACAGGACCACGAAAACGGGAGGTGGACGGGCTATTGGACGCACCGCAGGCACTGTTCAAGCGACACTGCGGCCGATTATGCGCCGACAATGCAACCGACCGGTCATGAATTGCCGGATTGCGGCCCTCCCCTCATAAGAACTGCCGGTCAGAACAGAATGTGCATGAAGCGATGCCGAATCACCTCGCCGTGCCGGATCAGCATGCCTGGGCCCCTTGGCACCCGGCCGAATTAGCCCAACGTCTCGCCGGGACATCGAGTCCTTGGTGTGTCGTCGGCGGTTGGGCTCTCGATCTCTGCCACGGGCGTGAGACACGCCCGCATAGCGATCTGGAATTCACGGTTTTGCGCAAGAACCTCCCGGCGTTCCGTCAAAGGTTGGGGGAGCTGGAGTTCTACACCGTTAAGGATGGCACGATCGAGCCGCTCTCGACCGATGAGGAGCCGGCCGCGGATGTTGCCCAGATCTGGTGCTTCGCTCGCTCCGATCATCGCTGGCGAGTCGACATGATGATAGAACCGGGGACGCCTGCGACATGGATCTACAAGCGTGATCCAACGATCACGCGCCCGCGCAGCAGAATGGTGGCGCGATCTCCTTGCGGCATCCCATACCTTCAGCCCGCCGCCGTCCTTCTGTTCAAGGCCAAGGATCAGCGTCCGAAGGATGAGGTGGATTTCGCGCGAGCCTTGCCGCTTCTGCCTGCGGCAGAACGCCTATGGCTGAAGGACTGCCTTGATCGTCTCCACCCGGGCCACCCCTGGGCGCAGGCCCTGCAGAGCCCATTTTCGCTATCAGGTTCGCTGAGCGCCCTGAGAGCCGCCCATAAAAAAGCCCGCCGATGAGGCGGGCCTTTCTTCACACGCGTTCTGATCGCTCAGTTCGTCGCATCGATGTCTTCGTCGATCGCCGAGTAGTTCATCACCTTCGCGATATTCAGGCCGTCGCGATTGTAGATGTCATCACGGAACTGCACCGCGCCATCAGCCGTGGCCCAGCTCGTGATATAAGTCCAGTAGACAGGAACCGCCGACGTGATCGTCGCGTCGATGCGGTCGCCCGATGCGATCGCCGCGTCGATGCGGGCACGATCCCAGCCGGGCGTGTCCTTCAGGAGCCACGTGATGTAGTCGCGCACGTTCTGGACGCGCACACAGCCTGACGACACGAAGCGGAAATCGTCACCGAACACACCCTTGGAAGGCGTGTCGTGCATGTAAACGCCATGGGGGTTCGGGATATTGATGCGGACCATGCCCATCGAATTCAGGTCGGCGCCGGGATCCTGCCGGAACATGTAGCGCGTTGCTTCGTTCGAGTTCCAGTTGATGCTCTGCGGTGGGACTTCCTGTCCCTGGCCGTTGAACACGCGGATCTTCTGGTCCGTGAGATAGCTCGGGTCGGTCCGCATCTTCGGGATCAGGTCCTTGCGGATGATCGACGCCGGCACGGTCCAGAACGGATTGAAGTTCACCTGGGTGATCTTGGCGTTCATGATCGGCGACTGTCGATCGATCTTGCCGACACCAGCCGCGTGTCGCGTCGCGACATGACCATTCTCAACGGTCTCCACCTGGGCGGCCGGAATGTTCACGATCACGTAGCGTTGGCCGAGATTGCCGGACAACGAGCGCAGACGGACGAGGTTCGTCTCGAGCTGCTGCAGGCGCACCTGGGCCGGCACGTTCATCGCGGCGATGGTGCTGGCATTCACAACGCCCGTTTGCGCCAGCCCATGGCGGCCCTGGAAACGCTTGACGGCGGCTTCGACATAAGAGTCGAAGATGTCCGTGTCGCCAGATTGCACGGAAAGGTCCCCGCTTGCCGCGAGCCGCTGGCGCAGGCCTACGACAGCCGGACTGCGCATGCCGACCTTGAGAGTCTGGCGGCCCTGGATCTGCCCCCACCCCCCGCGGTTCACGATATCGCGATACTGCACGATCGCGGCTTCGGTCGCTGCGACCGCCTCAGCCGACAAGGTCGGCGTATTGGACCGACGCAAGCGCATGCTCGACGCGGCGTCATAGCTTTGTACCCACTCGGCCTGCGAGCCGAGCGCTACCTGTTGCGCTTGCGCGATTTCAACCGTTGCGATCGACGTCACGCCGAGCGTTACGGCCAGCAATCCAACATTCGATAAGGAGTACCGAAGGCTCACAGACCCAATCCCACTGTTGAACTCAACATGCCCCGACGCCAGCGCCATAGGCGCAGGCAACAACCGCCGGGTCCGATGGTCGAACTGTAAGCGGTAGTCCGTTAAACAACCATGAGCAGTCGGGCTAATTTGTGGCATCTAACGGGAGCGCATCGGGTCGTCAATCCCGTGTTGCCGCAATGCAACAAAAGCGAGGATCGCGGCACCCCCTGAGGGGAGATGCCGGATCACCATGCGACCTTGCAAGACTAACCCATTGCGATCAGAGCTTATAACGGATCTGGTCTGTCCAATAGCGCTCCAGACGCAGGAGCGATCGGTTGATCAGCTTGAAATCATCACACGAGATCCCCCCGAGCGGTGCAATCGTCTGCATATGCTTCTCGTAAAGCGCGGTCACGACGTCGTGAACCGCCCTGCCCTTGGGGGTCAGCGTGATGCGCATGGAACGGCGGTCGACGCGCGAGCGGGTCTGCTGGAGATAGCCCATCTCGACCAGCTTCTTGACGTTATAGGAGACATTGGCGCCGAGATAATAGCCACGCGACCGCAGCTCGCTGGCGCTCAGTTCCTTGTCGCCGATATTGTAGAGCAGGAGCGCTTGCACGCTGTTCAGCTCGTTTCCGCCGCGCCGCTCGAATTCATCCTTGATGACATCGAGAAGACGGCGATGGAGACGCTCCACAAGCGTCAGCGATTCCAGATAGAGCCCGCTGATATCATCTTCGACCGGAGCGGGAACACTCTTTCCAATCAATTGTGCTGCAATAGTCATTTGACGCCTCATAAATTATCTTTGCGATCCGTTGATCGGATCTGCGAACGAATGAGGCAGACACTACGCGAGATCTCTGAAAGGCGATTTAATCAATAAAATGAACAAGATATTTCTTCATCGCACATAGTTTCAGTACGAATTGCGCGAGAAACGGCGTCAGCCCGGCCCTCGAACCGCCAGTTGTCGAAGTTTAATCGGTCGTGCGCGCGGCGAGCCACGAGATCACGAAATAAGTCGCAACGAGGGTGACCATAGCGGCTATGGTCACAAATCCGTGACCGATGACATGGGGAAAGAAAATCGCCAGGATCAAATCGCTCATCACGGCGAGCAGCCACATGACCCCGCCCCAGGTGCTCGTGAGCCAGAGACCGACCGCTGCAACAAGGTCGATGATCGCGAAATAGATCGTGGTGGCTTGATAGGTCATTGGCCTGCCCTCGAAGGGTGCGTCGCCCGGAAACACGCCGAGCAGGATGGCCCAATGCCCGACTCCCGTGACCAGCCAGACGACGGCCATTGCGCGCAGAAACCATACCAGCACGACGTCCCACTGCAGCCCGTGCGTGTCGTCGTTCGTCAGGGCGTCCGCGAAGCCCTGCTGCGCGCCCGATCTGTCATCTCGTGCTCGTGCCATCTTCTTGTCCTACCCACTATCAGATCGCGCTGAAGCCGCTCCGGAGCCGAATCCCTTCCGGGCTCCCCGTCTGATATACGCGAAATGCGGCCGCCACCGTGCGGCCTCCCGGTTTCGACGCCGGAATGACGGACAATCCCCATGGATTATCCGACCGAATGCCGGACGTCCGAAGCGCGAGAGACTGGCGGCCAACTGACCCGGCGTCAATCGCAGGCCGCATGATCCTGCGACGTCATGGCCGACAACTTGGGAGCTGCAGCATTTCGATATGCACGACGAGATGCTAAGCGAGAGAGTATGACTTCAAGGCTGGATCGGATCCGATGGCTGTCAAGAACCCTCCCCCCGTTGTGGGCCACATCAACGATCACGCCGGCCGCGATGCTCGGCGCGCGACGTTTAACGGTCCGACATCAACCGGCGCGGCATCGCTCGGCCTCACCGTCCGGCCCCGCCGTAATCGTCAGAACGAATGGGCGCGGAGGCTGGTCCGCGAGAACACGCTGTCGACGAACGACCTCATCTGGCCATTGTTCGTGATCGAGGGCGATATCCCCGAGGATGTCGCGTCGATGCCCGGCGTGCAGCGTCTTCCGATCGAGCAGGTCGTCGCTGAAGCGCGGCGTGCTCGGGACCTCGACATCCCCGCGGTGGCGCTGTTCCCTTACACGGATCCGGCGCTCCGCGATCCGGAGGGCACCGAGGCCGTGAACCCGGACAACCTCGTATGCCGGGCGGTCCGCGCCATCAAGGCCGCAGTGCCGGACATCGGCGTCGTCACGGATGTGGCCCTTGATCCCTACACCAGCCACGGCCACGACGGGGTAATGGACGGTGATACCATCCTCAATGATGAAACCGTCGCGCTTCTGGTCGCTCAAGCCATGACGCTCGCCGCCGCAGGCGCGGATATCATTGCCCCATCGGACATGATGGACGGGCGCGTCGGAGCCATCAGAGCCGCTCTCGACCTCGCTGGATATCCGGACGTGCAGATCATGGCCTATGCGGCGAAATACGCTTCCGCCTTTTACGGGCCTTTCCGCGACGCCGTTGGGAGCAACGCGACGCTGGTCGGTGACAAGCGCACCTACCAGATGGACCCGGCCAATAGCGACGAGGCCTTGCGCGAAGTCGCACTCGATCTCGAGGAAGGGGCGGATATGGTGATGGTCAAGCCGGGCCTGCCCTATCTCGACATCGTCCACCGGGTGAAGGAAACCTTCGGTGTGCCCACTTTCGCCTATCAGGTATCCGGGGAATACGCGATGATCGAGGGCGCCGCGCGTAATGGTTGGATCGATGGCGACAAGGCCATGGTAGAAAGCCTCATCGCCTTCAAGCGCGCGGGAGCGGACGGTATCCTGACCTATTTCGCACCACGGGTCGCCACGATGCTCAAGGCTGTCAAATAGACGGTACCACGGATAGAGGAAACGATCGGCCGCGACGGCGGCCGCCCCCGTGCAGACTGGGAATTTCCTCGGCGGTTTAACGGCCGGGCCAGCCTGTGCAAGGCACCCACTCGCATTATTGGCCCGTCCATGCGCCGCCCTGTCGTCCTCTTCTTGATCGGCCTTGGCGTCATGGCAGTGGCGGCCTGCGCCAGGCTCGTAGATGCCGATCAGGAGCGGGTCTGTCGTGCCGTGCTGCCGGCGATCAATCTGGACGGCGAAATCGTGGACGTCGCAGCGCCGCTGTCCGGCCCGCTGCCCAACAGCCTGCGCATCGACTACACCGCCAAGGATCGGGCGGGCCGACTGCGCGGACGCGTCTTGCTGTGTCGGTTCGCCGGCACGGGCCTAGCCGCCGACAAGGCGCTCCTCATTGGCATCGCGACTGAGCGGGGCCCCGTCTCTGATGCTAATTTCTACTTTCTGAAACGCTTCTATCTGGACGCTCCAGAGGAGGAAAAGGCCGAGATTTCAACCGCCAAACCCGCGCCCCAGGTGTCGCGCAGCGTTGGGCTCGGCCTTCAGCAAGCCGTTTCGGCCCTGCCATTGCTGGCCATCTACGGCCTTCTCGCCAGCACCTACGCGCTCATCTTCGGATTGATCGGCCGCATTAATCTCGCCTTCGGCCAGTTTGCGGTTCTCGGCGGAACCGCCACAACGCTCGGCGTTGCCATCGCGCTCGCCGGCGGCATCTCCACACCTTTCGTCGGCATCGGATTGGGGCTTGCATTCACGCTCTTCGCCTCGGGCCTGCACGGGGTGGTGCTCGGCCGTATGGCGATCGCTCCCCTCCGGGACGCCAGCGGGCAACGCGTTCTGATCGCGACCCTCGGCCTGTCGATCGCGATGGCCGAATATCTGCGCTTGGCCCAGGGCAGCTATGCCCAGTGGCTGCCGCCCCTCTGGAACAATCCCCTGCCGCTTGCCCAAGCCGAAGGCTTCGCGGTAACGACGACGCCCATGAACCTCGCCATCAGCATCGCGGGTTTCGTCATCGCGACAGCCCTCACCGTCGCGATGCGCCTGACCAGCTTCGGCAGGGCATGGCGCGCCTATGCCGATGACCCTGGCGCCGCCGCGCTCTGTGGGATCAACGGCAGCCGGCTGTTCGACCAGACATTCCTGCTTGCCTGTATGCTGGCCGGGTTCGCCGGTTTCATCATGGCGATCTATTACGGCAACGTCGGCTATGCGTCGGGAATGTCACTGGGCCTCAAAGCCCTCATCGCGGCCGTGCTCGGCGGCGTCGGATCCGTGGGCGGAGCACTCCTCGGAGGCTTGATCGTCGGTGCAGCAGAAGCCCTATGGGCCGCAACCCTGCCCATTGAATCCCGCGACATCGCGATCTATGCACTGCTTGCTGTCATTCTTGTCTTGCGTCCCCAAGGACTGTTCGGGACGGACTTGGACTGGGCGACCGGCCGTACTTCTCTCAAAAAATAAGAATTGCTGATTACGGCATTGATAAATATAATAAATTCAACGTAGAAAACCTGCATCCTGCGATTTCGGAGCGCGGCGAAATGCGCGCTGAGCGGTGGCAGGGTGGCCGAGAAAACGTCACCAGCGGAGAACGAGTCGTGCCGACACCTACCGACCCAATCCTCACCCTGGCCGATATCGAACGGGCTGCGGGCGTCATAGGCAGCTCCGTTGTCCGATCTCCACTTCTCGCCTCGCCCTCTCTCAGCGCGCTGACCGGCGCGGAAGTGTACGTCAAATACGAGAACATGCAGCCCACCGGCTCGTTCAAGGAGCGCGGCGCCCTCGTGAAACTTTCGAGCCTCACCCCGGAGGAGCGCCAGCGCGGGGTGATTGCCATGTCCGCCGGCAATCATGCGCAGGCTGTCGCGTATCATGCAAAGCGCCTCGGCATTCCCGCGACCATCGTCATGCCCCAGGCGACGCCCCTGGTGAAGGTCGAGAATACTCGTGCACACGGCGCGCATGTCGTGCTCGATGGCGAGACGCTGTCGGAGTCCGCTATCCGCGCGGAAGCCATCGCGCTGGCCGAGAACCTCGCGTTCATTCACCCCTATGACGACAATGCGATCATGGCGGGCCAGGGAACGGTCGGGCTCGAGATCCTGGCTGATAATCCCGATCTCGAGGTCCTCGTCATTCCCATTGGCGGCGGGGGACTGTTCGCAGGCATCGCCACAGCAGCCCGGGCACTTAAACCTGAGATTGAACTCATTGGCGTGGAAGCGGCCCTCTATCCGTCCTTCTCAAACGCGCTCTCCGGCAGGGAGAGCCCGCTCGGCGGCCCCACCATCGCCGAGGGCATTGCCGTAAAGAACGTCGGCAAGCTGACACTTCCTGTCGTACGGCAACTCGCAAGCGAAGTGCTCGTTGTCGACGAGGAGGCACTGGAGAGCGCCGTAAACGCTTATGCTACGCTCCAACGCAGCATGGCGGAGGGGGCCGGCGCAGCGGCACTCGCCGCCCTTCTCGCTTTTCCCGAGCGCTTCAAGGGCCGCAAGGTCGGGCTCGTCTTGAGCGGTGGCAATATCGATGCCCGGCTGCTGGCTTCGGTCATGGTGCGGGCCCTGGAACGGGCCGACCGCATCGTCTCCTTCCGGGTCATCACCAACGACGGCCCGGGGCTCCTCGGACGCATCGCCAGCCGTCTTGGTGAACTTGGCGCCAATATTCTGGAAGTCTCGCACGGACGCCTGTTCCTCGACGTGCCGGCCAAGGGCGTGTCCATCGACCTCACCATCGAAACGCGGGACGCCGAGCACTCGCGGCACATTCTGAGCGCCCTTGCCGCGGATGGCCTCGCTCCGACGCGTGTGGACGCAAGGAGCCGCGCAGAACAGGGCCATTGACCCCCGCGACGGAACCTCCCTCTCGTATTATCATTCATCAAGCGTGCGAATCGTACGGGAGTGAAGAAGTGAGCCATTTGCCGCCGCGCCAAACGTCCCAGCCGATGACCATCGACGACTATGGCGCTATCCGAGGTGTCATCACGCCGCGCTTCTTCGCCTATCTGATCGACTTGGTCGTCATCGCCCTTCTCATGCTCGTATTGTTCATGGTGGTGGCCATTCTCGGGGTCATCACCTTCGGCCTTGCCTGGTTCCTGTTTCCCCTGGTCGGCGCCTGCACGGGCATTCTCTACAGCGCGGTCACGGTGAGTGGCGAACGCCAAGCGACTATCGGCATGCGTTTGATGGGCCTGAAAGTCGTCGGTCCCTATGGCCGGCCGGACTTCATCACCGCCGCCATCCATGCCCTGTTTTTCTACGTCGCCGCCAGCACCGGCCTCCTGCTCGCCATTGACATCATCACCGCCTTCCTGCGGAGCGATCGGCGGATGCTGCATGACGTGCTCGCGCAACTCACCGTGATTCGGGATTGATCGACCTGCCGACCCCTCTTTGCCTCACCGCAGCAGGTGCTTATTCGATATTTGAGAGACGCCGGCTCGGTGCTATCGTGACGAGGGTTGAAGGGATCGCACCAATTGAATGAGCGGGCGCCAGCGTGACCACACAGCCGCGCGATACTCCGCAATTTTACCTGACCGCTCCGTCCGCCTGCCCCTATCTGCCCGGGCGCGAGGAACGCAAGGTTTTCACGCATCTCGTCGGAAAGCGCGCGTCAGAGATCAACGATATTCTGACGCAAGGTGGCTTCCGACGCTCCCAAACCATTGCCTATCGGCCTGCGTGCGAGACCTGCCGGGCATGCATCTCCGTTCGCATTCTGGTCAACGAGTTCACACCGTCGCGCAGCTTCCGTAGGGTCCTCGCCGCCAACACCGACCTCACCACGGAGGTGCGCGGCGCAACTCCGACATCCGAGCAATACAGCCTGTTCCGGCACTATCTCGATACCCGCCATGCCGATGGCGGCATGGCCGACATGACGGTGCTCGACTATGCCATGATGGTGGAGGACAGCCACGTCACGACTCGCCTGATCGAATACAGAACACCCGGCACCGGACCCTATCTCGACCGTGCCGGCGTGGGCGAGCTGCGAGCGGTCGCATTGACCGACATCCTCGCCGATGGGCTGTCGATGGTCTATTCCTTCTACGAACCCGACGATGGGCATCGCAGCCTCGGCAGCTACATCATTCTTGACCACATCGCCAAGGCGCGGGAATTCGGCTTACCCTATGTCTACCTTGGCTATTGGGTGGAAGGCTCCCGGAAGATGGACTACAAGACGCGCTTCCGCCCGCAGGAGCGCCTGCTGCCGCACGGCTGGTCGCGCGTTGATTAAAAGGCTGATTTTTCAGTTATTTATTCGAAAGATCCAATGTCAGTTATCATCATCAACAACGCCGCGCGCGATGGCGATCAAACGGCGGCATTCCCGTAGTTCGTCGAGCACCATGCTGAGCCGCGTCGCCGAAGCCTCATCGAGACCGCTGGTTCCGATGCCCGCGAAAGCATCGTCGGGCTCCAGCCTGTCACCCTCGCTGTCCAGCGAGCCGCCGTCAGCGTTATGGCTGCCGCGGCCCATCTCGGGGCTATGCAGGGCCTCATGGTTCCGCAATTGGTAGGTCCGAGGGCCGACCTGGGGCGACGGCCCGCGCAGATCGCTTTCAGCCACGGGCATCGGCGGCGTCTGCTGCCACACCGCCTCAAGGCTCTGCTGTTCGCCCTGATGACCATGCTCCTCGGGAGCGGCGCCTTGACCGCGGCCAATGTCAGGATCAGCGTCCTCGAAATCATCGGCGAAACGTTGGCCGGCGTTGATGGATGAAAGCTGGTGAGGTTCCTGCCAAACCTGCTGGACGAAGCGCACCCCCTCCTGCTTGAGGATGCGCTGTACACCCTTGATCGTGTAGCCTTCACCGTAAAGAAGATGGCGGATGCCGCGTAGAAGCTCGACATCGTCGGGTCGGTAGTAACGTCGCCCGCCGCCCCGCTTGAGCGGCTTGATCTGCGTGAAACGCGTTTCCCAGAAACGCAGGACGTGCTGCGGAACGTCGAGTTCTTCCCCGACTTCGCTGATGGTGCGAAAGGCGTCTGGGCCTTTGTCCACCGTCTACTCCTCCGTGCACTCGTTCTCGATTCAGCCGGCTCCGGCTATGTCAGTGATCCGAAATAGCCCCCCGCTTAGACCTGACTGTCATGGCTAAACCGGATCTGGCTCAACCCAAGTCTGCTCCGAGAACATAGCCGACTCAGATGATGCTATCCCTCAAGGATAAGACGCGTTTGCACTCGCTTGCAAAATCTATCGGCAAAACTGATCAAAAGCGTTGCCTTATAGGCGGCCTGCTTGTGGATGGCAGCCTCTCCAGTCCGGGCGCGCGCACGCGAGCATCCCGGTTGGGCTTAAAGGCTGGATCAAGCAAGCGAGGCGCTGGCGAGCGCGTCAGGCCTCGTCCTCAACCTCAAGGCCGTTGATGCGGGCGCGCAGCACGTTCGAAGGCTTGAAGACCATGACGCGCCTCGGGTCGATCGGGACTTCGATCCCCGTCTTCGGGTTGCGCCCCACGCGCTCGCCCTTGTCCCGCACGATAAAGGAACCGAACGACGAGAGCTTCACAGTCTCACCGCGCGCCAAACAATCGCACATTTCGCTGAGAACAAGCTCGACGAGCGCCGCTGATTCAGTCCGGGATAATCCGACCTTCTGATAGACCACTTCGCAGAGGTCCGCGCGCGTTACCGTCCGACCTGCCATGGCACCCTCTTGCAAGCAACCTTTAACAACAGAAGCATCTCACTGAATTACAACGATATTCAGTCGCGGGAGCTCGGTCAATCACAGACGCACCGGTTCCACGACATATATTCATCAGGCCTCGTGGAGCGGAGCCAGGCAACGGATCGATCTCCGGCCCTCACCAGCGTACAAGGGCGCTGCCCCAGGTGAAGCCTCCGCCCATGGCTTCGAGAAGCACCAGATCACCACGCTTGATGCGCCCGTCGGCACAGGCGGCCGCCAACGCGAGCGGGATCGAAGCCGCAGAGGTGTTGCCATGCTGGTCGACGGTGATGACCACCTTCTCGGGTGCGATTCCAAGCTTCTGAGCGCTGGCGTCGATTATCCGCTTGTTCGCCTGGTGCGGAACGAACCAGTCGATGTCCTCCGCAGTGAACCCCGTCGCGCGGAAAGCATCTTCGATGACATCCGTGATCATTCCGACGGCATGACGAAAGACCTCACGGCCCTCCATCCTCAAGTGCCCGACAGCGCGGTTCGATCCGGGCCCTCCATCCACGAAGAGCTTGCTGCGGTGCCGACCGTCGGAACGCAGGTGAGTGGTCAGGATCCCCCGGTCACCGGGCTCGCCTCGGCTTTCCTGAGCCTCCAGCACGAGCGCGCCGGCCCCATCGCCGAACAGCACGCAGGTGGTGCGGTCGCTCCAGTCCAGCAAGCGTGAGAATGTCTCGGCGCCGATCACGAGCGCCCGGCGGTGAGAGCCCGAGGTCAGGAACTTGTCGGCTGTCGCCAGGGCAAAGACGAAGCCTGAGCAGACCGCCTGGAGATCGAAGGCCGCACCATGGGTGATGCCGAGTTCGGCTTGCACCTGCGTTGCGGTCGCCGGGAAGGTGTAGTCCGGTGTCGATGTCGCCACGACGATCAGATCGATGTCATCAGCAGCGAGGCCCGCGTCGGCGAGCGCCGCACGCGCGGCGCGCACCGCAAGCATCGACGTGGTCTCCCCGTCGGCCGCGATGTGACGGGCCCGAATTCCCGTGCGTTGCACGATCCACTCGTCGGAGGTCTCGACCAGACCGGCGATCTCACTATTGGTCATGATGCGTTCAGGCAGGTAGGCCCCGCCACCGCAAACGACTGTTCTCAGCCGAGACACTTGATTGCTCCTCAGTCCCTCGCCCGCCGCTCGTCGCGGCAGCGGGCCGCTCGTTATCCCGGGCGCATTGTCTTAAGCGTCAACGACCGGCTCGAGCTGTAGTTTCTCCAACATGGCGCGGATCTGATGGACCAAATCATGCCGCGCCATGTCATAGGCGAGTTCCACAGCGCTTGCAAAACCAAGCGCGTCTGTCCCGCCATGGCTCTTGATGACGCTGCCTTGCAGCCCCAGAAAGATGCCGCCATTCGACCGGCGCGGATCAAGGGTTCGTCGCAGCGAATCAAAGGCGCCTTTGGCGAAGAGATAACCGATGCGCGACATCAGTGTGCGGGCCATCGCATTCTTGAGAAACGTAGCGATCTGGGTCGCCGTTCCCTCGGCCGTCTTGAGGGCGATATTCCCGGCAAAGCCTTCGGTCACGACGACATCCACCGCCCCACGGCCGATATCGCTGCCCTCGACGAAGCCCTTGTACTCGAGCTGCGGCAAATTGGCCTCACGGAGGATCTGGCTCGCCTCCTTGATCGCGTCGAGCCCCTTTATCTCCTCAACACCGACATTGAGGAGACCGACCGTTGGACGTTCGATATCGAAAATGACATTGGCAACCGCCGCGCCCATTACGGCTAATTCCACCAGATGGCGCGCATCCGCCCCAATCGTCGCACCGACGTCGAGAACGATGCTCTCGCCGCGCAATGTGGGCCATATCGCGGCAATCGCCGGCCGCTCAACCTGGACCAGGGTCTTCAGGCAAAAGGTCGCCATCGCCATGAGCGCACCGGTGTTCCCCGCCGAAACGGCGACATCCGCCTCGCCCTTCTTCACCGCCTCAATGGCAAGCCACATGGACGATTTGTAGCGCCCCGCCCGGAGCGCCTGGCTCGGCTTGTCATCCATGCGAACGGCGATTTCCGCGTGGCGCAATTCGCAAGCCTTGGCGAGCGCGGGATGGGCGTCGATCAAAGGGCGAACCTGCGCCTCGTCGCCATACATGATGAAACGGATATCCGGCCGCCGCTCAAGAGCTTTGGCGGCCCCGGGAATGACGACGGCAGGCCCGTGATCGCCGCCCATCGCGTCGAGAGCGATCCTAATCGGTGAGGACATGGTGCCTATATTGATCTCCGCAACGCCGAGGGCCGCAGTCGACGCGCGGCGGACAATAGCGCCTCGTCATAGGCTCGCAACCTGTATTTTGAGTAGGCGCCCGTCATGGTGGGGGTCAGGAAACCTAACAATATCAGCTGAGATGATCAAAGACCGAAATGCAAGCGGCAGGGTTTAGCTTGAGCCCTCGGGCTTGGTTCTTAACCGTGACAGCGCCGCAAAAGGAGATGGTTTGTCAACTTGTTCCGAAGGCTCTTCCTTCGAGGGCGCGGCCTCACCGTCCTCCCCCCCTGATTGGAACACCGCACCGGGCTTACGCGGGTAGGGATCTATCCCGAGCGCGAGAAACTCAGCGGCCAACTGGCCAAGATCAATCGCGCCATCAACAATTTCATCGGGCGGATCCGCGTCCGACAGTCGCATTTCCGCGCTACGACCTTCGGGCTCGCCCCCTTTGCGTCCGCCACGGGACCGGCCCGTCTCGGCCTCCCACTCATCCAGCCGGCGGTCATCAAATGCGCGCTGAGGCGCCTCCGCAGAGAAGTCCACTTCAATAGGTTCGACCACGTCGCTCGCGAAGGGCTCCAACGTCACGACGCAGATCTGCTCGATACGCGCCCTCACTTCGCCCCGCACTTTGACGCGCTTCGGCGTCCCCGACAGGCGGAAATTTGCGTCAAGCCTGTGGATGGCAGGCAGGCCGAAGCTCTCGGCCAACGTCACCAGCTCTCCGGCCGTCGCGCTACGCTCCACCTCAAGGCCCTGGGGCGGAATATCCACAACGGCGCAAGGCCAGTGCAAAAGGTGGTCTTCCTGTGCTGCCATGGCAGTTTCCTCGATCACCGTGATCGGACCGAATCACCCGGGCCGACGAACGTGACCAATCCTCCCTCATTTATCAGAATTCGCATCCACAGCCGTGATTTCCGGTGGATTGATCATCTCGATACCACCCCAGGTTCGGGGAAAAGCGACGCCGAAGACAACAGCGCCTCAAAATCGAATCCGGCCAGATGCTGATCCACAGCTCTGATATAAGCAGCCATATGAACTTGCGCATCCCCGTCGGTCACACCGACGTTGCGTGCGAGCGCAGCCTGCAAGGTCGTGTCATCCTTCTCCGCGAGCGCCTCGTCGTAGCTCGCCGCGCGCCCATAGAAGGCCTTGGCATAGACCTTCATGCGCTTCGGCACGGCCAGGTCGCCAATCCCGATCTCACGAAAAGCCCGCTCGATTTCGAGGAAAAGCCGGTCGACAAATTCCTGCGCAAGATCAGGCGCGGGATCCGGCAGGTCCCGGAGGCGCCGAAGAAGCAAGACCGCGTGCAGGGTGAGCGATTCAAATCGCCCCTCGACCGTATCCGCGATCCAACCGTCACGGTAAAGTTGCGGTGACCGAGCGGCCGCGTTCACACGCTCGAACAGCGAGGAAGCGGCATCGTCACGGGGCCGAGAACGAAATAACTTGAGAATCATGACGGGCAACGCCCTCCGCATCGCCTTGCCAAAGACATAACCGCGGGTTACGGCATCGGGCTACGTTAGTGCAAGCGAGAATATGATAGCTGCAAGACGGCATTGAAACGACACGGATGGGCCGAATGAAACTGCGCGAGACCAGACTTCTCTCACGGCGTTCGATGACGTTGGCGCTCGGCGCCACTCTTCTCACGGGCCTTGCCGCCTGCTCCGGCCGCGAAACCATTACCCGTGGCTATGTCTTGGACGAGCGCGCGTTAGCTGAGATCCGCCCGGGCACGAGCGTCGATACGGTCCTTGCCAAGCTGGGTACACCCTCCACTGTTTCAACCGTCGGCAACAAGACTTTCTATTATATCAGCCAGACGCTGAAGCGGACGGTCCAGTTCATCGAGCCGTCGATCGTCGACCAGCGGGTGATCGCCATCTACTTCAATTCGGCCTTCAAGGTCGAGCGCGTCGCCAATTATGGCATCCAGGATGGCCAGATTTTCGATTTCATCTCCCGCACCACTCCATCGAGCGGCCAGGAGCAGAGCTTCCTCCGCCAGATCTTCCGAGGCGCGGGCGGCAGCAGCAGCTTCAACCCCTTCGGCGCCTGACATCGAGGCGCCCAGATGGCAAGAGGCCCGGCGAGCAATCGCCAGGCCTCATTTTTTTCAGCGTGCAATCGCAGCACGGCCCTTATGCAGCCGTGCTGCGACATTTCTCAGAAATGCGCGAGGACCGCGAGCAGGAGCAAGGCCACGATATTGGTGATCTTGATCATGGGATTGATCGCCGGCCCTGCGGTATCCTTGTAGGGATCTCCGACCGTATCGCCGGTCACGGCCGCCTTGTGGGCGTCGGATCCCTTCCCGCCATGGTGGCCTTCCTCGATATATTTCTTAGCGTTGTCCCAAGCTCCGCCACCTGACGTCATCGAGATGGCGACAAAAAGACCTGTGATAATGACGCCCAGGAGCATGGCGCCAACCGCGGCGAAGGCGTTGCTCTTACCCGCCACGGCGTAGATGACGCCATAGGCGATCAGTGGCGACAGCACGGGCAGCAAGGACGGGATCACCATTTCACGGATTGCCGCCTTGGTAAGCATGTCCACCGCTCGCCCATAATCCGGCCGATCGGTCCCCTTCATGATGCCTGGTCGCTCGCGGAACTGCCGGCGCACCTCCTCGACGACCGAGCCCGCAGCACGGCCGACCGCGGTCATGCCCATGCCGGCGAAGACGAACGGCAAAAGGCCACCGAACAAGAGCCCGACCACGACGAACGGGTTCGACAGCGAGAAGTCGACCGTCACACCGGCGAAGTAGGGATAGTTGGCGCTATTGCTGGTGAAATGCGCGAGGTCGGACGTATAGGCGGCGAAAAGCACGAGTGCGCCGAGCCCGGCGGACCCAATAGCGTACCCCTTCGTGACGGCCTTGGTGGTGTTACCCACAGCGTCGAGCGCATCGGTGGACACCCGCACTTCCTTCGGCAAACCGGCCATTTCGGCAATGCCACCGGCATTGTCCGTCACTGGCCCGAAGGCGTCGAGAGCCACGACGACACCGGCCAACGCGAGCATGGCCGTGACCGCGATCGCGATGCCGAACAGGCCGGCGGTGCTGTAGGTGACAAGGATACCCGCGATGATGATCAAAGCCGGCAACGCGGTTGATTCGAGAGAGACGGCCAATCCCTGAATGACGTTGGTGCCATGGCCCGTGACCGAAGCCGACGCAATCGAGGTGACCGGCCGGTAGCCCGTACCGGTATAGTATTCCGTCACGATGACGATCAGCGCCGTCACGATGAGGCCCGTGCAGGCGCAGATGAACAGAGCGCCCGACGTGAACGTCACGCCAGTGGTGGTCGTCAGGACAGTTGAAAAACCGCCGAACACGAGCCAAGTGACCAGCGCGATGGCGACGATCGACAACGCGCCGGCGCCGATAAACCCCTTGTAGAGCGCTCCCATGATCGACTGATTCGCACCGAGCTTCACGAAATAGGTGCCGATAATCGACGTCACGATACAGGCCGCGCAGATCGCCAGCGGGTAAATGAGGACGGACTGCAGCAGTGGTCCTCCCGCAAAGAAGATGGACCCGAGCACCATCGTCGCGACCACTGTCACCGCGTAGGTCTCGAACAGGTCGGCCGCCATGCCGGCGCAATCGCCGACATTGTCGCCCACATTATCTGCGATTGTCGCGGGATTGCGGGGATCATCCTCGGGAATGCCCGCCTCCACCTTGCCGACGAGATCACCACCGACATCAGCACCCTTGGTGAAGATGCCGCCACCAAGGCGCGCGAAGATCGAGATGAGCGAAGCGCCGAAGCCGAGCGCGACAAGACCGTCAATCACCAATCGGTCACCTGGCGCATGCCCCATGATGCCGACAAGCACCGTGTAGTAGACGACGACGCCGAGAAGGGCGAGACCGGCAACCAGCATGCCCGTTACGGCACCGGACTTGAAGGCGAGATCAAGTCCCGCCGCAAGGGATTGGGTCGCAGCCTGGGCGGTGCGAACATTCGCGCGGACGGAAACATTCATGCCGATGAAGCCAGCGGCCGCCGATAAGACGGCACCGAGCGCGAAGCCCACGGCCACGACGATACCCAGAAACCATGCAAGCCCTATGAAAAGCACCACGCCGACGACTGCGACAGTGCTGTACTGGCGGCGCAGATAGGCCTGCGCCCCTTCCCTGATCGCTCCCGCGATCTCCTGCATACGTGCTGTGCCGGCATCAGCCGCCATGACAACCTGGATCGTATAAACGCCGTAGACGATGGATAGAGCGCCTGCCAGCATAATGATAAGCAATGCGGTCATGTTTCCGTCCCTTGATCGACGGGGGTCTACGCACCCTCGGTCGGTGCGATCCTGTGTGCTGAACGACGGATTCCCCCAGCCCTTTTTGGCGGTAGCCAGTGCATCAAAATTGCGGGAACAAAGCAAACGCCATTGCGCCTAAGACCGCGAAATCGGCTCAAAAATGGCTATAAGAGCGCCTCGAGAAAGTGATTGCCGCTTCTCCACGGCTGAAAGCGACATCATCGGTACCTGCAAGCACCTCCCCGATGACGGAGATCGCAACCCCAGCGGTCATCGCCTCAGCCTTGAGGCGCTCCGTCGCAGCCGGCGTAGCCGTGAGCAGGATCTCGTAGTCGTCCCCTCCGGTCATCGCCGTCTCGAAAAGCGATGGGTCGGCGGCAATCGCGTGGCACGCCGCCTCCGACAGGGGCACGGCATCAAGCGCGACGCGCGCCGACACGCCAGACACACGCATCATCTTCTCAAGATCGCCGATCAGCCCATCGGACACATCCATCCCCGCATGACCATGGGTACGCAAGATCTCAGCCACTGCGCTGCGTGGCTCAGGCAGCAGATAGCGCCGAGCAAGAAATTCCCTGTGAGCCGGCTCCAGGCTCGTTGTCCATGAAGCGTTTGCCTCGGTCCGGCAACGCAGCCCCAGCGCGGCATCACCGATCGTACCGGTAACGGCGATGAGATCTCCGGGGCGTGCTGCGGTTCGCGCCACCATCTTGCCGGCAGGAACCTGCCCGAAGGCAGTCAGCGACAGCGTCAAGGGACCTGGCGTCTTGACCGTATCGCCCCCGAGCAGTGGGCAGCCGTAAGTCTCCGCATCCTCTCCGAGCTCGCGCGCGAAGGCCGAAAGCCAGTCGTTCAGCGGCGCGAGGTGATCCGGCCAGGGAGACGGCATCGCGAACGTGAGCAGAAAACCGAGCGGCGCCGCACCCTTGGCAGCGAGATCGGAGAGATTGACGCGGAGCGCTTTGCGGGCGATCGCCCCGGCAGGATCGTCCGCGAAGAAATGCACGCCGGCAACCAGCGCATCGACTGTCATGACGATGTCCGCCCCGGCTGGCGGGGCGATGTGGGCGGCGTCGTCCCGAAGCCCGAGCCCCCCGGCCCCCGCCAAGGGCGCGAAGAACCGGGCGATAAGCTCATCTTCCGAGAATGCGACTGTGTTCATGAATATTCGCGTCCGCTATGTGTCGCCACCGCCTGACGCAACATAGGAGCGGCGCGATTAGCGATCAAATCCGCCCTCGCGCGATGCCATTGCGCCTCGTTCGAATCCAGAGAGTCCAGCTATTTCACCGAGAAATTCAAACATTTGAAATGACTCCTAGGATTGTGATAGGCACCGCATACACTTTAAAAGTGTGAAAATCCGAAATAGGAAAACAATGAAACAGACAGGATCACATTTAACTATATTTCTCCTAGTAAAAAATGGTCATTTCGAGCACACGCAAAACAAGAATAACAAATTTACCTCAATTAGCAGCCAGCATATCACAACAAATCTATACCACGTCAACCATCGCCGATACGACGCATCGTAATAGTCTTGAGGAGCAAGGCCGTGTTTAGTTTGAATTTTCAGGATGATGACTCGGATAACAACGACAACGGGCGTGATGAGCCGAGCATCTGGACGCGGGCTTTCTGCTGGTTAAAGAACCTGTTTTCATCGTCCTCATGTTCGCTGCAGATCACAGCGAACGATGCCGGGGTCCACGCAGAAACGCCCCGTCTCGTCGGCCAGTCGGATTATGCATCATTGGATGGGGGCAACGATCCCGCGACCATTGTGTGAGCATTCTGCCGCTTCATGGTGGCAGAATGATAATCTTGCCTAGTCCCCGAACCGATTGTTCTTGGGGAAGCCCTTCGGCGGCAACCGTCCTGCCTCGGCACGGTTGCCCACCCAGTCACGCAGATCCGTCTCGCTGACCGTCCAGGTCCGGTCTGAGCTATCCTTCCAGGTCAAACCGTCCGCAAGGTTGAAGACCTTGCCATCTGACAGTCCACCGTCCCGGTATTTCTGCAGGCGAACGCCGCGACCGCGCGTCATCTCCGGCGCCTGCGTGATCGGGAAAACGAGCATCTTGCGGTTCTCGCCGATAACGGCGATATGCGTGCCCTCGGCCGGCGTTACGAGGGCAAGGCGTCCCGTTGCATCGACATTCAGAAGTTGCTTGCCCTTGCGGGTATTGCCGGTGAGGTCTTCGCTCTTGACGAGGAACCCCCTGCCCTCGTGCGACGCGACGAGGAGCTTGGTGTCTGGTTGGAAGGCGACTGCCGTCACGATATCCGCGCCGTCGTCGAGATCCACCATCAGGCGGATCGGATCGCCATAGCCGCGCCCGCCGGGAAGCTTCGCAGCGTCCAGCGTGAAGACCTTGCCGTTGGTGGAGAAGACGAGAATTTTCGCTGTCGTCTCGGTGGCGAGCGAAAGCTTGAGACGATCGTCCCCCTTGAACTGCAGGCCCGAGAGGTCCGACACGAGGCCCTTGAGGGCGCGAATCCAGCCTTTTTCGGAGATGACCACCGTAATCGGCTCACGTTCGACCATCGCCTCCGTGAGGTCGATGTCACTGGCGGCTGGCGGCGTGGCGAAGGTGGTCCGTCGGCGGCCTAGCGGTGTCTCCGGCCCGAAGGTTTTGCGGACCGCGCGAATCTCTTGCGTCACGCGCTTCCACTGGGTCGGCTCGGATGCGAGCAGCGCCTCGATGTCGGCCTTCTCCGTCGTGAGGCTTTCCAGCTCGCGCTTCAGTTCCATTTCCTCAAGCCGGCGCAAGCTGCGCAAGCGCGTATTAAGGATGGCTTCCGCCTGTACGTCGGTCAGTGTAAAGACCTTGATCAGCTCAGCTTTCGGCTCGTCCTCCTCGCGAATGATCTTGATGACCCGATCGAGATCCAGATAGACGATCAGCAAGCCGTTGAGGATCTCGAGCCGGCGCTCGATCACCGCGTGCCGATGGCGGGAACGACGCTGCAAAACGTCGCGGCGGTGGTCCAGCCACTCCCGCAGGACTTCGGCGAGGCCAAGCACCTTCGGCACTTGCCCGCTCGTCAGAACGTTCATGTTCAGGGAGACGCGCGAATCGAGCTCGGTCAGCCGGAACAGGGATTCCATCAGAAGCGTATCGTCCACGGTGCGCGAGCGCGGCTCGAAGACGACGCGGATGTCCTCCGCCGACTCGTCGCGTACGTCGGCGACCAGCGGCAGCTTCTTCTCCTGGAGGAGCTCGGCGATTTTCTCGATCAGCCGGGCCTTCGCGATTCCGTAGGGAATTTCGGTGACGACCGCGATCCAGCCCCCCCGCCCCGTCTCCTCCCGGTGCCAACGGGCGCGGACGCGGAACGAGCCGCGTCCCGTGCGATACGCCTCCGCGATGCTGTCCCGATCATCGATGATGATGCCCCCGGTCGGCAGGTCCGGACCCTGCACGAAGGTGAGCAACTGATCGGAAGTCGCGTCCTTGTGGCTGATGAGATAGAGCGCCGCATCACAGATCTCGGCCGCGTTATGCGGTGGGATCGAGGTCGCCATGCCGACTGCGATGCCCTGGCTTCCATTGGCCAGGAGATTGGGGAAGGCGGCCGGGAGGACGACCGGCTCACGGTTGGCTTCATCGTAGGTATCGCGAAAATCGACGGCATCTTCGTCGATATCCTGCAGGAGAAGCCGCGCAACTTCCGTAAGGCGCGCCTCGGTATAGCGCATCGCCGCCGCGCTATCCCCATCGATGTTGCCGAAATTGCCCTGCCCGTCGACTAGCGGATAGCGTTGCGCGAAATCCTGGGCGAGCCGCACCAGCGCGTCATAGATGGCCTGGTCACCGTGGGGATGGAACTGACCCATCACGTCACCCACGACGCGGGCAGACTTCTTGAAGGCAGCGCCCGGTTCAAGCCTCAGCAGCCGCATACCGTGCAGAATGCGCCGATGCACCGGCTTCAAGCCGTCGCGCGCATCGGGCAAGGCGCGGTGCATGATCGTGGACAAGGCATAGGCGAGGTAGCGCTCCTCGAGCGCATCCTTCAAACCGACGCTTTCGACGCCGTCATCATCCGGCGGGTCGACTGGCTTTCCCATGAGCTTGTCCTTAGAGCATGAAACGTGAAAGCGAAAGGCGACTTTCTGCTCTCACAACACGCTATCCCCGACGCCAACGTTCGTCGGCGATGTATCCGAGCCCCTGCATGCGTTGTGCGGCAACAGGCCGTCACATCTGAGAACAAGTAGCGAACAAATGGCCGCTGCGCAAGCGGTCAGAATCGCGGTCAGAATTGATGTCCCCGCCAAGTCTTTCGTTACCTCCTAGCCCCAAAGGTCACTCATCCAGCACGGCCGGTCGCGGAATTTACAATTCCGTACCGCAGGACTGGTATCCCTGCCTTCGATGCTTTCTAATTAGTCAGCCTCGGCATTCGTGCCGTCTTTGTAGTCGAGACCGATTCGTTGACCGAGAAAATTTCGCCGCTGGCACCGTTCAGGCATGAGACGTTCCGTGCCATATGGACCGCGAATCTCGCGTCAAACTTCGGCTCACTGATACAAGGCGTCGGCGCCGCCTGGATGATGACGACCATCTCGGATTCCGCCGACATGGTTGCCCTTGTGCAGGCCTCCGCGGCTCTACCGATCATGCTCTTCTCGATCGCCGCCGGCGCGATCGCTGACAACTTCAACCGCCGCGACGTCATGCTGGTTGCCCAGAGCACGATGCTGGTGGTCTCGATCGGGCTCGCCGTCACCACCTATCTCGGTGTGATCACGCCCTGGCTGCTCTTGGCCTTCACTTTCCTGATCGGGTGCGGCACGGCGCTCAACAATCCGTCGTGGCAGGCGTCGGTCGGTGACATGGTCCCGCGCGAGGATCTCCCGGCCGCGGTGGCCCTCAACGGCATGGGCTTCAATCTCACCCGCAGCGTCGGGCCGGCGATTGGCGGCGCCATTGTGGCGTTCGGCGGGGCGGCGGCTGCCTTCACCGTCAATGCGATGAGCTATCTCGCTCTGATCGCGGTGCTTTGGCGCTGGGATCTCAAGCGCCCGGCCAGCAGCCTGCCCCGCGAGACCATCGGCTCTGCCATAGCCGCCGGATTGCGCTACGTCGCGATGTCGCCCAACATCGAAAAAGTCCTTCTGCGCTCCTGCGTCTTCGGCTTCACCGTGATTTCAGTCGTCGCGCTGCTGCCCCTGGTCGCGCGCGACATCGTTGGCGGCGGCCCGCTTCTCTACGGCATTTTCCTTGGAGCCTTCGGCGTGGGTGCCGTTGGCGGCGCGCTGATCGCGGAGTGGCTGAGACAAGCGCTGTCGGCCGAGATCCGCATCCGCCTCGCCTTCACCGGCTTTGCCGTGTGCGCTTTCACGATCGCACTGAGCACGGAGGCCTGGCTCACCGGCGCCGCACTCCTCATAGGCGGCGCCAGCTGGGTCATTGCCTTCTCGCTCTTCAACGTCGCCGTGCAGCTGTCCACACCACGCTGGGTCGTTGGCCGGGCGCTCTCGCTTTACCAGACCGCGAGCTTCGGCGGCATGGCGCTCGGAAGCTGGGTCTGGGGTACCGTCGCGCAGCAATCCGGGCCGGCCACTGCGCTGATGATCGCATCGGCGCTTATGCTGGCCGGTGCGGCGCTCGGCTTGAAACGCCTCGGTCTTCCCGAGCAGACCGCGCTCAATCTCGATCCGCTCAACAGCTGGAAGGAGCCGCACCTGGCGCTTGACCTCCTTCCGCGCAGCGGGCCGATCGTCATCATCATTGAATATATCATCAAGGACGAGAACTTGCCGGCCTTCCTGAGCGCCATGGCTGAGCGGCGTCGGATTCGCCGCCGCGATGGCGCGCGATATTGGACGCTGACGCGTAGCCTGGAGAAACCTGATATCTGGTGGGAAAGCTATCAGACCCCCACCTGGATCGACTATATCAGGCATAACCAGCGCATCACGAAGGCTGATGCCGCCGTGGGCGAGCGGCTGAGAGCCCTGCACGCCGGTCCCGAGCGCCCGAAAGTCCACCGCATGATCGAGCGCTCGCCGGAGTGGCCGCCACGCACGGCGCCACGCAAGGAGATGATCGACTTACACCAGTAGTGTACCGCCAGCTGCGCGCGCGACGAACCGCGCCCTCGCTCAATCCTTGAGCTGCGCGACGAAAAGATCGCGGGCCTCGGGCCAGGCAATGCTCCTGGGGGCGAAGACATGCCGCCGCAGGAAATAGCCGGTCAGGGTGAAACCCGCGACGACCTCGGCATTGGTGGGGTGATCCCGTGAGCGATCTTCTCGGAGAAATCCCGGCAGTGCGAGCAGGCGCTCGTGATAAGGCGCCCCGGCCACGGCAGAGACCGCCCGTCCCGATTTCGGTGACACATAGACGAGTTCGGACGTGGTCCCCGTCGCGGCGCAGGCTCCGAGATCGAGCCCAAACCCGAGCTCGGCCAGCATCTCGAGCTCGAACCGCACAAGCAGCGCCGGCGCAATTCGCGCGTCGTCCAGATGGTCGACAAGGACGCCCAGCGCCTCGAACAAGCCCGGGTGAGGATCGCGCTCCGGCAAAAGCCGTAGCAACGCCGCGGCGGACGCCAGACCGTAAAGTGCAGCGGGCGCGCCGAGGAAGCGCGCCGTGTTCAGCTTCACGGCCTCAACCGCATAGGTGCCGAGCTGCTCCTCGATGCGCGCGCGCCAGACCGCATCCACCCGATTGCCAGCCTGCAGGGTGGCCTGCTGGCGCGGCGAGCGGCCGCCGCGAACAAGGCCTAGATGCCGTCCATGGGCCTTCGTCATCAGTTCCAGGATGACGCTCCCTTCGCCGTGACGCTTGACCCCTATAATGATACCATCATCCTGCCACTGCATGAGCGGTTCGCCGATCGCGCAACATTGCAAAAGCTACAGGCCGCGGCCTACCATCACCGATGCCGTTTTGAAACGGCAGTTCTTTGGAAACAACGCGAGAGGCTTGCCATGCCATCGGCCAAACTGCGTCGAGTTTCACTGTCTTCCCTCCTTTCTGCCCTCCCCATCTTGCTGTTCACATCCTTGAGCCCCGCGCAGGCGCAATCCAATGCGGGCTGTCAGACCTCGGGCAGTTTCGAGGGCTTTATCGCCAGCTTCCGTCAGCAGGCGGCAAGCCAAGGCGTCTCCCCGCGGGGTTTGGCAGCGCTTGACGGCGTCACCTTTGATCCCGCCGTTGTACGCCAGGACCGGCGGCAGGGCCATTTTCGCCAGAGCTTCGAGCAGTTTTCCCAGCGCATGGTTCCACCTTATCGCGTTCAGAAGGGCTCGGGCCTCCTGAAGCGGCATGCCGGCCTGCTGCGGCAGATCGAGCAGCGTTATGGCGTCCAGCCAGCGATCATCGTAGCCATCTGGGGGCTGGAGACCGATTTCGGCGGCAACATGGGCAAACTGCCGGCGATACGGTCCATCGCCACCCTTGCCTATGACTGCCGGCGCTCCGACATGTTCCGCGCCCAGCTTCTCGACGCGCTCCGGGTTGTCGATCGCGGCGATCTGCATCCCTCCGAAATGCGCGGCGCCTGGGCTGGAGAAATAGGCCAGACCCAGTTCATGGCCAGCTCCTATTACCGCTACGCGGTGGATTTCGACGGCGATGGCCGCCGCGACCTGATTCGCAGCGTGCCCGACGTCCTGGCCTCAACCGCCAATTTCCTGAAAGGGCATGGATGGGTTGCAGGCGGCTCCTGGGAGCCAGGCTCCGCGAATTCGGAAGTGCTGAGGCAGTGGAACCGGGCGGCCGTCTATTCGCGCACGATCGGCTATTTCGCCTCCCGGCTCGAAGGTACGCGCGCCGCCTCGAATTGAACTCGTCCCGTCGCAACTCCGCCGGCTAGCTCGCAGACACTTCCGCAGCCGGATGGCAGGGGGAGAAGAGGTCGGGATCGGGCTCGCAGCTACCCGTTCGAGAAATACCTTCAGGCGGTGGGCAGTTCAGCCCGCCGCCGCAAGACGGCGATGAGGATCGCCAGTGTCACGATGGCCTCCGCCAGGAACCACGGGCCGGCCCAGCGATCGAAGCCCACGGCCGACAGTTCGGTGTTGATGAGGCCGAAAAGTCCGGCACCACATGGGCAGCGGCCATCGACCGTGGCAAACAGAATGACCCTGCTGGCCCACAACACCTGAACGACCATGACGCCGCAGAGGCCATAGAGCAGAGAACGTCTGCTCTCGACCACCTCGGCCTGCGCAAGTGCGATCCACCCGACAATGTAGAACGGCGCGGAAAAGAAGGCGCCCACCGGCAAAGCCGACGTCCAGCACTGTGAGCAGCTGGTGATGAAGACGGATAGCAGGGCTATGCCGGCGCCGATGAGCAAGGCGACTGTGGCGACGTAAATTCCACGCCGCCCGAGAACCAGCGATACGGCGAAAGCAGCCGCGATCGCAGCGAACGCAATGATCAGGAAACGCATCCCAAGCCTCCGGCGAGAAGCGGCTCCAGGCGATGGCAGACACCCCGAGCCGACCCGGATGGTCTTAGTGCAGGATTTGACTGAGGAACAGCTTCGTACGCTCGTGCTGCGGATTGGCGAAGAACTCGTTGGGCGTGTTCATTTCGACAATCTGTCCCGCATCCATGAAGATGACGCGGTTGGCAACCTGCCGCGCGAAGCCCATCTCGTGGGTGACACACAGCATGGTCATGCCTTCTTCGGCAAGCCCAACCATGGTGTCGAGAACCTCCTTGACCATTTCAGGATCAAGCGCGGAGGTCGGCTCGTCGAACAGCATGATCTTGGGGTTCATGCAGAGCGAGCGGGCAATGGCCACACGCTGCTGCTGACCGCCCGAGAGCTGACCTGGATATTTATTGGCCTGCTCCGGGATCTTCACGCGCGTGAGATAGTGCATAGCCACTTCCTCGGCCTGCTTCTTGGGCATCTTGCGAACCCAGATCGGCGCGAGCGTGCAGTTCTCGAGGATTGTCAGATGCGGGAAGAGATTGAAGTGCTGGAACACCATGCCGACGTCCCTCCGCACCTCATCGATGCGCTTGAGATCGTTCGTGAGCTCTATCCCGTCGACGACAATCGAACCGCGCTGATGCTCTTCGAGACGGTTGATGCAGCGAATCATCGTCGATTTGCCCGAGCCTGATGGCCCGCAGATCACGATGCGCTCGCCGCGGGTGACCTTGAGATTGATGTCCCTGAGCACATGGAATTCACCATACCACTTGTGCACGTCGACCATCTCGACCGCCACCTCACCTTTCAGCGGTGTCGGCTTCAAACGGGCAGATGTCTGAGGGGCAGTTGCAGTGGCCATTGTCGCATTCACCTCTTGTGTCCCCTCGCGAAGCGCCGTTCGATCGCGAGCGAATAGCGAGACATACCGAAACAGAAGATAAAATAGAACACCGCAGCGAAGGCGTAACCCGAGAAACGGGTCGTGGGCGTGCTCCAGGTAGGGTCCGTCAACGTGGCTTCAATGGTACGCAGGAGATCAAAGATGCCGACGATGGAAACGAGCGTCGTGTCCTTGAAAAGCGCGATGAACACATTGACGATGCCGGGGATCACGATGCGCAGGGCCTGCGGAAGCACCACCAGGCGCATCATCGTCCAATAGCCGAGGCCGAGCGACATCGCGCCCTCGTATTGCCCCTTCGGGATCGCCTGCAGTCCGCCGCGCACGACCTCCGCCATATAGGCGGCGGCGAAGATCGCCACGCCCACCAGTGGGCGCAGCAATCTGTCCGGCGTCATGTTGCCCGGCAGAAACAGAGGCAGCATGGTGTTGGCCATGAACAGCACGGTAATCAGCGGCACGCCGCGGATTACCTCGATGAAGATGACACTGGCCAGCCTGATCGCCGGTAACGCCGACCGTCGGCCAAGCGCAAGCACCACGCCGAAGGGCAGCGAGAACACGATGCCGACGATCGACACGATCAAGGTGACGAGGATGCCGCCCCAGAGCGACGTGTCGACGGTGCTCAGACCGACGGCATTCCAGCCGCTGAGCAGGATGAACGACACGATCGGGTAAACGATGAAGAAATAGATGGCGCCCAGGTTGCGCCGTGGAGCGTCGAGCCAAAGCATCCAGACGACGCCGATCGCCGTGAGCACGAAGAAGATATCGACTCGCCAGCGCTGCTCCCAGGGGTAGGAGCCGTAGATGAAATAGCTGAGCTTTGCTCCCACATAGGCCCAGCAGGCGCCGACCTCGCCTCCGCCGGGGCCCGCCAGGCAAGCTTCACGATCCTGCCCTGTCCATACCGCGTCGATCAGCGCGAATTTGATCAAGGGCATGAAGATGAGATACGCGAGATAGAGCGTTATCACCGTCATTGCGATGTTGAGCGGTGACGACAACAGGTGGGCACGCACCCAGGCAATCGGTCCGCTGACCAGCGCGGGCGGCGGCTCCGGATCCACCTGGGTCTGACGAAGATAGGGCTGTGGGGTCACAAGCATCGACATCGCAGCCTCACCGTTCGACGATCGCCATGCGGCGGTTATAGATGTTCATCAGCAGCGACGTGACGACGCTGATGGCGAGATAGACAGCCATCGTGATCGCGATCACCTCGACCGCCTGCCCCGTCTGGTTGAGCACTGTGCCCATGAAGACCTGGACGAGATCGGGATAACCAATCGCGACCGCCAGCGAGGAATTCTTGACGAGATTGAGGTACTGGTTGGTCAGCGGCGGGATGATCACCCGCATCGCCTGCGGCACCACCACCAGCCGGAGAGTCGGGCTGGAATGAAGGCCAAGCGCGTAGGCGGCCTCGGTCTGTCCGCGAGAGACCGAGAGAATTCCGGCCCTGACGATTTCGGCAATGAACGCGGCCGTGTAAGTCGCCAGGCCGATCAAAAGCGCCACGAATTCAGGAAAGACCTGGATTCCGCCGGCGAAATTGAACCCGCGCAGCTCAGGGTAATTGAAGGTCAGCGGCTGCCCCATCAGGAAAAAGACCGCCAGAGGCAATCCGATGATGAGGCTGAGGGCGATGCGAACGACTGGATACTGCCGGCCGGTCGCCAGTTGCTGGCGGTGGGCCCAGCGGTGAAACAGGTAAGCGCCCGTGATCGCAACCGCGAGGCTGATCCAGACCCAGGCGAAACGTTCCCCGAACAACGGCTGAGGAATGAAGAGCCCGCGGCTGTTGAGATAGGTTCCTGCGCCGAGTTCGAGAGACTGCCGCGGACCCGGCAGCGGCTTCAGCACCGCGTTGTACCAGATGAACAGCTGCAGCAGCAGCGGGACGTTGCGGACGCATTCGACATAGACTGCGGCGAGTTTCGCGACGATCCAGTTCTGCGATAGCCGCGCCACGCCGATCGCGAAGCCGAGGATGGTGGCGAGGACGACGGCGATTGCGGCGACGAGCAGGGTGTTCAACAGTCCGACGAAGAATGCGTCGGCATAGGTAGACCCTGACGACGAAAATGGAATGAGCTTCTGGTTGACGTCGAACCCAGCCGGCTGACTGAGGAAGCCAAAGCCGGAGGCAATGCGTGCGGCGCGCAGATTCTCAATGGCGTTACTGGCCGCGCCATAGACGAGGAATGCCAGGACAGCGACCAGCACGAACTGGTAAATGAAGCCCCTGATCTTCGGATCGTTGATCAGGGACCCGCGTTTGGGTCCGGAAACGTCAGCGCTGGACACGGCCACTCCCCGATTTTATCGTCCGATGATCCGAAATTCGCGTCAAATTCATTATAATCCTGATTGCGAAAGAGCAGGAGAAGCACCGCAAACTCTTGGCCATATGCGCAAGAAGTCTGGTTCGGAACGCGTCGGCCGGGGATGCCACAGGACCGGCCTCACCTGCTTCTTCCCAGCCGGATAGGTCTTTGTTTCCAGCTGCTTGCATTCAATGCAGAAGCTGGCGCTTATTCCCGCCGTGGCCTTCTCTCAGAGCTTAGTGCTATCTCCGCCACTTTGATAACCGCCAGATGCTCCGCGCGCCTCTCGCTTCATCACCTTGATCTTCCTGGGCACGATCAGCGCCTACGGGATTTACCGACACGCACGGGCCGCGCCTGCGCCGGCAACTCCGGGTGGGGTTTTCCATATCAACGGCCCACTCCCTCTAGCCGAGGCAGCGGCGCAAGATCAGCGAAGCTAGCACTGCACCTCCGTGTGGCGAAGAATGCGTTTGCTTGACTGTAAACATTAACAGACTAACGAGCTTTGGCAATTTTGCATCCGCAGCAAGTCACATGCAATTCGATCCAACAATAGTCTAAGAGACTAGCAAGCAAGCAATCCATAGGCCTAACCAACAACGGGAAGGACCTGGCTGTGCTGGATCGCGTTCAGCGAACAACGGCGTCCGCCGGTTAGATCGATGGCAGCCGTGGAAATCGCACAGTGATTTGGAAAGCTGGCGGGCGATCTGGAGGACGAAGCCCATTACAGCTTAAGTCCTGAGCCATGAAACGATGGAATGAAGGCAGCCCTCAAGATCAGCGTCATTTTACCCGGAATCGAGGCCCATCGCTGAGGAAGCGCATGGCCGTACCATTGCCGTGTCCAAACGCCGGCACCCGGTAGTAACGGAAAAGCCTTGGCAGGAGCCTGCCAATTCAGGAATCACCTGGCGCTGGCGTCGGGCCAATTTCCACGCTGCCCTCAGGAAGGTTGCTCCGGCAGCTTGCCCGCCGGAGCCAAAATCAGCCACGAAGTTCAGGCGCTTGGGTCAAGCGTGGACACCTGACCGGGCCTTCGTCCATGCCCGATCAGCGCACTGGCGGCGCATACATCAACCCGCCCTTCGTCCACAGCGCATTCAAGCCGCGCTTGATCTTGAGTGGGGTCTTCTCACCCAGGTTGCGCTCGAAGACGTCGCCGTAGTTCCCGACATGCTTGACGATGCGCACGGCCCAATCCTTGGTCAGCCCGATGCCCTCGCCATAGTTGCCCTCCGTGCCGAGCAGGCGCTTCACTTCCGGGTTCTGCGACTGGAGCTGCTCGGTGACATTGGCCTGCGACACGCCAAGATCTTCGGCATTGACCATCGCGAAGAACGTCCAGTGCACGAGATCATACCACTGGTCGTCGCCATGGCGGACCGCCGCCGCGAAGGGCTCCTTCGAGATGATTTCCGGCAGGACGATGCTGTCGTCAGGCGCGACGAGCCGCAGACGCTCCGCGTAGAGCGCCGAGGCATCAGTGGTGAAGGCGTCGCAACGTCCGGAGTCATAGGCCTTCACGGCTTCCGACGAGGAGGCGAAAGCCACGACCTCATATTTGATGTTATGGGAGCGGAAGAAGTCCGCGAGGTTGAGCTCGGTGGTCGTGCCCTGCTGAACGCAGACCGAAGCGCCATTGAGTTCGAGCGCGGATTTCACGCCCAAGCCCTTGCGGACCATGAAACCCTGGCCGTCATAATAGTTGGTGGACGTAAAATTCAGGCCGAGCGATGTATCGCGCGACATGGTCCAAGTGGTGTTGCGGATGAGGACATCCACTTCACCAGACTGGAGCGCGGTGAAGCGATCCTTGGCCGACAAGGGTACGAATTTCACCTTGGTCGGATCATCGAAGATCGCAGCGGCGATCGCGCGGCACATGTCGACATCGAAGCCGGTCCATTCGCCCTTGTCATTCGGGACGCCGAAACCGGCGAGGCCGGTGTTCGAGCCACATTGCAGCACACCGCGTTGCTTGACCTGGTCCAGCGTCGCGGCTGCAGCCGAGGACATGGCAGTGGTGGCGCCAAGCGCAGCGATCCCCAGCGCCGTCGCGAGCGCCGTCAACTTTGATTTCATTGCTGTTCTCCTACTCTGGTTTCGCTTCCCCGCCAACAACGAACCTCTCTTGGCGCCTGCCAGTACCGGCCCCTCCGGCACCTGCAGTTCGATCCGGTCGGCACGAAACCTCAATAAATCTGCATCACATTCGAGATTAACGCGGCGGTCAAGAGCCGCATCATAGCGCTTTCGTGTGGCTTGACGGGGATGCCGTGCGCGGTGCAGTGAGCACGACACCTTTTTCACGAATGGTCGAAATCCTGGAGGCGCCGGCATGCGCAAGCTGACAGCAAGCGATATCGAAGGCTTGGGCGACGGCACGCGGATGGTGGTGGCCGGGCGCCACCCGGACGAGAATTTCGGTTTCGTGAATCCGCCCGTCGTGCACGGCTCGACGGTTCTCAGCCCCACCATGGCCGATCTCGTCGGCCATACCGGCCGCTACAGCTACGGGCGCCGGGGCTCCCCCACCATGGGCGCTCTCGAAGAGGCGCTCGTGGCACTCGAGGGCAAGGAAAGTGCCGGCGTCGTCCTCTGTCCCTCCGGTCTCGCCGCTGTAAGCACCGCCCTCCTTTCCTGCCTCAGGGCGGGCGATCACCTTTTGATGACTGACAGCGTCTACGGTCCGACTCGTAATTTCTGCGACGGTGTGCTGCGTCGATTCGGGGTGGAGACGACCTATTATGATCCGCTCGTCGGCGCGGATATCGCGAAATTGCTGAAGTCGAACACGCGGGCCGTCTTCACCGAATCGCCCGGCTCGCAGAGCTTCGAGATGCAGGACATTCCCGCGATCGCCGCGGTAGCCCATGCGCATGGTGCGATCGTCCTCACCGACAACACCTGGGCAACTCCCCTGTTCTATTCCGCGCACGAGAACGGCGCCGATATCGCGATCCAAGCCGCCACGAAATATCTCGGCGGCCATTCCGACGTGATGTGCGGATCGATCTCCGCCAATGCCGCCACGTGGCCTGCATTGAAGCGCACCTGGGGCGATCTTGGCGTCACGGTCGCGCCGGACGACGTGTTCCTGGTTCTACGGGGATTGCGCACGCTGCCGCTGCGCATGGCACGGCATCACCAGGCGGGACTGGAAATGGCGGGCTGGCTGGCGGGCCATCCGGAGGTCCAGCGTGTCCTTCATCCGGCGCTTCCGACCGATCCAGGCCATGCCCTCTTCACCCGGGACTATCGCGGTGCATCGGGCTTGTTCTCCATCGTGCTGAAACCGGGACCGGACGAGGCGGTCGCTGCCTTGCTCGACGGGCTTGCGCTGTTCGGCATGGGCTATTCGTGGGGGGGCTTCGAGAGCCTTGCCATTCCTTTCGACTGCGCGCCCCTGCGCACAGCGACCCGGTGGGCTCCAGGCGGGCCGGCGCTGCGCCTGCACATTGGCCTTGAGGACGTCGAGGATCTCAAGGCAGATCTGGGTGCGGGGCTGGAGCGGTTCGCGGCCGTTCGCGCGAAGGCCTGAGCGATGCTATTGCGGGGCCCCGCCCCTGCTTTTGGCGCGCCGCTTGTCGCGATTGATCAGCATGAGATTGCGCACATAGATGAATATGCTGAGCGCCTGCCCGAGGATGATCACTGGCTCGCGCTGGTGCAGGCCGTAAGCCAGGGTGATGAGTCCCCCGCCGATTGAAAAGAACCAGAAGGCGACAGGGATAACACTGCGTCCCTCCTTCTCGCTCACGAGCCACTGGACGATGAAGCGCGCCCCGAACAGCATCTGACCGAAGAGGCCGAGGACCAGCCAGAAGTCCAGCTTCTCGATGAAGACCTCATAGAGATAGCCGCCGACGGCCTGCGACAGGGAGATCAACATTATTCGGCTTCCTCGACCATCGGTATGCGTTTGCGCCGCACGATCAGCCAACGCACGCCCATGAGATCGACGATCCCCACCCAGAGGCGATCGAAGAACCCGTAATTGGACACGCCCGCAAAGCGCGGCCGGTCGACGACATCGACGAGGAGCACTTCGTAGCCGTCACGGCGGACCAGAGCGGGCATGAAGCGATGGAGCGCATCGAAATAGGGCAGCGCGAGATAGACATCTCGCCGGAAGAGCTTGAGACCACAACCCGTGTCGCGCGTGCCGTCCCGCAGCACGCGCGCTCGCACCGCATTGGCCACGCGGGACTGGAACTTCTTGAATCCGGTATCTTTGCGGCCGACGCGCTGGCCCTGTACCAGACCGGCCTTGGCGCCACCCGCCTGGAGTGCCGCCAGCATGGCGGGGATGAAGGCCGGATTGTTCTGGCCATCACCATCGAGCGTCACCACGATGGCCGCCACGGCAGCGCGCACCCCCGTGCGAACAGCCGCGCTCTGGCCACAGCTCGCCGCGTGGCGGAGCCGCCGGAGATGGGGACGCTCCGCGGCCAGCGCGGCGAGCTCGGTCGCCGTGCCGTCCGTCGACCCATCATCGACATAGATGATTTCGAAGGCGCCGAGGGGACGGCAGGCCGCTTCGATCTCCGCGACGAGAGGAGCAATATTGCCTGCTTCATTGCGCACGGGCACGACGACGCTCAGAAGCGGCACCGGCGCGTTCGCTTCTGGTTCGACGGCGACGCTGGAAGTCTCAGACATTCACGGCCCTTTTGGAGCGAGACGGAGGATCGGCTGGGATGGATGCGCGCCCACGCGTCCCGGGTCAATCCCGCCGGACGGCATAGACGTCGACAACGAGGCGCCGTCCCCCATTGATGTTGAATCCTGGCACGCTTGTGACGAGCGTGGGAGAAAGACCAAGGGCTGCGCTTGCCTGGGAGAACGCGTCGCGCTCGCGTGCCTCGATCAACGCCACGCGGCATCCCGGCGCGGTCAAGAAATGCGCGGCGCCTACACCGTCCGTCATCGCGAGATCCGTTCCGACGAGAAACACGAGGCTCGGCTCGCGATAGCCGGCCGTGACCACCGCCGGCGCCTCACAGCCAACTGCGGCAACAGCCTCCGCGAGACGCGGCGACAGCTTCAGGGCGCGCAGCAGCGGCTGCGCGAGGCCGAATACGGAGACGGACAGGGCAAGGGCGGCGATCAGGGAGACAAGCGCGCTGCCGACAACCCTGTCACGCAGGAAAAGGATCCAGGAGACAACCGCGATCACCACCGTCAGCACGAAGCCCGGGATCGCGGCATAAGGGAGGACACCATCGTAGGTCAGGCCGAAATAGCTGAGCCCGACCCCCAACCCCAGCGGAATGAGCGGAATGAGAAGTGTTGCGCTTTTTGCCAGGGGGCGATGCGGACCAACCGCTCCCGCGAAGATGGCACGCGCCGTGAGCGCCGCGATAGCCGCATAGAGCGGCAGCACATAGTGAGGCAGCTTTGTCGGCACCGCCTCGAAGACGAGCCAGGATGGCAGGATCCAGGCAAGGCAAAAGACCACCCATGGCTCGCGGCGGCTCCGCCAGACGAACGGAACGGCAATAGCTGTCAGCACGGCCGCCGGCCAGAACGTCCCAAAGAACGCGAGGAGATAGAAACCTGGCGGCGCTCCATGCTTCTCCTGTCCACTCGCCACCTTGCCGAGCATATCGTTGCCGATAGCTTCGCTGAAAAATGTGCCGCCGCTCTTGACCCAGATTGCTATGAACCATGGCGCGACGACCAGGGCGACAAGGAAAATGCCGAGCCCTGGCCGCAGCGCCGTCAGCCACCGGCCCGAGCGTTGATGGATGCAGAGGATGACTGTGGCGAGGCCGGCGATCATCGGTGTGATCGGCCCCTTCACCAGAATCGCGAGCGCTAAGGTGCCCCAGAAGGCGATCGCGCCGAGGAGGGAAAAGCGTTCCTGCGGCCGCAGGAACGCCATTGCCAGCCCCCCCATCACGGCAACCGAGCAGGCGGTGAGCACCGCATCTGTCTTGGCGAAACGCGCCTCGACCCCGAGCAGGATCGAGCAGGCCATGAAGGCACCTGCCAGAAATGCTTCGCGACGGGCGAGCCCCAGCATCAAGCCCGCCCAATAGGTCAGGACGACCGTGGCAAGAGCACCAAGCAGCGAGGGAATCCGGTAGAGCGCGATCGTGGTCCGAGCCTGCGGCACGCCGAGTGCCTCGGCGGAGGCGACGACCGTCCCCTGCAGCCAGTAGATGCCGACCGGCTTCTTGTGGCGTGCCTCGTCCTGGAAGCGGATATCGACGAAGTCGCCGCTTTCCAGCATCTGCTTCGTGGCCTGCGCGAAGCGCGGCTCGTCGCGGTCCATGGGCTGCAGGGAGGCAAACCCCGGCAGGAAAGCTGCGAAAGCGATCAGCAGCAGCAACGCGACCGCAATCCAATGACGGCTCTCGACGATCCCAAGAAAGCGGTTGCCGACAGGGACACCGCTTCCGACCGCGCCCCGTTCGAGCGCCTTGCTGTTCGTACCGTTCAGGGCAGCCATCCGCTTCCTGTATCTCGCTACATACGCTTGGCGGAACCACGGCGCCAGCCGCGAAAACGCCAGTCAGCCAACGCGGGACTTCCCCGGCGCCCCACCGGCAGTCCGTTCAGGACGACGATCCCGCCGTCCCGGTGAGGGTGTATTATCGGGGGCACGCCTCCGGCGCAATCGCACCGCTGCGTTCTATTGCCGTGGCGACGTCTTCACAACGGGCTAGGGCGATTCGCCGCGCTCCGTGCCATTCCCCGGGGCAAAGCTGCCCTCCGAGTGATGTCGCTTTCGAGGGCCTGTGCCAAGTTGCTCTCGGACCTGCCTTGGCCTGACGCGACAGGAAAGCTACACAAGGAATTGACTGTTCGCCCCTGTGTTTCGGACTCGAAAGGACCGCGCATGAAACCTGCCAAGCCTCTCCTCGCCGCCCTTGTCCTTGGCACCCTCGTCGGCCTCGTGCCGTTAGCGGGCTGCTCCAAGAAACGTCCGCCAGGCGTCCTGGAGGACACGACGGTGATTCCACCTCCACCATCGATGCAGGGGACTGCGCCCCGCGCTCCCTCGGGCGCACGTTGACCTGCAGAGAGGCAAGAAGTGGTCACGGCATCTGCCGTGACCCAGAGAAAATCTTATATCAATACTTTCTATGACGAGACTCGCCAACTATATAAGAAAATATGAGCCAGAATCCTCGATAAAAGTTACGATTTATAAATATTCATAAGAATGTCTAAACAACAAAAAAGCAACATACTGAACGAAACCATGGATAAGTCCTTTACACCCCTCCCGCTGGTGGAAATTCGCTGCTAGGTTTTTGCCAAGCCTCGACCATTGGAGGGATTTCCACATGAGGATGTTCAAGTCATCTTGCGTCGCGCTTGCCGTTGTTGCCGCTGGAGGCGCCTCGGCGCTGGCAGCGGATTTGCCCAGCAGGACGGTCGTGCCGGTCGCTCCGGTCGTTGTTGTTCCCCTGTTCACGTGGACAGGCTTCTATGCTGGCATTAACGCCGGCTATGGCGGCGGTACCAATGACAACCACGATCGCTATGATCCGTATACAGGCGTTCTCTACGGCGACGATTCATCGAATGGCGGCTTCATCGGTGGCGGCCAGATCGGGTACAACTATCAGTTCGGGCAGTTTGTCGCCGGCGTCGAAGCCGATATTCAGTATGCGGATCTTGGATCTTCTCGCAATAACAACGATTGGGCCTATTCGTACGCCGCTTATTACTACGGCCAGGGCAACGCTGGCTGGCCCTATTACGGCCCGAACGGCCGCGATAACTCGGTGGAATGGTTTGGAACTGTGCGTGCGAGGCTCGGCGTAGCTTTTGACCGGGTCCTTGTTTACGCGACTGGCGGTTTCGCCTATGGCGGCGGCGATAACAAGCACAACGACGGCTACTATGGCGGCCAAGAGGCGGCCTTCGGCTATCCCTGGTATTACGGCGGACGCCGCGGCAGCAGCAACTCAGGTGGATGGGTTGTCGGCGGCGGCCTTGAATATGCCTTCACGGACAGCCTGACGGCCAAGCTCGAGGGCCTGTATGTCAACCTGGGCAGCGATAAGAATAACGATGGTGATTATCTCTACGCGTATAATTATGCCAATCCTGCCGTCTACCCCTATTACTATGGGACGCAGCGTAAAAATGACAGGGAATTCGGCGTCGTCAGGGCGGGATTGAATTATAAGTTCAACGGACTTTGGTAGGATTTATCTTTAATATTATTGTTATATTGCAATTCTTCATTTTCTGAAAACTAAGTCTAATTCCTTTTTACCTTCAATACAATATTTTTATTTATCATATTGCAAACACACGCACACAAAGCCGGCGGCCTATCCGCCGGCTTTCTTGCCCGGAGATGCAAGACTGGGCCGCGTCCCTTGGAAACGCGTCCGCCGAAACGATCCTCGCTATTCACAGCTTGGCCGACTTCCCCCGCAAAACGCCGATCGGTCGGTTGCGCCCCGCATCGTGCAACATTCTTTTATGGGATGCCTCTTCGAGCCCAAGCGCGACTGGAAAGAAAAAACCATGCAAAAACAATGGCTTTGAATTCGCCATCCTGTCGAGTCCGCCCTTTTCTTGAGGCCGCCCCGGCGTCCGGGACCACGGGATAGTACTTTAGTCTAATAGACTGAAAGTTGCACTGTTTGCCACATTATTTTTGCGAGGCGGGGAACCTTTGGGCTTCGCGATAATGCTAGGTTTGAATGAGATTTGGGGGAGAAAGTCTCATGTACAATGCCTTGGACAAACATAATATATCCATAAGACCCAGCTTGGACGTCTACCTGCCGTGGGAAGGTAATATTGTCCATATCGGCAATGTTAACGATGCAATTGTAGTCGTGCAGAAGCTTATTGAGCACGAGCCTGACCCATGTTGGGCGCAGATCCTCAGCAGTTTACTTGCCGCCGATTCCGTGGAAGCCGCGAAAGTCGCGCGGCGCGACCTCCGTACGGAGTTCCTCCTTCGAGGAATGATGTTGCCAGAAGACGCCGACGCGCCCGTGTCTCCGCTTCCAAAAGCGAGACCCTGGTGGCGGGGCGTTATCGACAAGTCGCATCAGCTGGAAATCGAGCTTCCGCATCCTTTGCACGCCTGAGCAGAACTCAGGCATGCATTTATCCGGGACAAGCAAGCGCTTCCCGGATTTCGTCATTGAATCCGGTCGAAATCGAACTCCTGTCCCACTTCGTCACAAAGACGATGCGGACTGTGGGTTTTGTGTTTCATGCTGCTTCCGTGCTACCGCGGTCGCGACAGGAAAACAGATCGAGAAGGAGTCGCTATGACGAACGAAGCGATTGAGCGCGTGGCGCGCGCTTTGTGCGAGGCTGAGGGACAGGATCCCGACAAGCTTCTCGGCACTGGCTTGACGGAAACCATCCAGGTTGGTGACAGCACGACGGAGGTTCCGAAGACCAAGCCCAATTGGAGCGTTTTTGAGAAGGATGCACGGAAATTCCTCGCAGCCCTTGAAGCCGCTGCGGCGACTGAGGTCGCTCACTAGTTTCCCGAGGCGAGGGCCGCATCCCTGCAGGCCCTCGTCGCGCCGGATGTTCAGTTCCCCGGAAAAATCTTGCCCGGGTTGAGGATCCCGAGCGGGTCATAGAGCCGCTTGATGCCCTGCATCAGATGGTAGGCGGCTGGATCCGTATGCTTGGCCAAGCGGCCGGCGAGTGAGCGCCCGATACCATGTTCGGCGCTGATGCTCCCGTCGAATCGGTCAACCACCTCGAATACACAGTCATTCACGGCCACGGCAGCCTTCTCGAAGGCCAGCCGGTCAGTGAAGCTGCCGTGCGGAAAAAGCGCGATGACATGGATATTGCCGTCTCCGACGTGCCCCACGAACAGCGGACGCACTGAGGGGAAGCGGGCACTCAGCGCGGTCGAGATCCCGGCCAGGAAGGCCGGCACGTCAGCGGTCGCCACGGAGGTATCATGGGAGACATTTGGACCCGCACGCCGGTTGGCCTCAGACACGGCGAAGCGCAGATGCCAGATCGCCTTGGCCTGAGCCGCGTTCTGCGCGATCACGGCATCCAGCACGAGGTTCCTCTCGAGGGCCTCGCCGAGCGCCGCCGTCAGCATTTCAGCGAGTGAGGCTTCCTCGCCGCTATCGCTCGCCTCGATGAAGACATACCACGGCGCCCTTGTCTCAACAGGAAGGCGCAAAGCGCCGTCGTTGTCGAGCACGAGGTCCATCTCGCCGTCGCACATCAATTCGAAGCTGGAGATGCGGCCGGCGAGGTGCTGCCGGAGCAAGGACAGGAGATCCACCGCCGTCTGCGGGCTTGGCATTGCGCAGAACGCGCTGGCACTTGCTGTCGGCCGCGGGAAGAGCTTGAGCGCGGCTGCGGTTATCACCGCAAGCGTCCCTTCGGAACCGATCAGCAGATTCCGCAGGTCATAGCCGGTGTTGTTCTTGGCCAAGCGTTTGAGGCCATGCACAGGGGTGCCGTCGGCCAGCACATAATCGAGCCCAAGGACGAGCTCACGCGTAGTACCATAGCGGATCACATTGATCCCGCCCGCATTGGTGGCGACGATGCCGCCGATCTGGCAACTGCCTTCGCTGCCGAGGCTCATCGGGAAAAGCCGCTCGGCATCGGCCGCCGCCCGTTGCACATCGGCAAGGATAGCGCCAGCCTCCACCACCATCGTATTGCCGGCCGTATCGATATCAAGGATGCGGTTGAGCCGTCCGAGCGCCAGCACGATCCCCGTGCCGCTTTCGTCAGGCGTCGCACCACCCGCTAATCCCGTGTGGCCGCCCTGCGGGAAGACCCGCGTACGTGTCTCGTTGGCCCAGCGCAGAATCGCTGAAACCTGCTCCACGCTGCGCGGACGCAAAACCGCCTCGGCTCGGCCGACATAACGCCCCCGCCAGTCGGCGAGATAGGGCGTCATGTCATCCTCGGTCACCAGGATAGCGGCGGGATCGAGCGCATCAGCCAGGGCGCCGAGCTTCTTCAAGCTCATCACACCACCCCTGCATCGACGATGTAGTTCTGACCCGTGCACATGCGGGCGGCATCAGACGCGAGGAACAGGACCATGGCGGCGATATCCTCGGGCAGGATCTCACCTTTAAGCGCCTGCCGCTCCTGCGCCCTGGCGAGGCGTTCAGGAGTGGCGGCGGCGCGCTGGCGTTCCGTCATCACCCATCCAGGAGTGACGGCATTGACGCGGATGCCATCACCGCCGAGTTCCCGCGCGAGTGAGCGCGTGAAGCCGACCACAGCGGATTTTGCCGTGGTATAGGCGATGATGCCCGGTGCGCCCTGCATCCAGGAGGTCGAACTGAGGTTGATCACCGCCCCACCGCGCCCTGCTCGCATGCCGGGCACAACAGCCTGCGTCACGAACATCATGTGCCGGAGGTTCACTGCTAGCCGGTCATCCCAGTAGGCCAGTGTAACGTCATCGAAGCGGTGCCGCTCATCATGGCCCGCGTTGTTGACGAGGATCGAGAAGGGTCCGAGCTTTGTGGCGAGCGTGTCGATGGCCGCGCATGTCGCCGCGATGTCACGCAGGTCGACAGCGGCGAAGGCCGTCGCGGCGCCCTCCCCGGCAAGCTTGTCGGCCAGCGCTTGGCCACGGCTAGCGTCGATATCGAGGAAGCCGACATGCGCGCCCTGCGCAGCAAAGGCTTCCACGACGGCGCGACCGATACCGTCTGCGCCTCCGGTGACGAGCACGGGCTTGGCCGCGAGGTCGGAATATTTCGCTTGGCTCATGATGCTATCCCGCAAAGGCATGCGCTGGCAGCCCCGGTACGTCGACCGGCAACGCAAACAGCCCACCGGAGAAGGGTGCGTCCGTCAGCACGCGGGATGGCAGGCGGATACGTGCGGACGTGATGAACAGCGTTTTCAAATCGCCCCCGCCGAAGGCGACGCTGGTCGGTCGCGGCACGGGCAGGCGCACCTCGCGATCGAGCGTGCCGTCCGGCGCGAAACGCCTGACGCACCAACCATCCCAGATAGCGCACCAGACATAGCCTTCGATATCCACGGCGAGGCCATCGGGGCGCCCCTCCTCCTTGTCGACGGACGCGAAGATGCGGCGTTCGCCAACGGTGCCGGTCTCGACATCGAAGGCATAGGAGTAGATGCGGCCCGCCGAGTCGGCGAAATAGAGCGTGCGGCCGTCAGGGCTCCAGTCCAGCCCGTTGGCCACGGTGAAGCCCGTATCGGCCCGCTGCCAGGAGAGATCCGGCCCGATAGCGTAGAGCGCGCCCGCGGCGCGGCTTGCGTCGAGGCGCATGGTGCCAGCCCACATGCGCCCCCGCGCATCGCATTTGCCGTCGTTGAAGCGGTTGTCAGGAATATCGGCTTCAGGATCGACAAGCCGCGTCAGGCGGCCGCTCGCGAAATCGAAGGCTTCGAGGCCATCCTGCGTCAAGGCCACGAGACCACCGTCATGGCGCGGCGCGACCGCACTGATGAGGCGCGGCATCACGACTTCCTCGTTGCTCCGGGTCGCCGGATCAAAGCGGTAGACGGCGGGCGCGAGGATATCGACCCAGTAAAGGCGCTGCTCCCGCGTTGACCACACGGGCCCCTCCGCGAGATGCGCCCCCCAGGGGAGCACGCATTCCACATCCGCGTCGGCGACCCGCCCGGGCCGGACGTAAGAGGTGATGTTGAGCTGAGAGGCACCGACGTTCCCGGAAATCTGGCGGGCAGCCGCCATCAGATCGCGCCCCGTGACATGCAGGCGATCGTTGGAGAGGCGGGAACTCGGCCCGAAAACGCCGAGGGCGGCCACGGCCTTGCCCGTGTGGTCGAAGACCGGCGCGGCCACCGAGGAGACCCCGGGCACATGCTCAGCGAGCGAGATGGCATAGCCGCGAGCGCGGGACAAGGCGAGGTCGGCGACGAGCGCTCCCTCATCGGTGATCGTACGCTCGGAATAGCGATCAAGCGTCATGCCATCGAGCAGTGCGCGCTGCTCGTGCGGGGCGGCGAAGGCAAGCAGCGCCTTGCCGCCGGCCGTGCAATGCAGCGGGGCCCGGCGGCCAATCTCGATGCGGAAGCCGAAAGCCCCGCCGCGCGAACGCTGATCGATATAGAGCACCTCACCATTATCAATGGCGCAGACCGCCACCGTTTCGCGGGTCTCATCGGCCAGCCGCTCGAGCATAGGCCCGGCGACGCCACGGAGGTCAAAGGATTCCCATACCCGGTGCGCCAGCTCGAACAGCCGGTGGCCGAGCCGGTAGGTGTTGTCGCTATCTTCGTGCCGTACCAGACGGAACAGCACCAGCGTATTGAGCATGCGGGCAAGCGTGCCCTTCGGCAGTTTGGTTGCCGCCTGCAGATCCTTGAAGCGCGGCGGCGAGGGATACTCCCCGATGACGTCGAGGAGATAGAGGCCCTTGGCGAGCGCCGCGGCGCCCGTCGGAACATCGCGCTCCTCAGGCGTCAGGACGCGCGCGTCTTGGTCCATGTCTGTGCCGCCTCGCCGATCATGCGATCGATCGTCCATGCCGGTCGAAATCCTAATAGGTCGCGAATCTTGCTGTTGGAGGTGTGATAGTAGACACCCGCCCCGGGCAGATCGACGGTATGCAGCGGAAGGCCGGTGACGGCGGCCATCTGCGGCAGGGCGTCGGCGAAGTCAACGGGCTCTGTGGCGCCCAGATTGAAGGCCTCGCCCACCGCCTTGTCATGGTCTAGTCCGAGCAGGATGCCGGCCACCATGTCGCGCGTGTCGGTGATATGCATCTTGAACGGACGGCCGTTCTCGTTGCGTGACAGTACGAGCGCCTCGCGACCATCGTCCACACGCTTCAAGGCCTCCACGGCCGCTCGGTTGCCGAAGGCTTCCTGCTGCCGGATCTTCGGATGGAGGAAGAAGCGCGGCCCGGAGAAGAAGCTCGCGGGATCCAGGAGCTCGCTCGCGTCCTGGGTGTGCGAGAAGCGCAGGATGACGGAGGGGATGCCGGCCGTGCGCTCGGTGAAGCGCACGAGATCCTCGCCCAGAAGTTTTGTGAGCCCGTAAGGCGAACGCGGCTTGAGCGGATGTTTCTCGTCAATCGGCTGATAGTCCGGCACATTCTCTGGGTAAACTTCGCCCGACGAGGCAAAGACGATGCGGCCGACCTTGGCGGCGACGGCAGCTTCCAGAATGACCCGTGTCCCATCCACATTGGCGCGGTGCAGCTTGTCGGCGTCCGCCGCCAGCCACGACATGAAGGCACCAAGGTGAAGGATCGCGGTCGCGCCTTCGAGCGCGCGCCTCGCCGCGTCGCGATCGTCAAACGGACCGACCACTTCCCGATAGTTCTGATACACGAGCCCGAGCGGCCGCAGATCGAAACCCGCAACCTGCTCACCGCGATCGATGAGCGCTTGCACCACCTTGGAGCCAATGCGGCCGGCACTGCCGGTAACGACGATGGTCATGATTGTCCTCTAGTCTGCCAAATGACAGTTGTCTTGCACGCACTGATGACCCGAGGAATAGCGCCTCACCACCGCTCGCCCGAGCCTGATCATCAGCGTCCCCTCTCCCCGGCGGGGAGAAGGACAGGATGAGGGGCATCGAGAGGGGAAATATCCCCTCGCCCGGACGCTGCGCGTCCGATCTCTCCCGCCGGGAAGAGGTGACCGCCGCCTCGAAAAGGTCTTCCCCTCACCGCACCGCGCGGCCGGTTTCGGCGTCGAACACATGCAGGCGTGCCGGATCGAACCCGAGCTGGACCGGCCGGCCAAGGGCGATGTCGCCCGCGTTGATCAGGCGCGCAATCTGCGCATCCCCCCGCTCGTCATCGACCCCCGCCGCGCGCGCGATGTCGGTGCGATTGGCCTCGGGAATGTCACAATAGACATATTTCTCGCTGCCTAGGCTTTCGACGAGCCGCGGGCTCACCGTGAACGTGACCGGGCTGTTGCCTTCCGTGATATGCTCAGGCCTCAGGCCAAGAATAACCTCGCGGCCATCAAGGGGCTTCAGGCGTTCGGCCGGCAACGTCAGTTTCACGTCCTGCCCATAGAGCGAGACCGTCCCTGCTCCGCTGCCGAGCTTCAGCTTCGACTTGAGGAAGTTCATGCCCGGTGACCCGATAAAGCCGGCGACGAACAGATTCGCCGGGTTCGCGAACATCTCATCCGGCGCGGCGATCTGCTGAATTTCGCCATCGCGCATGATGACGATGCGATCAGCCATCGTCATCGCCTCGATCTGGTCATGCGTCACATAGATCGTGGTGACGCCGAGCCGCTTGTGCAGGGCGCTGATCTCGGCGCGCATATGCACCCGGAGCTTGGCATCGAGGTTGGACAGAGGCTCATCCATCAGGAAGGCCTGCGGCTCACGCACGATGGCGCGCCCGAGCGCCACGCGCTGGCGCTGGCCGCCCGAGAGCGCCCGCGGCCTACGTTCGAGCAGGTGCTCGACGCCGAGAATACGGGCCGCTTCCTTGACGCGCCGATCGATCTCGGCGGCCGGAGTTCCCCGCATCTTCAGGCCGAAGCCCATGTTCTTGGCCACGGTAAGATGTGGATAAAGCGCATAATTCTGGAACACCATGGCGATGTCACGATCACCAGGCGCCAGATCCGTCACCTCCCGGTCGCCGATGAGCACGCGACCTGAGGTCGCCTCCTCCAGGCCGGCGAGGATTTTCAACATGGTCGACTTGCCACAGCCGGAGGGGCCGACGAAGACCACGAATTCACCGTCGGCGATGTCGAGATTGAAATCCTTCAGGACCGCGAGCGGACCATAGGATTTCGTGACGTGTTCGATACGGATTCCCGCCATGCGTGTTTCACGGCCTCACTTTTCGGCGCCAGCGGTCAGCCCGCCGACGAGGTAGCGCTCAAGGAACAGGTAGATGACGATGATCGGCAGGGCGACGAGTACCGCTGCGGCCGAAATCTGGTTCCAGTTGGTGATGTACTCGCCCTTCATGGTCGTGATGCCTAGATTGGCCGTCCAGTTGGTCTGCGAGTTGGTCAGGAAGGTGCGGGCATAGGCATAGTCCGACCACGACAGCACGAAACCGTAGAGAGCGGTTGCGGCGAGCCCGGGTGTCGCGACCGGCAGGATCACGCGGAACATGGCGCCGAGCGGCGAGCAGCCGTCGACCATGGCCGCCTGTTCAAGCTCACGCGGAATGGTGTCAAAATAGCCCTTCAGCATCCAGGTGCTGAAGGGAACGATCAGCGTCGCATGGGCGAGAATGATCGACCACAAGCTGCCGATCAGACCGAGCTGCCGGAAGATGCCGAACAACGGAATGACGAGCAGGGTCGCCGGCAGCATCTTCGCCGTCAGGATGAACAGGCCGAGCGAGGGCCCGCCCCTCAACCGGAAGCGTGACAGCGAATAGCCGGCAAAGACGGAGACGAACATCGAAATGCCGACCGAACCGAGTGCCGCGAGGATCGAGTTACCGAGCCACAGCGGGATGGGCCGCTCTTCCATGATCTGCCTGAAGATGCCCCACTGGGGCACCTCCGGCCAGAACTTCGGCGGCAGATGATGCAGTGAGTCCGCCGGCGAAAGCGCCGTCACCACCAGCCAGTAGATGGGGAACAGAAGCACCCCGCAGGTGAGGACGACACCGAGATAGAGAAGAGCCTGACGGCTGGGACGTGTGCGCATCGCGGTGCCTCCTCAATAGATCGATTCAGCCGAGCGCCCGACCATCAGGCGGCTGGCGATGACGCAGAGGATGAGGGTGACGACGCCGACCGCCGAGGCATAGCCCATCTTGAAGAAGCTGAAGGCCTGCTCGTAGGTCATGATCGACAGGGTCTGCGTCGCCTTCAGCGGGCCGCCGCCGGTGAGCACGTAGATGATGGAGAAATCGCGGAACACCCACAGGATGGTCAGCACCATGGTGACGCCGAGCACCGGCATCAGACAGGGCAAGGTGATGTTGATGAAGCGCTGCCAGCCATTGGCGCCGTCGACGCGGGCGGCGTTGTAGAAATCCTCCGGAATGGATTGGAGACCAGCCAGCGTCATGATCGACACGAACGGATAGCCCTTCCACACCATGGTCACCGCCACCGCCGCGAAGGCCGCGGTCGGGTCCGAGAACCAGTTGATGGTCGTGTTGACGAGGCCGAGCTTGATGAAAAACCAGTTCATCAGGCCGAAGGAGGAATCGAAGATCCAGGCGAAGATGACGACTGCGACGATCTCCGGCACAGCCCAGGGCAGCGCCACGAACAGCCGTGCGATCGCCCGGCCCCGGAACTTGTTGTTCACGAGCAGCCCCGTCCCTACACCCAGCACGAAGCAGGCGATCGTGACGACGACGATGAGCTTGAAGGTCACCCAACAGGCCATCCAGAACTCGGGCGACGTGAACAGCCGCTCGTAGTTGATCGTCGTGAAGGGACGGCGCGGAGCGCCGAGCCTCACGAGACCGACGTTCTGGAAGGACATGTCGACCGAGACGAACAACGGATAGATGATGATCAGCGCGATCAGCACCACCGCCGGCGCCAGCAGCAGGTAGCCGAGCCAATGGCGGCGGCTCGGCCGGGCCAAGTCGAGACCGAACCTGCGGCGCGATGGAGCAGAGCTCGGCGTGAAGGGCGGCGCGATGGTGGGGTGCTGGTTCATTGGCGCTCCAAGCTTTGGCGGGCCCACATGAAAGCGGTATCGCCGGCGACGAAGGTCTGCTTGACCCAGAGTGGGACGGCCCCATCGAAGGGCGCGCGGATCGGCGTCTCGCCGTCGAAGGCGGCAACCTCGCCCTCAGCGTACGCAACGAAGTCGCCAGGCCGGCTGAGAAGGCGGACGCCGGCGGTCTCGACGGCCTGCGCCTCCTCGACCGTGATCAGCCGCCGCGGGGACGGGTCTCGCCAAACGATGAGCGAGGCTGCGGTCTCATCGGAGATCAGGCCATGGACGGCGAGCAGCTTCGCGATGGTCGAAAGGGCGACATCGGCGCTGGACCGCGCGAAAAACAGGCCGCATTCGACCGTCAGGCCTATAGCGTTTCCACCGGGGTCGCTGAATTGATTGTAGTTGGTCAGGGTCGGGCTGTGGACGCTGCCCTTGTTGAAGACAAAGCGCGTATGGGGCTGCCCGATGCGGTCGGCGAGCGCGGCCGCACGCGAGCCGGGCTTCAGCACGAAATAAGGGGTCGCCTCATAGGGCGTGGCATGGAGGTCGAGCAGCACGTCAGCGCTGGCGACCAGCGGCCGTAGCTGCCGGGCGCGATCGAGCTCGACGGAACGACGATCGCTGTCGAGGATCGCGTCGTCCCATAGCCGATTGAAATCATCCTCGATGAAGCGAATGCCGTAGGGATCCACGCCATTGGTCGCGGCATGGGCGGCCACGTTGCAGATGGCGAGAGACAAACGGCCGATCTCCGGACGAATGCCCCGTTCGAGCAAGGTGATCACCGCCTCAAGCCCACCCGGCTCGTTGCCGTGGGCAAGGGACGTCACCAGCACATGCGGACCGGCCCGGCCGCTGTCGAAAGTGAATGCGTAGGGAATCCCGCCCTCACCTTTCGCGAAGGGGCTGAGATCCCGACGCGGGATGCCGGTGTGACGACGTTCTTCTTCGATCCGCGCGCTGACTGCCGTCGCGCGGTCGCGCAATACGGCCAAATCCTCGCGCGCTGAATCTTGTGCGATGGTTGGGCTCTCAGCGGTCATGGTGGTCCGGATCGATGTTCAGGGCTTTGGTTTGGTCGCTGTTCGATGTCTAGCGGTCATCTGCGGAAGGGGCAGCGCCTGTTCCCCCACCCCTTACCCCCTCCCAACAAGGGGGAGGGGGACGGCAGCGTTGCGGATAAATCCGACACCATGCCGTGCACTGGGGAAAGAGGCGCGCCGCCAACCGATGCCCCTCCCCTTGTGGGGAGCGGTAAGGGGTAGGGCGCTACGCCCTCACTTCATGGCCTCGGCCTTGGCCTGCATCGTCTTGGCGACCTGGGCAGGGTCGAGGTCCTGAATGATCATGCGCTGGGATTCCTCCATGATCATCTTGGCGAACTCGTTGAACTGGATTTCCAGCCCAACTGGAATACGGTCGACACCAGCCTTCGCGGCCGCTTGCTGCGTCTCGATCAGCAGATCGAAATGCGGGGTCGTCTTCTTGGCCTCGGTCACATCGGCGCGGGGGCTGGGCGGCGTTGAATTAGCCAACGTGGCAAAGCTCGACTGGAACTGATCGGAGGTCGCAATCGCGATGAAATCCCATGCGAGCTGTTGGTTCTCCTCCGAAACCTCGCTCGCGATGCCGAGCACGTTAGATGTGCCGCCGAGCGGTGGGTTGAACGGCGGGGCGGCGAGCTTCAGGTTCGGGCGCACCTCGGGCTTGGCCTTTTCGATGATCGGGTAGAGCCACGGGCCATCGATCCGGATCGCTATGCGGCCATCCGCGAAGAGCTGGCGAATTTCGCCGGCCGACAGGTCGCGCGGCGTGAGATTGTCCTTGATGACCGTCTTCCAGCGCCGCAGCCCCTCGATCATTTCAGGCGTGTCGATGGTGACGTTGCCCTTGGCATCGGTGAAGGCGGCCTTGGCGTCGAGGAGATAGCTGATCATCTCGGCGAGATATTGCCCGCCACCGCCTTTCGTCTCATGGCCGGTTCCGAACTGGTCCATGATTCCGTCGCCGTTGGTGTCCTTTGTTGTCTTGCGAACGACTTCGATGAACTCGTCCCAGTTCTTCGGCAGGCTAACGCCCGCCTTCTTAAGAAGATCCTCGTTATACGCCATGAGCCCACCGTAGTAGAGCATCATGATACAGACAGTTTCGCCCTGCCACTGGCACTTTTCCTGGCCAGCCCAGTTGTTGAGATCGAGCTTCGACTTCTTGATGAAAGGGTCAAGGTCGGCCAGCCAGCCGTTGTCAGCAAATTTCTGGAACTCGAACGACGCCAGATGCACAATATCCGGCGGTGTGCCGCCGGCGAAGAGGGTCGTCATCGTGTCGGCGAAGGCGCCGCGCTCGACCTTCGTCCATTCGATCTTGACGCCAGGGTGCTTGGCCTCGAATTCCTTGATGACCGAGGCCCACCAGTCACCGACGCCGCGCTCGTCCTTCTGCCACGAGACAAATTTGAGCACCTTATCGGCGGCAAAAGCCTGGCTCATGAAAGGCTGCCCGGTCAGGACTTGGCCGGCTCCCGCCATCAGAGCTGTCGCAGCAACGGCGCCGACGGCCCAACGTTTCATCCAATTGAATGTCATTCTATATCCCTCCCGAAATTTATGGCTTCAACGAAGGGGGCCGTTTCCGGCCACCCGGATTGGACAATGCGTGTGAGCGGATGGCAGCGATGCGGCCCGCCGCGTCAATGCTTCTGCAGCAGCTTGAGCGCTTCCTCAGAGGGCTTGACGCCAAGCCCTGTTCCGGTCGGCAGGCTATAGAGGCCGGACGCGCAGTCCATGTCGCTCTCGATCAGACGCCGGTTCGGTTCGAAAACCGAATGCTGGTACTCGTGACACTCGACCACGGTCAGCGCCGAACTCGCATGGAGGCTCGCCGCCATAAACAGGCCGATGCCGATGGTGGCATGCGGAATGACCTTGAGATGATGCGCCTCGGCATAACGGCCGATGCGCATGAACTCGGTGATCCCCGTATGGCCCATCTCCGGCTGGATGATACCACAGGCGCGGCGTGCGACACGCGGCACGAGATCGAAGACCGTCCGCCACTCCTCGCCGGCCGCCACCGTCGCCGAAACGGACTTCGCGACATGGGCGAGCCCGTCAACATCCTCGGGCCTCACAGGCGCTTCGGCGAACCACAGTCCGTGCGGCTCCATCGCCCGGATCAGGGCAACCGCTTCCTCCGCGGTGTGGACCCAGTGCATGTCGCAGGCGATGCGCGCCTTCGGCCCGAGGCGGCCACGCAGGCTCTCCATCTCCGCAACCACGCCATCGTCGGCGACCGGCGCGGCAAATTTGAAGCTGTCGAAGCCCCTGCCCTGCCATTCTGCCGCGAAATCCGCGCGCTCGGCCAGGGTTCGCTTGGGGAGCCCGGACACGTAAGCCGGCAAACGATCATGCCTCTGCCCGCCGAGCATCTTGACGATGGGCAGGCCGGCGAGCTGGCCCGAGAGATCCCACAACGCGATATCGATCGCGGCCAGGGCATCGAGATAGAAGCCGCCCGTATAGCCCCTCACCCGCATGAGATCGTAGAGATCTTCGTGGATCACCACCACGTCGTGGGGATCGCGTCCGACCACGAAGGGCCCGAGCAGGTCCGAGATCAGGGCGATGACGGCACCAGGCGCGACGATGCCGTAGGTCTCGCCCCAACCGACCGCCCCGTCGCGGGTCTCGATGCGCACGACCACCGTCCGGTCGGCGGTCGGATAGACCGTGCGGTTGCCGAGCCGCACGATGTAGCCTTTCTCGTTCACGCGTTCGCCGGGGCGAAGCGCCCCGAGATAGGGTGTGTCCCGCGGGATAGTGATCGAGAAGACCTCGACCTTCGCGACTTGATCAGGCTTATGCCCGGCCAGTTGTTCAGCCACGCGCGCCCTCCCCGGTCAGAAGGTCCCGCGCCAAGTCGAGCCAGGCGTCGATCTCCGCCACATCATAATCGTCGAAGGAGAGAAGCTTGGCCCGCACGACGTCGTTGTCCATGACGCCGCGACGGCTGAGCACATGCTTGGTGAAGCGCATGCGGTAATTGGCCTGGATCACCAGCAGCGGCAACGTACGCATGTAGAGCTCGCGCGCCTTGGCGATATCGCCGGCCCGGAAGGCGCGGTCGAGCGCGACATGGACGTCGGTGATCTCGACGGCCGGCATGGCCGCGCAGGCGCCGCGCTGGTATTCATCGATGATGTAGCGCGCCCCCCCGCCCCCGATCACGCCCCTGAGATGGGCCGGCTTGCCCTTCAGTATCGCGGAGATCGGCGGCCCTGAGGGCAGCGTCTCTTCCTTGACATAGGTGATGGAAGGATTACCCGCCACGATGGCGTGAATGGTCTCGGCATTAAGGTCCGAGCCCCGTGGCGCGGGCGCATTCTGGAGGACGATGCTGAGTTCCGGGACGGCTTCCGCAATGGCGCGGTAGAACCCACCGACAGCCTCAGCCCCCACGCCGACGCTCTTTGGCGCCTGGATCATGGCCGTGGTGACGCCGGCGGCCACCGCATCCCGTGAATGGGCGATCGCCTCTTCCGCACTCGGCGCGCTCGCCCCCGCGATTACCGGCACACGGCCCGCAACGCGCGCCACGACCGTGCGCAGCAGCGTGGCCCGCTCGTCAGCGGTCAGATCGTCGACCTCGCTCGCGAAGCCCGGAAAGACCAAACCATTGGCACCGCAGGCGAGCGCGAAATCGACGATGCGCTCCATCGCCTGAAGATCGACAGCCCCATCGCGACGGAACGGCGTGGGCAGGACGGGCAGGATGCCGGTGAGCGATAGGCCTTGGAGCAATCGATCCTCCTGTTTGATCCATACTATGGATCTCATGTTTTTCATCGTGGACCTTATGCGGAACGCCTGTTACCGTCAAGCGGTCTGCGGCGGCGCCCCGGACCCTTGCCAGCTTCACGCAATCTCGGCCGATCCCGATCCATGTCATTTTCCTCGCCAGCTCCAGATGAGGCCGGTCGCGCAAGCCAGCCGGCCGGGCCTTCGGTCCCGCCCGACAGTCACGACCAGGAGCGGCTGGGAATCCTCCAGACCTTCGTTGCGGTCGCGGCAGGCGTCGGGAACAATTTCTTCTTCAAACTGCTCGCGATGCTACCCGTCTCGGAAATCATCGCGCTGCGCTCGGGTGCGGCCCTGCTGGTCATCCTGCCGCTGATTGCCTGGCGCGCCCGGCGTCAGCCGCCGAGGCCATCACCCTTCACACTCGCGGTGCTTGTGCGCGCGGCATGCGAGGCCACCGCCACCGCCTGCCTCATCTTTGCAGTGACTCGTATGCCGCTTGCTCTGGTCACCGCCGTATTGATGACCATACCGATCATGACGGCGCTGATCGGCCGCTTCGTGCTCCATGAAGCGACGCCTGCAACGGCCTGGGTCGCGATCGGGTTTGGGCTAGCCGGTACCCTGCTGCTGCTTCGCCCCGGTCTCGATGCCTCGCCGGCGGGCCTCGCCATGGTGACGCTCAGCGCGCTCGCCTTTGCGCTGCGCGATGTGCTGACGCGCTCCATGCCGCGCAATTATGGCTCGCTACGTATGACCGCCATGGCCAATGCGGCCACGCTCCTGCTGGGGCTCACCCTCTCACTGGGAAGCAGTTGGAAGCCCATCAACATCGGCGACATCGGCATTCTCGCCGCGGCCGTGGCGCTTTACATCGCGAGCAATGTTCTGATCGCGCAGGGGATCCGCAATGCACGGCTCGCGATAACAAGCCCTTTGCGCTACACGAGCGTTCCGCTGGCGCTTGTGCTCGATATTGTGGTTCTGGGCATCATGCCTGACGCGCTCGCGCTCGCCGGGACAGCCCTCATCATTGCGAGCGGGCTCGCCATGCCCCTCATGGCGGCGCGGCACAGATAGTCCGGCCGATCGGGTGGATGGGAATCACCCGCTGCCGACGGCGGTCATCCCGGGACGAGCGTCAGCTCGGGCCCGGGATCCAGAACCGATGCGGATCGTGAGTGCCGTCAGTCCTTGCGCAAGGGACCTTCGTGCTGAAGCGGCGGTGTTCCCGGATCCCGAACAACAGCTTTGTCGTTTCCGGATGGCACAGCGGTCCCCGAGCTTCCAATCCCACCAAAAGTGACGATCAGAGGTCGATCCCGACTTCAAGCGGAGGCGAAGCCGCGTTTGCGCAACAACGCCGCCGGATCGGGATCGCGGCCCCGGAATGCCCGGTAGGCAGCCTCCGGCGCCTGCCGGTAACCGGCCGCATAGACGTGATCCTTCAATCGTTGTGCGACAGTAGGGTCGAACACGCTCCCGACCTCCTCGAAGGTGCCGAAGCCGTCCGCGTCGAGCACCTCTGACCAGAGATAGCTGTAGTATGCTGCCGAGTAGCCATCGCCGGCGAAGACATGGGTGAAATGCGTGGGCCGGTGGCGCATGACAATGGCGTCGGGCATGCCGATCCGCGCGAGCGATGCTTTTTCGAAAGCCGTAACATCGAGGTTGTCAGCGGACGCGAGGCTGTGGAAATCGAGATCGACCAAGGCCGACGAGACATATTCGACCGTCGCGAAGCCCTGGCCGAAGTTCCGGCTTGCGAGAATGCGCGCGATCAAGGCGTCCGGCATCGGCTCCCCCGTGCGATAATGAAGGGCGAAACGCTTCAGGACCTCCGGCTGCTCCAGCCAATGTTCGTAAAGCTGCGAGGGAAACTCCACGAAATCCCGGGCCACATTCGTGCCGGCGATCATGGGATAATCGACGTTCGAAAGCAGCCCGTGAAGCGCGTGGCCGAATTCGTGGAACAGCGTGCGGGCGTCATCGAAGGAGAGCAGGGTTGGCTCGCCATCCCGCGCCTTGGCGAAATTCATCACATTGACGATGATGGGTTTAACCTCACCGTCAAATTTCTCCTGGGTGCGATAAGAGCTCATCCATGCACCGCTGCGCTTGGAAGCCCGGCCGAAATAGTCGCCCAGGAATAGCCCGACGACCTCGCCGGCCGCGTTTTTGGCTTCGAAGGCACGGACATCCCGGTGATAAAGGCTGAGATCGAGGCGCTCGGCGAAGGTCAGGCCGAAGAGCTTCCTCGCCACATAGAAGGCCGCGTCGATGATGGTGTCGAGCTGGAGATAGGGTTTGATCTCGCCCTCGTCGAGATCGAATTCCGCCTTGCGCACCTGCTCCGCATAATAGCGCCAGTCCCAGGGCTGCAGTGGTCCGTTGACGCCATCAGTCACCATACGCGTCTCAAGAGCGGCGCGTTCGGCATCCGCCTGCCGCAAGGCTGGCGTCCAAACCGACTGGAGCAGCGCGAGCGCGGCAGCGGGGGTCTTCGCCATGGAATCGTCGAGTCGAAAATCCGCAAAAGTTGGAAAGCCGAGAAGCCGCGCACGCTCAGCGCGCAGCGCCACCGTTTCCGCAATAAGGGAGCGGTTGTCGGTCTTGCCCGTCTCCCCCCTGGCGATCCAGGCCTTGAAGGCCTGCTCGCGCAGGTCGCGCCTTGCGGAGAACATCAGGAAAGGCTCGACGCTGGAGCGCGAGAGCGTGATTACATGCTGCCCGTCATGGCCGCGCTCCCGGGCCGCCTCCGCCGCGGCGTCCCGCAGGAACTCCGGCAGGCCAGCGAGATCTTCCTCGCCCTTCAGCACCAGGCTGTAGGACGCCTCATCAGCGAGAACGTTCTGGGCGAATTGGGTGCCCAATAGCGCAAGGCGTTTGGCGATCTCGCCCAGACGCTCCTTGGAGGCCGCCTCGAGCCCGGCCCCTGCCCTCACGAAAGCCTTGCGATAGCGGTCGAGTACCTGCGCCTGTTCTACAGACGTCACCCCCTCACCGCTTGCTGCCACGGCTTCCACGCGCGTGAAGAGGGCGGCATTCTGGTAAACCGCGTTGCGGTGGCCGGCGAGTACCGGGGAAATGGTGCGATCGATAGCCTCCAACGCCTTGTTCGTATGCGCGCCTGTGAGATTGTAGAAGACGGCGGCCACCCGCGTGAGACTGCGGCCGCTGCGCTCCAGCGCCGCGATCGTGTTGTCAAAGTCCGCTTGCGCCGGATTGCGGGCTATCCGATCGATCTCCGCGTCGTGCTCAGCGAGCGCCGCGTGAAAGGCCGGCTCGAAATGCTCCGGCTTGATACGCGCGAAAGGTGGCACGCCAAATGGCGTTTCCCATGTTTCCAGCAAGGGATTGGCGCCATGCTGCACACGCGGGGAATCAGTCAGGCGATCGACCATGAAATTCTCCATTCCGGGGCGAATTCTAGGCGACAGCGGGAACGGAGGGAACCGCCAGGCTGAACTGCCAGCCCATTTGGCAGCCACTCAAGGGCAGACGGCGCGAAAGGCTCGTCACGCGCCGCAGCACCACTATCGATCATGCGAATATTGTAAAAACATATAAGCAAATTTGCGGGACTAAACCAATCAGCAACCGACATCAGCAGATTTTCATTTACGGGACATTTACCATGGCGCCATACTGGAGCGCATCGTCCCGATACGATGCACATTAATCTTTTGTAACGTTCAGGGTCATTAATCTGCGGTTCATCTCGAAAATTCTTTACTTGCTTTGTCAGACAGCAAAGCGTCGGTAATGCCTGCGAGTCTTGAACAAGGATATTGAATGTCTGCCCGGCACCGCAAAGGCGCTGAGATCTGCCGCGTCGTCATCTCGGCCGTCGATCCGATTGCCACAGATGCGCGGTAATACCTCCCGCGTTGGAACCGCAGAGGCAGGCAAGACTTTTCATCTATAGGAGGAGCAATCCATGCTGAAATCATTTGGTCGCATTCTGGCCACGGCTGGCCTGTTGGTCGGCGCAGGCCTCGTAGCCGCCCCCGCCTCCGCGGCCCCGGTGGGCATGCCCTTGTCGCCGCCGGCGCCCGTATTGAACGTCGAGCCAGCCCAGTACTATCCCCCGCCGCCTCCCGGCTATCGCCGCCCGCCGCCTCCCGGATACCGCTATGGCTATCGGGCGGGTCCCCGGCGCGTCTGCCGGTGGGAGACCGTTCGTGTACGGGGTCCCTATGGCGGGTGGCGGACTGAACGCGTTCAGAGGTGCTACCGCCGATAAGCTGGCAGCCTATGACGCGCCGTCCGCGTCCTGAGGTGCTAATTTTCTTCACCCCCGGTCCCTACAACCGGGGGTGATCCTTTTGGAAGAACCGACTTCCACGGTATGCATTTCACAAAAGCCTGATATAGCGAACACACTATGCCCGCCAAGCTCACGGTGGACGGTCGAGGGCGGGTCCACTAGCGTCGCTTCATGTTTGTCAGGAGATCCGTATGGCTGTCGTTCGCTTGCACCACAATCCCGAGACGCAAACCGTCACCCTGTCGGATGAGAACAATCCTGCCGTTGCCCTCGAGATCGATGCCGCGCAGCTTGAGCAGATCCTGCAGGGACTTGGGGAAATGCGGGCCCGTATGGAGCCTCGCGTCGAGGCGGATTGGCAGCCTGGACGTCCGGTTCAGGCCATCACCAATCCGCGATTCTCGGCCGAGCTTCCGCAGGACAAGGATTTTACCGTTCTCCACTTGCGCGACCCACGGTTCGGCTGGCTGCACTATGCCGTTCCTTTCCCCGAATGTGGCCGCCTTGCCGAGTTTCTCGCGCGCGCTGTGAAGCGCAAAGCTTCGCCAGAAGCACCCCAGCAGCACTAGCAGGAGACGAGGTCTCCCGCTGGACATCGGGCTCAGGCGCCGGAAGATGCATGCGGTGCATGGCAGGCCCGGCTGCGAACTGGTCGGCGAACTTCCTGGGCACCTCACCGCCAGAAGCAGGGGTCACATGCACCAAGTGCATCCATCGCCCCCTGCTCGGCTCTCGCGATGTCCCCCATATTTGTTGGATAAATCCTTTATCCACATCTATTGGCTGGAGTTTCGCCGTGAGTTCTGACGCCTCGATTCTTTTCTCCCCATTTCGCCTGGGCGCCATCGACGTCGCAAACCGGCTGGTCATGGCCCCGTTGACCCGGAATAGGGCGGTCACCGGTGACGTCCCAAGCGAGCTTGCCATCGACTACTATCGACAACGCGCCAGCGCCGGATTGATCATCTCCGAAGGGACGCAAATCTCTCCCCAAGGGCAGGGCTATATGGCGACGCCCGGCATCTATTCTGAAGCCCAGGTCGCGGGGTGGCGTCGAATCACCGAGGCGGTCCATCAGGCAGGGGGCAAGATCATCGCCCAGATCTGGCATGTCGGCCGCGTATCAAGCACCGAGCTCCAGCCCGGCGGCGCGGCCCCCGTTGCGCCCTCGGCCATCCCCGCCCATACCAAAACCTATCTTTCCGGCGGATTTACCGAGGTATCTGCTCCTCGTGCGCTCGCTTTGGACGAGATCCAGGGGATCATCGACGATTATGCCGCAGCCACCCGCAATGCGCGCGAAGCGGGCTTCGATGGGATCGAACTGCACGGTGCCAACGGCTACTTGATCGATCAGTTTCTAAAAGACGGCACAAATCATCGCACCGATCGCTATGGCGGCTCGATCGAGAACCGTGTCCGCTTCGCGGTTGAGGTCGCGACGGCGGCGGTCAAGGCCTGGGAAAAGGGGCGGGTTGGCATCCGGCTCTCGCCTGTGTCGCCCGCCAACGACATCTCCGATAGCAATCCCCAGCCACTGTTCAATCATCTCGTTGCGGAACTCGACAAGCTCGGCCTCGCCTTCATCCATCTCGTCGAAGGCGCCACAGGTGGCCCCCGGGATGTCGCGCCCTTCGATTTTCGGGCGCTGCGCAAGGCCTTCCGCGGCGCTTATATCGCCAACAACGGCTACACGCGGGATCTCGCCATTGCAGCCCTTACGTCAGGTGACGCTGACCTGATTGCCTTTGGCCGGGCATTTATCGCCAATCCGGACCTTCCCGAGCGCCTCCGCCGCGACGCCGCCCTCGCGGATGTGAAGCGCGAAACGCTCTATGGCGGCGGGTCAGAGGGCTACACGGACTATCCGTCATTGGCCGACACCACGGCATGAGCGGGAACTCAGCCGTTTTCCATGCGTTTCCTTCGCGACAACAGTTCCCTTCGTGAACTGGAACTGAACAGCTCGAACAGCCGTGGTTCAGTTGGATCACGGCAGAGTGAAGAGGTTGGGATATCCTCACCGAGGGCTGTGAGGTGGATCGGGGGCGTCAGGAGACGATATCGATGCACTTTTTCCTTAAAGGCGCTTTCCTGGCCACCGCGATTGCGGCTGGCGGGATAGGGTTCAGCGGCAGCGCCCAGGCTGCGGGACCAATCGTCGGCGGCGTAGCCTCTGCCCTCCCCGCGAGCGCCGCGGACCTCGTGCAGCAGGTTCAGTACTGGGGCCCCCCGCGTGGCTATTATGACCGGCGCTATTACGGTCCGCCGCGCCGCTACTATAGGCCCAGGCCGTATTACGGCTACGGCTACGGCCCGCCACGTTATCGGCCGCGCGTTGTATGTGGCTGGCGATGGCAGCCTTCCCCCTGGGGGCCTCGGCGGGTCCGCGTATGCTGGTAGTTTCAATCGGCTGATGCGACTGCTGTAAGATCGTTCGCCAACGGAGGATTGCTTTCCTCGACATGACTTGACGGACATGATGTGGCAAAGGTGGCGTTGGGCTCTTCGATCAAAGTCGTGAAGCATGCGCATCGCCACCTGGAACATCAACTCGGTCAAGCAACGCCTTGGCCATCTTACGGCTTTCCTGGCGGAGCAGGCACCCGACGTGCTCTGCCTGCAGGAAATCAAATGCCTCGACGAGGCGTTTCCGCTCGCCGAAATTGAGAGCGCCGGCTACAACGTCGCCGTCTATGGCCAGAAGAGCTTCAACGGCGTCGCGATCTTGTCGCGCTCACCGCTGGAGGACGTGCGACGGGGATTGCCTGGCCGCGACGGGCTCGACGAAGATGGTCCTGATCAATCGCGCTATCTTGAGGCGACCATCTCGACCGCAAGCGGCGCTGTTCGGGTGGCGTCGATCTATCTTCCTAACGGCAATCCACCGGACACTGCGAAGTATCCCTATAAGCTCCGCTGGATGGACCGCCTGTCCGAGCATGCGCGCGATCTCCTTGCCTTGGAAGAACCACTCGTCCTTGCCGGAGACTATAACGTCATTCCAGAGCCGTGGGACGCGGCAAGGCCTGAAGTGTGGGTGCATGACGCCCTGTTCCTGCCTCAGACCCGCAGCGCCTTCCGCTCTCTCATCGAACTTGGCCTGACCGACGCCTTGCGCGCCTGCAGCGATGAGAATGGGGTCTACACATTCTGGGACTATCAAGCTGGCGCCTGGCAAAAGAACAACGGCATTCGTATCGACCATCTTCTGCTCTCCCCGCAGGCGGCCGATCGCCTGGAGACCACCGCGATCCACAAGTATATGCGCGCGCTGGAGAAACCCTCCGATCACGTGCCGATATCCGTTGACCTCAGGTTCTGACGTCACACCCCAGCACAGCTGTCGCTTCGCGGCCTTGGATGATCGCTGCGCGCATCAGAAGAAATAACACGGTGCCGTTGAGGATATGCCAGAGGAAGTGGCTGCCAAGCGGCACCGCGCCACAGATGCGGGCATCGAGCGCGCGGCATGTGAGTGATAGCGTGAAGACGCCGCCCGCCATGAAAAGCCGCCGCGCCGTCGCGGGATCACGCCGCATAGTTGCCAAGCCCACGCCAATGATAGCGAGGAGTGCCGGGAGATAGCCGGCTGAGCCGTTGATGGGATCGGAACCCAGCGGCGTCACTACGGCATTTCGCCAGAGCCAGGTGATAAGGACGGAGAGGCCCTGGAAGCCGATTGTCGCGCCGATAGCCCCCATGAGGGACAGCCCGAGAAAGCGACGCATCGCGAGAAAAAAATAAGCCAGGATGAAGATGCCGATCGGCACAACGTCAGCTAGCGCCGACCAACGGTTCGCAAACGTGTGGAACAGAAAGCTGCCGGCGCCGATCAGAAACGTCAGCGCGATCAGCAACAGAACCGGCCGGTCATGGCGATTGTTCAGAATAAGATAAGCAGCAATGCCCGCGGCGAAGAAAGCTCCGTTGGTTAAGGCATTAACGGGCTCGGACCAAAAGTTCGGATCAACTCGCTCGCAATAGGCGTCGATCGGCGTGAACCAGGATGTCCCGATGGTTCCAGACGCCAAGACGATGGCCTCACCGCGTCCCGCTCAGGCCAACAAGCCCTCGCGCCGCCGCGACCACGATCAGCGGTCCTTCTTGAGATAGCCTTCCAGATAAGCGAGCGCTGCTTGGCGATCGCTCTCGCTGGCGCTGGCGAAATCCTTTTGATGGAGTTCGATGATCCACTCGTCCTTGTCTGGATCGGCCGCTTCGCGCGCCATCGTGAGCCACATCAAACCACGAGCGCTCTGCCGCGGCACACCGAGACCGTTCACCAGAATGTGGCCGAGCAAGGCTTGGGCCTGGTGATGGCCCTTCTCTGCGGAGAGATTCAGCCAGCGCGCCGCCTGCCGGGCATCCTTGGCGACGCCCTGGCCCTCGAGATAGAGCCTGGCCAGATCATACTGGGCGTTCGGATCGCCGTAATAGGATGCCGCATACTGCAGCAAATCGACTGCGCGGCGCAGATCCGGCTTCACATAGGTATTCGGAATCCCGTCGATGAAATAGCCGCCGAGAGCCGTGAAGGCACTTGCGACGAAGCGGGCATTCGGCGAATCCGGGCTTTCGTCCGCGTATTCATCGGCAACCTTGGAGAAATACTCGAATGCCTTGAGGTCGTCGTGGGTGACCCCGTCCCCCTCGGCATACATGCGGCCAAGTTTCCAAAGCGCAGGCGTATGCCCTTGGGTCGCCGCATATTCCAGCGCCTGCACAGCGCTCCGCTTGTCGCCCGCATTGTAGTTCTTCATGCCGCTGCGGAAAGCTTCCCGAACGGACTTGAACGCTCCCGCAGGCGCGTTTGGCGTCGCGGCTGGTGGGGTGGAAGGCCGCGGGCCGTCAAAAGCGGCTGCCGGCAAAGCTCCCCCAAGAGCCATCGCGGCAGAAAACCCCCACGCATAAAGCTTGCTGATCCGCATCGCTCTCAATTTCATCCCAAGAGCTATTCAAACCCATAACCACAGTTTCCTCGCCAAAGCCCGAAAGCTCCGCGCGAGACCATGGTTTGCCCCACCCCGGCCGACTAACACTTGCACCCGATCGATGTGCTCAATCCCGGACCCTGCCGGGCTGCGCACGTTGTTCGATCGGCCTCTTCAAATGACACGGAGGCATAGCGTAATGCAAATGCCCCGCTGACGTTTGGCGAGATGCCGGCTCCATGCCAAGCAATTCGCAAGCATTGGCAAAAGGCAATGCTATCAATAAGTTGCCTGTGAGCTTATCTAGCGCCGGGTTTATGGCGGCATCGCGGCGAGCGTTGGCCCTCCTCAAGACCAACGCTGATTGCAGCAGGCCTGTTGCGTGTTCGCCACAGGTTTAGGCGGCCGCAGCTTATCCAGCCGCGCGCGCCAAGCGATCCGCGGCATCCCGAATTTTGACGAGGCGGGCCTCTGCTTCCTCACGCCGCTCGCGCTGCTCCTCGACAACCTCCTCCGGCGCCCGCGCCAGAAAGTCGGCGTTGCCCAGCTTGGCATCGATCTTGGCGATATCGGACGTCAGCTTGGCCGCCTCCTTTGCCAAGCGTTGCTGCTCAGCTGCGAGATCAACGACCCCCGCGAGCGGCATGGCGGCTATCTCGCCGCGCACCAGAAGCTGCACGGAGCCGGGAGGCACGGCCTCGGCGACGGTTACGTCGCCGAGGCGCGCGAGCCGCCGCAGCGTCTCATCCCAGCGCGCGGCCCGCGCGGCCGTTTCAGCGCTCGGCTTAACCAGAACGAGGGACACCTGAGAGCCGGCCGGAACATTGGTCTCGGCGCGCGCCGAACGGATCTCGGACACGAGCTCCACCAGCCAGCCAATCTCCATTTCGGCCTGCGCATCATTCACGCCAGTCACATCAGGCCAACGGGCAAGGGCCAGCACCGATGAACGGACTGGGCCTTCCGCACCCTTGATCGTCCAGAGCTCCTCGGTGAGGAAGGGCATGAAGGGGTGGAGGATCTTGCAGATCTGGTCGAGGAGATAGGCCGTCGTTGCTCGGGTCTCGTCCTTGGCCGCGCCATCCGCTCCCTGCAGGATCGGCTTGGCAAGTTCGAGATACCAATCACAGAAGACATTCCAGACGAAGCGATAGGCAGCGCCGGCGGCATCGTTGAAGCGGAACGCCTCCAACGCCGACGTCACCTCACTTATCGCGCGCGCGCATTCGCCGATGACCCATGTGTTGAGGGTCTCCGTCACCTTGGCTGGCGCATAGCCCGCAACCCGAACGCAGCCGTTCATCTCTGCGAAACGCGCGGCATTCCAGAGCTTGGTCGCGAAATTGCGGTATCCCTCAACGCGTTGCGGCGAGAGCTTAATGTCGCGTCCCTGCGCCGCCATGGCCGCCAGCGTGAAGCGCACGGCATCCGCGCCATAACGGTCGACGAGCTCGATCGGATCGATGACGTTGCCCTTGGACTTCGACATCTTGGCGCCCTTCTCGTCGCGGACGAGCGCATGCATGTAGACGGTCCGGAACGGCACCTCCTCCATGAAATGCAGGCCCATCATCATCATCCGGGCGACCCAGAAGAAAATGATGTCGAAGCCGGTCACGAGCACGCTGGTCGGATAGTAGCGTGCGAGCTCCGGGGTGGCATCCGGCCAGCCGAGCGTCGAGAATGGCCACAGCGCCGATGAGAACCACGTGTCGAGCACGTCCTCGTCCCGGGTCAGGAAGGCAGCGCGCTTGTCGGCATCAGCGAGGATGGCGGCCGCCTCTGTCTCGTCAATATTCCCATCGGCAACGTTCTGCCCGAGCGCGGCCGCAAGTGCTTCCTCCTCGCTGTCTGCGACGAAGACATGCCCGAAGCCGTCGTACCACGCCGGGATCTGGTGTCCCCACCAGAGCTGGCGCGAGACGCACCACGGCTCGATATTCTCCAGCCAGTCGAAGAACGTCTTTTCCCAGTTCTTCGGCACGAAGGAGGTCTTGCCGTCCTTCACCGCCTCGAGGGCCCGATCCGCCAGAGGCTTGACGTCCACATACCACTGGTCGGTCAGCCAGGGCTCGATCACGACATTCGAGCGGTCGCCGTGCGGCACCATATGGACATGCGGCTCGATCGTCTCGAGCACGCCACTCTCCTCGAACCGGGCGACGAGCCGTTTGCGCGCCTCAAACCGGTCGAGACCATCGAGGCCGAGCACCCAGGCGAGATCCTCACTCTCGGCAGCACCTTCGAGGAAGTCCTCATTGCCCGCGAGCAGCATCTGTGCTTCCGGACCGAGGATGTTGATGGCTGCAAGGCCATGCCGCTTGCCGACATCGAAGTCATTGAAATCATGAGCCGGCGTGATCTTGACCGCTCCGGTGCCCTTTTCCGGATCCGAGTAGGTGTCCGCAACGACCGGGATGAGACGGCCGACGAGCGGAAGGCGCACGTGACGGCCATGCAAGTGGGCATAGCGCTCGTCATCCGGATGCACGGCGACGGCTGTGTCGCCCAGCATGGTTTCAGGCCGGGTCGTCGCAACGACGATAACCTCGCCGGTCGGCGCGCCAGCATCATCGACCACCGGATAGCGCAGGTGCCAGAGGTTGCCTTTCACCTCGATCTGCTGGACCTCGATATCCGAGATCGCCGTCTGGAACTTCGGGTCCCAGTTGACGAGGCGCTTGTCCTTATAGATCAGGCCTTGGCGGTAGAGCTCAACGAACACCTTCCGCACAGCCTGCGAGAGGCCCTCGTCCATGGTGAAGCGTTCACGTGACCAGTCACAGGAGGCGCCGAGGCGCTTGAGTTGGCGGCCGATGGTACCACCCGACTCCTCCTTCCACGCCCAGACCCGCTCCAGAAACGCCTCGCGACCCATCTCGCGGCGTCCGGGCTGCTGGCGCTCCGCAAGCTGGCGCTCGACGACCATCTGGGTGGCGATGCCCGCATGGTCCATGCCGGGCTGCCACAGCACGTCCTTGCCGCGCATGCGCTCGAAGCGGCACAACACGTCCTGAAGCGTATTGTTGAGGGCATGCCCCATATGGAGCGAGCCAGTCACATTCGGCGGCGGAATGACAATACAGAAGGGCTCTGCGCCCGCACGCTCGGGGCGGCCCGCTTTGAAAGCCTCAGCCTCATCCCAAACCGCCGAGATTCGCGCCTCGACGAGGGAGGGTTCAAACGTCTTATCCATGATGCCAACCGCTATCGCGCCGATACAATTGGCTTGAGGTAGACGACGAAGCGGGGGCTTGAGTCAATGCAAAGGAAGCCGCTAACCGTCGGCCTCCGGCTTTTTCCAAGGGAAGGGTCTTTTTGGGAAGGGTTCAGCGGGGATAGTCCCACGGGACGCGTCGCACCCGCGCGAAAGCGACAGGTCGATCGGCAGGATCAGCGCTGACCCTGTCCCCGCGCAACCCGCTCGATCTCCTGCCTGACAAGACGCTCGACCAGCGACGGCAAATTCTCGTCCAGCCACGATTTGAGCATCGGCCGCAGCATCTCGCGGACGAAATCTTCCATCGTGGGACTGACGTGCTGTGCGGCCGATGAAGCCAGCGCATCGAAAGCCGTAGATACCGACGCATGGCTCTGCGGCGAGAGCAGACGCTCAGCGATGTCGGCGCCCTCGCTGCGGCGAAGCCTCGGTCCGGAATCCAGCGCCTCGGCGGGAACGGCCTGGGCACGCAGAACCGCCTCGGCTGGCGGCGGACTAAATGTGTGTGGCGCCGGCTCACGCATGACGGGAGGAGGCGGTGACCTCATGTCGGCCGTCTCGTTGAGTGTCTTCGGTGCTCTTGCCAACCGGTCCGCTTCGCCAAGTCGCATGTCGGGCGCTCCTTCAAGGAGAGGACGGGACGGACGCCGCGGCTCCGTCCGCGTTTCCAGCCGCTGGTCCGAACGTGGTTCGCCGCGTTCCGCAGCATACGCCTCGGGCGGCGGATTACGACGAGCCGGCCCTGCAAATCCCTGTGCCTGATCGTCGGCGATGATGCGACGGATTGAGGCCAGGATCTCGTCCATAGAGGGCTCCGCGCCACGCGGCGCATCGGCCCGGGTCATATCTGAAGCTGCATCATGGAGTTTGGGATTCGCTGAGCTCATGCCGCTCCACCGCCTTGAATGACAGGCAAGAATCAACCTGTCTATGATCCAACCATATTGGCCTTTGGCCAGAATCCTATCCGGCCGAGGCGGTACTGGCTGACGAAACAATAGCCTTGCACAGAAAGCTTGAACGCGTCTCAAAGATCAATAGCTGAGCTTGCAACAGAGGAGAGTTATCATCAGGTCGCTGACCCCGGAGCCGCTTCGTGCCGAAACGGAACAGAAAGGCCATGGCCATGAGAGCGCGGTTCGCGGGGGCGAAAGGCGCTGCCACGGAATGCTAGCTCGAACGCCTGTACAAAGACGTGAGTGAAGCGCAGGGACGGAAAGAGCTTGCCCCTGTAGGGCTCGCGCTGAAAAGAGGCACTTGCGCGATGACGCAGTGCCTCGAACCCTGTCAGCGACCGTCCGGCGTCTGCAGACCGCCCCACTTGTCGCGCACCTGCTCGTAGTGCTTCTTCGCGTCGTACTTCGTCACTCTGACGCCGAGCGTCGTGACTGAAAGCCGACCGATGGAGCCAAGCACGTTATAGGAGGCAACGATACGATCGCGCTGGGCACGCACGAGTTGCACGCGCGAGCTGAGCAGGGTCTGCTGAGCGTTCAATACGTCGAGCGTTGTTCGCTGGCCGACCTTCGCCTCTTCACGAACACCGGCCAGGGCGATCTCATTCGCTTCGACCGCCGACTGCGACGCAGCGATCTGCTGCTTCGCTGCATCAAGGGCCGCCCAGGAGGCGATCACCTGCTGGCGCACCTGGTCGCGCGTTACGTCGACCTGAATACGTGCCTGCCCCACCTGCTCCTTGGCCTGGCGAACCTGGGAATAAACCAGCCCGCCTTCATAGATGGGCACGTTGAGCTGAGCGACGATGGACGCCGACGTCGATAGATCGCGACGGTAGTTGGTATCGTAATTGCGCGTCACCGAGCCCGTCACGCCGAGCTGCGGAAGAAGCTGCGCCTCCAGAATCTTGACCTGAAATTCCTGGGCATCGACACTGTGGAGCCCAGCGAGAATCGCCGGATGGGCGCCAAGCGCCACCCTCACGGCGGCATCGACGCTGCGTGGCAGAAATTTCTCGACCGGCTGCCCCGGCGCAAGCTGGCGCGGATCGTCGCCGATAATCTGGCGATAGGTCGCGATGCTGCTCTTCAGCGTCGCCGCGGCAGCCGCTTCCTGAGCGTGGCCGGTGGCGAGCGCCGCCTCGGCCTGCGCCACGTCGGTCCGGGTCACTTCGCCGACGTTGAAGCGGTCGCGGGTCTGCCGCAGCTGCTCCTCGAGCACCTCGACGTTGTTGCGCTGCAGGCTCAACACGGCCGTGTCCTGCAGCACGTTCATATAGGCTTGCGCGCCGTCATACAGGATCGACTGCTCTTGGAAACGCAGCTGCTCCCGGCCCGCCTGCACGGCCGCCTCGGCCTGGCGCACGGAGTTCATGGTCCGGCCGCCGGTGAAAATATTCTGGTTGATCTGAAGCGTCAGACCGCGGGGGTAAAGCGTGTTCCAGGCCGCATCCCCGCCCCCACCGGCGGTTGCTCCGGCAGGAACCTGAAAATTGGAACTCCGGACACCCGCATTCGCTATGCCGGAAATAGTCGGACGGTAGCCTGACAGGGCCTGCGGCACGCCTTCGTTGGTAGCCCGCAGCGATGCTCGCTGCATATTGAGGGTCGGGTTGGCGGTATAGGCCTTGCCAAGCGCGCCGTAGAGCGTTTCTGCATGGACACTCGACAGTGGAAATACCCACGCGGCCCCCAGGAGAAGGCCAAGACGGAGAGCATGACTGCCTGTAGCTCGGATTGTTCCTGCCACGATCACCTTCCCAAAGCGGAGAAACACCGAACCGGGTTCCCTATGCTCAACACCATTTATCCTGTCCCTGCCCGGATCTGAAGATAATGCGATGCTTCTTCAGCGGAAACAGGCGCAAGCGCAGCGTTACTAATCTATCAAGTTGTGCCGCAAAAATATGACACTTGACAAACGCTAGAAATCAAATGCCGCAACTTTGGCAAAGCCGGGAAGGATAGGCGCTGACGCCTCGAACAGAGCTCGCCGGCCGAACGAGCTTCCGCTACGCCGATATACGACGGCTTTACCAGCACCGCTGGCTCCGTCGATGCCAGCCAACTGGCCACCATCGGCCATCTGCTCTTTCAACGCGTCCGGCAACACCTCGAACGCTCCATTGACGAGGATGGCATCATAGGGCGCGCGCGCCGCGTGACCTGACGCGACATCTCCAACTACGACGTCGATTCCCGAGGCCTGACAAGCGTCTAGACGCTTACGCGCCTCTTCTGCCAACTCTTGTCCACCGACAACCGCGACAACCTCGGCACCGAGGCGCGACATCAGGAGAGCACTATAACCAAAGCCAGCGCATACATCGAGAACACGGATGCCCGGCCTGATATCCAGGGCCTGAATGAGGCGAGCCAAAATCATTGGCGCGAGCATGCAATACCGACCACCGGCAGCGTCTCCGAACACCAGATTCTGGTCGCTATAGGCTAGATCCTCCTGCCCTTCCGGCAGGAATAGCTCACGAGGTGCATCCTCGAGTACGGCGAGAAGACTGCGACTCGTGACATCATAGGTTCGGACCTGATTATCCACCATGGTCCGGCGCAACCGCGCGAAGTCATTCATCGGCTACTCCACCGTAGGCAAGTGGGAGATGCGCAAAGCTCTCTCACAGCCCTGCAGAATCTCTAAATATTTGAAAAACGCTGACTTCCGCCCTCAGACGGGCGTCGATGCCCGCCTGGCACTTCCATCGCGTGCATGGTCGAACTTGTTGGAGGCCTCGCCCGGAATCGAACCGGGGTGCAAGGATTTGCAGTCCTCTGCGTAACCACTCCGCCACGAGGCCTCGTGGAGGGTTCATAGCAAAGCTCCACCGTCCGCCGCAACACCACAATGTGCGCTAAATTGGTCCACCCGCCTCCCATTCACAAAAACCCGGAACAAGCTGCACAAAAAATTCGAGTGATCTTCAAAAGGGGGTTGCAGTCCCCACGGACATACTGTACCCACTGCCCTGCGTTAGCGATCCCCGATAGCTCAGTTGGTAGAGCAAGCGGCTGTTAACCGCTTTGTCGCAGGTTCGAGTCCTGCTCGGGGAGCCAATCAATCCACGGTCAAATTCATATTGCGGCAGTGCTGGCAGATTTGACGCCGGGCTCCTGACTGACTGGATTGCTCTTACGCCACGACGCGCATGATCTTCATATAATGCTCCGTTTCGAAGTTGCTGCCGGCAGTGCTCTGGCGTGACTGAGGCCTCCATGGTTTGAGCCTTGATCAGGCTTGGCCCTGACCGGGGAGCGCGCCCGTTGTCACCGCTCTGCGAGTCATCGCAGCCTGGGCAAAGGTGGACTTTCACTCGCCGTCATTCAGACATGAATGCCTTGCTTCACTCGGAGCATGGCAAAGGAATCGCAAAGAAGCGATGATCCAATTGTGTGTCGCGGGATCCTGCCACGAAAGAACGAAGTGAGATTCCGCCGCGCAAAATCAACGCTCTGTTAATCATAAGGCCTCGACTGCGCCATTAGGTCGCAATTACTTAGTATTGTTAACAATTAGTTGCGAAAGTCAGAAATTTCGGCTCGGCTCTCCCCGTACTACTGAAACCTCTCCTATCGATGGCCTGCCTTCTATTCAGAACACCAGCGGCAGCATCCAACCGCCAGACAACTGATTCGGCATGTTGACTCACCTGAAAGAGAGGACTATTTTAGAACAAACCAGGAACATTATACCGCAAGGAATTTTTCAATGAGCACCGCGAGGGGGTCTCTCGCCGGGCTACGGCACGATATTGCCACCGTCGTCACGGCCGACAGGGCTATCAAAACCCTGTCGGCGGGGCCCTTGGATGAACAGCGTTTCTCGCTTGGACTGCCTGCCCTCGATTCAGCCATCGGTGGCGGGCTGCGGCGGGCGGCCTTGCATGAATTCTTCGCAGGCAGCGCGAGCGACGCGGCAGCCACGCGCGGTTTCTGCCTTGCCCTCACCGCCTGCGCGGCCGTCCACCGTCCCATCATCTGGGTCCGCCAGGATATGATCGCGCAGGAACAAGGTGAATTGCACGCGCCCGGCCTCCAGGAACTCGGCTTGCCTCCTGAAAATGTCGTGCTGCTGCGCATGCCGGATGCCCTGCAGACCTTAAGAGCAGGTCATGAGGCTTTGCGCTGCCAAGCGACTGGTGTCGTGGTCGTCGAGCTCTGGGGCGCACCGAGGGCCCTCGACCTCACGGCGAGCCAGCGCCTGAACCGCGCCGCGGCACAAGCCTGCGTCACCGCCTTTCTCATTCGCAGCGGCCCGGGAGCCGCGCCACAGCCGAGCGCCGCGCTGACCCGCTGGAGCATCCGCGCGGCCCCCTCCTCCCGCCTCGCGGCCGGGGCTCCCGGCGCGCCGGCTTTCGAGATCGGCCTGCTTTTGCACAGGGAGGGCTATCCACCACAGACTTTCCTCGTGGAGTGGAATCGCGATGACCGTGCCTTCCGAAAAGCGGCGCTATCTCGCTCTCTGGCTGCCACTTCTGGCGACCGACCGACTGCATCGCCTGTCCGCGAGAACCGGCCGCCCGGGTGGAATGTCGTCTCCCTTCAAGGGAGCTCCCATGACGACAGCGGTGGGAACACCGCCGAGAAGGCCGGCTGGAGACGCGCGGGCTGAGGCTGCTTTTCCCGCGCCTCCCCTCGTCGTCGTCGCCAAGATCAAGAGCGCCCTGCGCATCGTCCAGGCCGATGTCCATGCCCGCAAGCTTGGGCTGCGCCCTGGCCTCACCCTGGCTGATGCCCGGGCGCGCGTGCCGCATCTCACCTTGGCCGATGAGGATAAGATGGCGGACCTCGCCCTGCGTGATCACATCGCCGACTGGTGCGATCGCTATACGCCGCTGGTAGGTCTCGATGGCGAGGACGGCCTCCAGCTCGATATAACCGGCTGCGCGCATCTTTTCGGGGGTGAGGCGGACTTGCGCGGCGATCTCATGGCGCGCCTTGCGGCCCAGGGCTTCACCGCCTTGAGCGCCATCGCCGATACGCCCGACGCGGCCCGAGCCGTCGCCCGCTATGGCCGGGGAGGCCTCGTTCCCTCCGGCCAGGAAAGGGAAGCTGTCCGTCCTCTGCCCATCGCGGCCCTTGGCCTTGAGGCGCAGAATCTCCGCGCCCTCACCCGCGCCGGCCTGACCACCATCGGCGATCTCGCCATCCGACCGCGTGCCCCGCTCGCTGCACGCTTTGGCGCGGATCTCGTCAACCGGCTGGTCCGCACCCTGGGGGAGGCGCAGCATCCCATATCGCCGCGCCGACCTGTGCCGGACCTCATCGCGACACGGCGCTTCGCCGAGCCAATCGCCCTCATGGACACGGTGCTGGCAACCTTGCGCGAGCTGGGTCGAGAATTGGAAGCCATGCTGGCGGAGCGGGGGGGTGGCGGGCGGCATTTCGAAGCCTCCCTCTATCGGGCGGATGGCGCCATCCGTCGCGTCCGGATCGAGACCGGGCGTCCCCTGCGTGATGCGGCTATTGTGACGAGGCTCTTGTCCGAGCGGATGGCTGCCCTCGCCGATCCGATCGATCCGGGTTTCGGCTTCGACATGATACGTCTGGACGTCCTCGCCGCCGAGGCCATGACCACCGTCCAGAGCGGCCTCGATGGTCGCCAACACGACGCTGAAAGCCTCGCCGATCTCATCGACCGGTTGAGCGTGCGCTATGGCCAGGCGCGGGTTCTGCGCTTCACGAGCGAGGACAGCCATGTCCCGGAGCGCATGGCGCGCCTTGTCCCGGCCATTGCTTACGGCAGCGGGCAGGACAAATCCGGGAAAGCCTGGCTTCAGGACCGGGGCGGGGCTGGTTTGGCCGGAGGGAGCTTGGCTGGAGGGGGCTTGGCCAGAGAGGGCTTGGCCGGCGATCCCCCGGCGCAGCCGTGCTGCCTGTTCGATCCGCCGCAGCCCATCGAGACCCTGGCCGAGGTGCCGGATGGGCCGCCGCTGCGTTTCCTTTGGCGGCGGGTCATGCATGAAATCGCCGCCGCCGAGGGCCCGGAACGCATCGCGCCGGAATGGTGGCGCGATGCTGAAGGCGCACTGACCCGTGATTATTTCCGGGTCGAGGACCGCAACGGCCACCGCTTCTGGTTGTTCCGCGAGGGCCTCTACGCGGTGGAGATCAAGCATCCCCGCTGGTTCCTGCATGGCCTGTTTGCCTGAGGCCAGCATCGAGACACCGCCATGTCGGACGACATCATCCCGCCCCCTCTTCTTTATGGCGATCCGGTCGCCGCCACGCATTTCTCCTTCCTGCGCGGCACCTCGCACCCGGCCGAGATGGTCCGACGCGCCGCCGAACTCGGCCAGAACGGCATCGGCATCGCCGATCGCAACACCGTGGCCGGGGTGGTCCGCGCCTATGTGCCGGTGCGGGATGCCGCGCGCGCCTATGAGAAGGAGAATGGCGGCGCCGCCCTGCCCTTCAAGCTCCTGGTCGGCGCCCGCCTCGCCTTTACCGACGGCACACCGGACATCGTCGCCTATCCCGCTGATCGCGATGGCTGGGGTCGCCTCTGCCGGCTGCTCACGGTCGGCAACCGGCGCGGCCTGAAGGGCGAATGCCTCCTCACCCGCGATGATCTCATCGCCGACACGCGCAACCTCCTCCTCATCCTGATGCCACCACGCGACATCAAGGCTTGCGCCGACACCCTCGCCATCCTGGCGGAGGCTGCGCCCGGCGCGCTGTGGCTCGGCGCCACCCGGCCCCAGCGCGGGGCGGACCGTCGGCGCCTCCTCGACCTGAAGGCACTGGCGGCCGTCCATGACGTGCCGCTCATCGCCACCAGTGACGCGCTCTATGCAACGCCTGAGGAACGCCCCTTGCAGGATGTGGTCACCTGCATCCGCGAGGGGCTGAAGATCGCCAGCGCCGGGCGCATCCTGGAAGCCAATGCCGAGCGCCATCTCAAGGCGCCGGAGGAGATGGCGCGCCTGTTCCGGGACGTCCCGGAGGCCATCGCCGAGACCCAGCATCTCTTTGCCCGCTCGGATTTCTGCCTGTCGCAGCTCAAATATGATTATCCCGAGGAGCCGGTGCCGCCGGGCAAGACGCCTCAGGGTCATCTGGAGGATCTCGTCTGGCGGCGCGCGGAGCTACGTTATCCCGAGGGGACCCCCGCGAAGGTGGAGGCATTGCTCAAACAGGAACTCGCCTTCATCGCCGAGATGGACTATGCGCGCTACTTCCTGACGATCCACGACATCGTGCGCTTCGCCGATGATAAGGGCATCCTCTGCCAGGGACGCGGCTCGGCCGCCAATTCAGTGGTCTGCTTCATCCTCGGCATCACCAATGTCAATCCGGAGGATATCAACGTGCTCTTCGCGCGCTTCCTCTCCAAGGAGCGTGACGAGCCGCCGGATATCGACGTCGATTTCGAGCATGAGCGACGCGAGGAGGTCATCCAGCATATCTATGACCGCTATGGCCGCGAGCGCGCCGGCATTGCCGCGACCGTCATCTGCTATCGCCCACGCAGCGCCATCCGCGAGGTCGGCAAAGTCTTCGGCCTGAGCGAGGACGTGACAGCCGCGCTCGCCTCGACGGTCTGGGGCAGCCATGGCGAGGAACTGCCGGAGGGCCATATCCGCCAGGCCGGGCACCAGCCCCTCAATCCGGAGATCGCGCGGGCTGTCCATTTCGCCAATCGCCTCATGGGCGCGCCGCGCCATCTCTCCCAGCATGTGGGCGGCTTCGTCCTCACGCGCGGCCGGCTCGACGAGACCGTGCCCATCGGCAATGCGGCCATGCCGGACCGCACCTTCATCGAATGGGACCGCGACGACATCGACGTACTCGGCCTGATGAAGGTCGACGTGCTGGCGCTCGGCATGCTCACCTGCATCCACAAGGCGCTGGTGATGCTGAAGGATGAAAAGGGCATCGAAAAAACGCTGTCCTCGATCGAACACGACGACGAAGTCTACGACATGCTGTGCCGAGGCGATTCGATCGGCCTCTTCCAGGTGGAAAGCCGGGCCCAGATGAGCATGCTGCCGCGCCTGAAGCCGCGGGAGTTCTACGATCTCGTCATTCAGGTGGCGATCGTCAGGCCCGGCCCTATCCAGGGCAATATGGTGCATCCCTATCTACGCCGGCGTGCAGGCAAGGAAGCTGTTGTCTTCCCCTCGCCCGGGCCGGACTATCCGCAGGATGAACTGCGGCAGGTGCTCGGCGACACCTACGGTGTTCCGCTATTCCAGGAACAGGCTATGAGGCTCGCCATCGTCGCGGCCGATTTCACACCGGACGAGGCCAATGGACTGCGCCGCGCCATGGCCACCTTCCGCCATGTCGGCACCATCCACACCTTCAAGACCAAGATGATCGAGGGCATGGTGCGGCGCGGCTATGAGCGCGACTTCGCCGAGCGGTGCTTCGCGCAGATCGAGGGCTTCGGCAGCTACGGCTTTCCCGAAAGCCATGCCGCCGCCTTCGCCCATCTCGTCTATATCTCGGCCTGGATCAAATGCCATTACCCCGACGTCTTCGCCTGCGCGCTCCTCAATTCCCAGCCTATGGGCTTCTATGCCCCGGCGCAGATCGTGCGGGATGCGCGCGAGCATGATGTTGAAGTCCGCGCCGTCGATATCAATGCGAGCCACTGGGACAACACCTTGGAGGCTTGCTCAGGGGGAAAACACGCTTTGCGCCTCGGCCTGCGCCAGCTCGACGGCTTCCAGAAGACCTGGGCAGCGACGCTCGCCAGCCGCCGCGGCATGGGCTTTCCCGATCTTGAAACGCTCGCCCGGCGCACCGCCCTGCCCCGCCGCGCCCTGGAGATTCTGGCTGATGCCGATGCCTGCCGCTCGATAGGCCTGGACCGGCGTGAAGCGGCCTGGGCTGTGCGCCGCTTGCCCGACAGTGTGCCTCTCCCGCTGTTCGCCGCCGCGGATGCGGCCGAACTGGCGGCCGAGCCGGATGTTCACCTGCCAGCCATGCCGCTTCCCGAACATGTCATCGCCGATTATCAGACGGCGCGTCTGTCCCTGAAGGCACATCCCGTCCAATTCCTGCGTCCGCTCTATCGAAGCGAGGGACTACTCTCCTGCGAGGAGGTAAGGCAAAGCCGCAACGGCCTCTGGACCCGCACGGCCGGTGTCGTCCTGGTACGCCAGCGTCCGGGCCAGGGCAATGTCGTGTTCATGACCATCGAGGACGAAACCGGCATCGCCAATATCGTGGTCTGGGCCAATCTCTTCGCGCGCTTTCGCGGCGAGGTCATGGGTGCGCGCATCATCGAGGTCGCCGGACAGATCCAGCGCAGCGAAGACGACGTCGTCCATATCATCGCCCGGCGGCTCACCGATCGCAGCCGCGACCTCGGCCATCTGCGCGAGGGAGAGGGCCACCCCGACGATGGCACTGCGAAACAGGTCGCACGAACAGGCGGCCACCCGCGCAACGTCCGGATCCTTCCGCGCTCGCGCGACTTCCATTGATGCGGGCGTTAGCGCGCCGGTGCCTCCCCCAGACGAGGGTGGCGCCGCAGGCGCCAGGTGGGTCCGCCTGACACCAACCCGATCGCAAGACGGCGACATGTGCTGGCCAGTGGGGCACGATCTCCTGCCGCGAGGCCCCACCCGACCTCGCTGACGCGAGGCCACCCTCCCCGACGGACGGGGAAGGATCAACGCGACGGCTCCCGCGTGTCATCCCTGGCGTCGCATAGCCATGGGAAGAGAATCCACCCTTCTACCGTCGGCGTCGAAGAAATGGAGCTTGTCGATGGGGGCCGCGACTTTGAGCTTGCCGCTCTCCGGCACGGCCGCGCGCCCCGGCAGGCGCACGACGATAGGGCCATCCTGGATGCGGGCGTAGAGATAGCTCTCGGCCCCGACCGGCTCCAGCACATCGATGGTCACATCGAAGGCGATGAGGCCGTCAGACCCGGCTTCGGCTGATTTGGCTTCAACGGTGCCGAGATCCTCGGGACGGATGCCGAGCGTCACAGCGCCGGCCGGCAGGATGCCCTCGAGCGCCGCGCCGGCCGCCGAAAGACGCTCCGGAGTCAGGAGATTCATGGGCGGCGCGCCGATGAAGCTCGCCACGAAGGTCGTCGCGGGCTCCTCATAGACATCGAGCGGTGCCCCCACCTGCTCGATCCGCCCGCTGTTCATGACGACGAGAACATCGGCGAGCGTCATCGCTTCGAGCTGATCATGCGTCACATAGATGCTGGTGACACCGAGATCGCGCTGCAAGCGGCGGATCTCGACGCGCATCTGGCCGCGCAGCTTGGCGTCCAGATTGGACAGAGGCTCGTCGAAGAGGAAGACCTTGGGATCGCGGACGATCGCGCGGCCCATGGCCACGCGCTGGCGCTGGCCACCGGAGAGCTGGCGCGGCCGACGGTCCAGCAGGGAGCCCAGCTCCAGCATGCGGGCTGCCTCGCGCACCTTGCGTTCGATCTCGGCTTTAGGCGTGCCACGGTTGCGCAGACCGTAAGCCATATTGTCGTAGACGCTCATATGCGGATAGAGGGCGTAGTTCTGGAACACCATAGCGATGTCCCGCTCCGCTGGCTCAAGCGCATTCACGACGCGGCCGTCGATCTCGATGGTCCCGGCGGTGATGTCCTCGAGCCCGGCGACCATGCGCAGCAATGTGGACTTGCCGCAGCCGGAGGGCCCGACGAGCACGCAGAGAGCGCCGTCGGGCACGCTGAGCTCGATGCCCTTCACTGCTTCCATGCCACCTGCATAAACTTTGCGCACCGTCTTCAGAGCAACTGTCGCCATCTTACTTTTCCGTCTCGACAAGGCCCTTCACGAACCAGCGCTGCATCAGCACGACCACGGCCACCGGGGGCAGGATGGCAAAAATCGTCGTCACCATCACCAGGTGCCATTGGGTGTCGGCATCGGCATAGGAGATCATCTTGCGGAGCGCGATGATGATCGTGTTCATATCGTTGCTGTTGGTGACCAGAAGCGGCCAGAGATACTGTGTCCATCCGTAGATGAAGAGGATGACGAAGAGCGCCGCGATATTGGTCCTCGACAAGGGCAGCACGAAATCGAAGAAGAACCGCCACGGCCCCGCTCCGTCCACCCGCGCCGCCTCAAGAAGCTCACCCGGAATCGTCATGAAGAACTGGCGGAACAAGAGCGTCGCCGTCGCCGAGGCCATGAGCGGCAGGGTGAGCCCGGTGTAGGTGTCGATGAGCCCGAGATCCACCATGACCTTGTAGGTCGGCAGGATGCGCACTTCGACCGGCAGCATCAACGTGACGAAGATCACCCAGAAGAACGTCATCCGGAACGGAAACCGGAAAAAGACGATCGCGTAGGCGGACAGGATTGAGATGACGATCTTCCCGACCGCGACCGCGAGCGCCACAATCGATGTGTTGATCAGGAGGCGCCAGACATTGACCCCGCCCACGCGCCCAAGCCCCCCGAACAACGCCTCATAATAATTGTCGAGGAAATGGCTGCCCGGCACGAGTTGCAGGGGCGGCCGCAGGATCTGCTGCAGGGACAGCGTGGAGGCCACGAACGTATAGTAGATCGGGAAAACGACCACGAGGATGCCTACGATCAGCACGGCATGGCTGAGCCAGGATCTCTTTCTCTTGACGCGCTCAGGCATAATGCACCTTGCGCTCGACATAGCGGAACTGGATTGCCGTCAGGGCGATGACGATGCCCATGAGAATCACTGACTGGGCGGCGGAGCTGCCGAGCATCAGATTGACGAAGCCGTCGTTGTACACCTTGTAGACCAGCGTTTCCGTCGCCTTGCCTGGCCCGCCCCCGGTGACAGCGTGGATGATGCCGAAGGTATCGAAGAACGCGTAGACGGTGTTCACCACGAGCAGAAAGAAGCTCGTGGGCGCGAGAAGCGGGAAAACGATGGTCCAGAATCGCTTCATCTCGCGCGCGCCGTCCACGGCAGCGGCTTCGATCAAGCTCTTAGGGATCGCCTGTAACCCTGCGACAAAAAACAGGAAATTATAACTGATCTGCTTCCAGGCGGCAGCGAGAATGACGAGCATCATGGCCTGGTTGCCGTTGAGCAGCGGATCCCAGTCATAGCCTGAGCGCCGCAGCATGTAGGCGAAGGTGCCGATGGTCGGATTGAACAGGAAGAGCCACAACATGCCGGCGATGGCCGGTGCGACGGCGTAGGGCCAGATCATGAGCGTGCGGTAGAAGCCCCTGCCCTTGATCACCTTGTCCGCCATGACAGCCAGCACGAGCGCGATCGCCATGGGGATCAGGGCTGTCGCGACTGAGAAGATGATAGTCGTCTGGACCGAACCGATGTAGTCGGGGTCGCTGAGCACTTGCCGGAAATTGCCAAGACCGACGAAAGTGGTGGCAAGGCCGAACGGATCCTCACGCAAGGTCGACTGACGTATCGCCTGGGACGCCGGCCAGTAGAAGAACACCAGCGTGATGAGGATCTGCGGCAACAGCAGCAGGTAAGGCAGCACCTTGTGGGGAAAGATCACTCGTGACGTCACGCGGCAGACCTGGCGGGCGGTGATCGAAAGAAAGCGAGCCGCCCGCGGCCCAACCGCGGGCGGAACCGAAGGGTACCGAAGCTACTGACCCAAGGCCTGCTTGATCGCGGCATTGCCGCGCTTCACAGCGCTGTCGAGAGCCTGCTTTGCCGTTTGCTGGCCGGCGAGCATCTTCTCGAACTCCTCGTTCTGGATATCACGGACCTGCGGCAGGTTCACGAGACGCACGCCCTTGGAATTCTCCGTGGGCGCTTTCCCCATCATCTGGAGGATCGGCGTCTCACGGCCCGGATTCTTCTCGTAGAACCCCGACTTCTTGGTCGCGTCGTAGGCGGCAAGCGTCACAGGCAGATAGCCGGACACCTGATGGAGGCGAGACTGGATATCCGTCTTCGACAGGAACTGGAAGAAAGCCGCCACGCCCTTGTATTCATCGGGCTTGTGACCGGCGAAAACCCAGAGACTCGCACCACCGGGGGTCGTGTTCTGCGGGGCCCCAGCCGCCGCGCTGTCATAAGGCAACTGCCCAATGCCGTAGTTCATGCCGGACTTGACGATATCCCCCAAGCCACCGGAGGATTCGGTCAGGATGGCGCATTCACCGCTCAGGAAGAGGTTCTTGGCCTCAGACGTCCGCCCGCCGTAGCGGAACACACCTTCCTTGGCGAGGTCAGCCACCGCCTGGAAGTGATTGGCGTAGATCGGCGCGTCGATCTTGAGCTGAACATCGAGACCGCCGAGGCCGTTCTCCTTGGTGCCATAGGGCTGGTTGTTCCAGGCGGCGAAATTTTCGAGGTGAATCCAGGTAAGCCACGTGGACGTGTAGCCGCAGGGGGCCGCGCCGCTCGCCTTGATCTTCCGCGCGGCCTCGAACACTTCGTTCCAGGTCTTCGGCGGCTTGTTGACGTCCAGCCCCGCCTTTTGGAAGGCATCCTTATTGTAATAGAGGATCGGCGAGGATGAGTTGTAGGGGAAGGACAGCATGGTGCCGTCGGGCTTGGAATAATAGGCGACGATGCCCGGCAGGTACTGGCTCTTGTCAAACTTGGCGCCGCCTTCGCTCAGCACGTCCGCAACCGGCTTGACCGCGCCCTCGGCGCCCATCATCACGCCGGTGCCAACATCGAACACCTGAATGATGTGAGGCGGCTGCTTGGCGCGGAAGGCGGCAATGCCGGCATTCAGCGTCTCTGGATAGGTGCCCTTGAAGACCGGCACGACCTTGTAGTCGCTCTGGCTGGCGTTGAATTCTTTCGCGAGGGTCTCGACAACCTCGTTGTTGGCGCCGGTCATGGCATGCCACCAGGAAATCTCGGTGGCCGCCAGCGCTGGGGCCGATACGGTCAGAGTAAGCGCCGCCGCAACGCCCGGAATGAAACCGCGCAGTGTCATGTTCGTCTCCCTTGTTCGGCCACGCGGGTGTCCGCCGGCCGTGCCACAGTTCCGTGGTTCTGGACATGACGTTATTTCGATTTCAGTTTTGCGACAATCGCGAGCCTTGGTCTCTCTAGGTCTTGGGCGTTAGACTTTCGCACGAGGACCTGCTTGAGACGACGGCAGCGAGCGCACAACCGGAACCCGCATGGCGGCCACCGCACGGTCCATGGTAGGGATGCTGTTGAAATCAGCGTCGGACATGCGAAAGCGCGGCGCCTTGCATCACAGGAGATTGTTTCGTGGGTGATTTTCCGGCTCTCGTCAGCACAGCATGGCTCGCCGACAACCTCGGCGCTGCTGATCTCGTGGTCATCGACGGCTCCTGGTATTTGCCGACCGAAGGCCGTGACGCGGATGCCGAATATCAGGCCGGTCATATTCCCGGCGCCGTCCGCTTCGATGTGGATGCGATCAGCGATACCACATCGAATCTCCCGCATATGCTGCCAAGCGCTGAGAACTTCGCCAAGGCCATGGGTGCGCTCGGCGTGTCCAACGCGGCGCGCATCGTCGTCTATGACGGGGCCGGCCTGTTCTCGGCCGCGCGCGTCCGCTGGACGCTGAAGATCTTCGGCGCGGGCAAGGTCGCCGTGCTCGACGGCGGCCTGCCGCAATGGAAAGCGGAGAACCGGCCGCTCGAAACCGGCGTCGCCAAGCGGGAGGCGACGACCTTCACCGCTGCGTTCGACGCCGATCAGGTCGCTGACGCCTCCCGCGTGCTCGCGAGCCTCACGAACAAGACGGCTCAAGTCGTCGATGCGCGCGCCGCTGCCCGTTTTCGCGGCGACGCTCCAGAGCCACGCCCGGGCGTGCGGGCCGGTCACATGCCGGGAGCCCGCAACGTCCCCTTCAACGATCTCATCGAGAACGGCCGGCTCAAGACCCCGGAGGCGATCACCGCAACTTTCACCAAGGCCGGCGTCGATCTCGACAGGCCGGTGATCACGAGCTGCGGCTCGGGCGTCACAGCAGCCGTTCTGGCGCTGGCGCTGGAAACCGCCGGTAAGCCCGTGGCGGGGCTCTATGACGGCTCATGGTCGGAATGGGGCAGCCGCGAGGACCTGCCGATCGCCACCGGCGAGGCGGATTAAGGCCGGCCGGCGTTCACGGCGTCGGTTGGATTGTGACTAAGAAGGGGGGTGCATCCCGGAGCAACGCATAGCAACGGGTCCGGGATCCATAAACGCCATCGCCAAGAGAAAAGGATACCTCATACAAAAGCTGATCGCCGTCACGCGTCGTATCGGTGTATGGGTCTCGGGCCGAGTTCACGCTCGTCCGAGGATGACCCTCACGAATGATTCTTGAACCTCAATCGCCCTAAGCAGGCGCCCTATCCATCTTGCGAGCCATGACCAGGAGGTGGTCGCTCGGCGGCACCGGTGTCAGCCGCTTGGCGAGACGGGCCAGCAGGCGGTCGATTCTCTTGGTGGCGCGCAGGGCCTTGGGCAATACGCGTCGTTCCCGGAGCCCCATCAACCTTCCGAGGCGGGTAGGCACATAGAGCGTGTCACGGAGTTCGTCGGCCGACTGGGGGCTCAGAAAATCGAGGGAAAAGAACGGGCTCGCGAGATAGTCGCCCATAAGCGTCTCCGAGGGTTCGGTTTCCATGCGCTCGATCACGAAGCCCGCCCGCTCGAGACATCGGGCCATTGCGGCCTCGGTGAACAGGCTGACATGGCTCGGCGCCGTGAAATGCCCCGAATGGGACGGGAAGAAGCGAGACGGCGTGTTGCGGACGGAATCGGTGGTCAGGAAGAGCCGTCCTCCCGTCCGAACGAGATCGCGGATCTGGAGCAGGAAACGTGTCGGATCCGGAATATGCTCGATCACCTCGACGAGCATCACGAGATCGAACGCCCCCCGCAGGGTGGTACTGTCGGTGGTGACCCGCACACCGTAGCTGCGTGCCGCGATCTCCGCGCTCTGGCGATTGAGCTCCAGCCCCTCGCAATTTTCGTAGCCGTAGTGGTCGCGCAGCAGCGCCAGGAGGCTGCCCGGCCCACAGCCGAAATCCAGAATCCGAGCCGACTTCTCGGCATCGATCCACGACGCCAGACGGCGAAGGTCGCTGTAGCTGAGGCTGAAATAAGGTTCGCGCGCGATGCGCTCCGCCTCGAAGCGCCGATAATTGTTATAAAAGGACGAGTTGTAGAAGGCGGCGAGCGTCGCGTCGTCCGGCAATGGATTGGCGAAGGTGAAGCCGCAACGCGTGCAGCGATCATGGGCGATATGGCGCAGCGTCGCGAAGGGACGGATGCTCGCCGATCCGCAAGCCGGGCAGCTTCCTGCTTGAGACCAACCCGCACGGGCAAGGGACGCGTTGATCGCGCGAAGGCTTAACGGGCGATCGAGATCGGCCGACTGCGGATTGCTCCCGGCATGGACGCTCGCCGACATGCTTGCCTCCCCTGCGGCTACAGCGTGCCGCCGGGTGGCGATTGTCCGCAATTATGCTGGCGCGCCTAGCTGCCTAGAGGCGGTAGCCTCTACCCAGAAAGGACGAAGGGTCTCGTCCGATCGATGGCAGCGCCCGGATCGTCAACCCTTCGGGAATTCCAGCCCCATCTCGCGGTAGCGCTCCGGGTCATCGCCCCAGTTCTCGCGTACCTTCACGAAGAGAAAGAGATGCACGTTGGTTTCGGCCGCCTCGATGATGTCCTGGCGCGCGGCCGAACCGATGGCCTTGATTGTCTGCCCGCCCTTGCCCAGTACGATCTTGCGCTGGCTCTCCCGCTCCACGAAAACCGTCTGCTCGATGCGGACGGAACCGTCCTTCTGCACCTTCCACTGGTCGGTTTCGACGGTGACTGCATAGGGCAGTTCATCATGCAGGCGCTCGAACAGCTTCTCGCGCGTGATCTCGGCGGCGAGCATCCGGAGCGGCGCATCCGAGATCTGGTCGTCCGGATAGAGCCATGGCCCCGCCGGCATCCGCCTGCCCAGGCTTTCCCTGAGATGCGCGACACCGTCGCCCGTCAGGGCCGAGATCATGAAGGTCTCGTCGAACGGCACCTTGGCATTGAGATCGGCCGCCAGTTCGAGAAGTGAGGGCCTCGCCACGAGATCGATCTTGTTGAGGATCAGGATCTTAGGCTGCCTGAGTTCAGGCAGCTTGCCCAGGATAGCGGTGCTTTCCTCGTCCAGGCCCTTGCGCGCGTCGAGGAGAAGGGCAACCACGTCTGCATCGCCCGCCCCGCCCCAGGCGGAGGTCACCATCGCACGGTCGAGGCGACGCTTCGGCTTGAAGATGCCCGGCGTGTCGACAAAAATGAGCTGCGCGGCCCCGTCGATCGTAATGCCACGCACCAGCGCGCGCGTCGTCTGCACCTTGCGCGAAACGATCGACACCTTGGCGCCAACCAGATGGTTTATCAGCGTCGACTTGCCTGAATTGGGCGAACCGATAAGGGCGACGAAGCCGCAGCGCGTTGCCTCCTGCCCTGTGGTGTCCGGGCCGTCGTCCATTGCGCCGCTTTCGTTCTCAGGTACCATCAGTCGTCCAGATCTGTTCACGCACGAGAAACTCCCGTGCCGCGGCCTGTTCGGCCACGCGTTTCGAGGTACCGGCGCCTTCAGCCGGCGTCATGCCACGGACCATGACCGCGATGCGGAAATTCGGAGCATGATCCGGTCCGGACCGGCTTGCAACGACATAGCTCGGCGTCGGCAGTCCACGTCCTTGCGCCCATTCCTGCAAGGCGGTCTTGGCGTCACGCAGCGGGCGACGCGGCGCGTGCAGGCGCTCGCCGAACGCCCGCTCGACTATACCTTGCGCCGCCGCTGCCCCGCCGTCGACAAAGGCGGCACCGACAATGGCTTCACAAATATCGGCGAGAATGGCTGCGTTCTGCTGGGCGCCGGCGGCGATTTCGCCATCGCCGAGCCGCACATGCTCGCCAACGCCCCAGGTCGCAGCAACTTCGGCGCAGCTCTCGCGACGGACGAGTTCAGCCAGACGGCGTGAAAGCTCGCCTTCCTCAGCGTCGGGGAAAGCGCGAAACAGCATGTCCGAGACCGCGAGGCCGAGCACTCGATCACCGAGAAACTCCAGGCGCTGGTAGGTCTGCGCCTTGTCGGACGGCACGGCGCTGATATGGGTCAACGCCTGTACCAGGAGATTGCGGCGCGCGAAGCGATAGCCGATGCGATCCTCGATCGCGCCGAGACCTGAGTTCTTCGTCTTCATCACTTCACGGGCGTGAACAGCCGGTTCCACCGGACCGTCCAGGGCCATTCCCAGAACTTCCAGCCTGACGCACCTTCCTCCACCGAGAAGAAAATGACCTCAGCCCGACCCACAAAATTCTCGAACGGGACGAAGCCCACGACGTTTTCGTCACGCGAGTCCGTGGAATTGTCCCGGTTGTCGCCCATCATGAAATAGTGCCCCGGTGGCACCTTGTAGGCATAGGTATTGTCCCAGTAGCCGGTATCGCCCTCGCGCTCGATCACGACATGGCTGACACCGTTTGGCAATGTCTCCATGAAGCGGGGCACCGAGACCTCGCGCCCCCAGAGATCCTGGGACTTGTAGTCCGGCAGCGGCTCGCGCGGCACGATCTTCCCGTTGATGTAGAGCCGACCGGAGATCATCTGGACGGTGTCACCAGGCAGGCCGATCACGCGCTTGATATAGTCCGTCGAGTTATCCTTCGGCAGCTTGAAGACGGCCACGTCGCCACGCTGAGGCTCAGAGCCGAAGATACGGCCGGAGAAAGGCGGCAAGCCGAAGGGGAATGAATAGCGCGAATAGCCGTAAGCGTATTTCGAGACAAAGAGATAATCGCCGATCAGGAGTGTCGGGATGAGTGATCCGGAGGGAATATTGAACGGTTGAAAGAGGAAAGTGCGAACCACGAGCGCGATGAGCAGGGCCTGCACGATAACCTTGACGGTATCCCAGATTCCGCCATCGGCCCGCTTGTTTTCCGCTTGCTTCACTGTGCCCTGATCCATGTCTGGCCTTTCCGCCGATCGGAGCCGGCACGCCTGTGGTCTACCTTACTGTTCCCATTCCCGCAACGCGACGCATCAACGTCCCATCTCGGGCGAAAATATGCTCGGCAGCGCCGATCACGCCAAAGTGTCACCTGAAAACGCGCCCTGAACCGCCCAGCGATGTTCTCGCCTCGTCCTGCAAGCGCTCTGCGGTACTCCGGTTGGTGCATATGGGAAAGGCGCTGCGGTGTTTCCAGCCATGCCCCCAGCGCGGATCACCCAGATCTTACTTTGGGCGCGCCTCGATGATGACGAAAGCCTGGGCCATGGGTGGATCGTCAGTCAACGACACGTGGATAAAGGCGTCATGCCCAGGCGGCAGCATCGCCGCCAGTCGCAAAGCCGCGCCGCCCGTGAGACGCATGGTCGGCTGACCGCTTGGCAGATTGACGACCTCCATGTCCCGCCAGAACACACCGCACGAAAGGCCGGTTCCCAACGCCTTGGCGCAAGCTTCCTTGGCGGCGAAACGCCTCGCGTAGGTCGGAGCCCGCGCCTTGCGCCCGTCGGCCTTGGCGCGCTCCCCAGCCGTGAAGATGCGGTGCGTGAACCGATCCCCGAACCGCGCGAGTGAACGGCTGATGCGGTCGATATCGCAGAGGTCGGAGCCGATGCCGATGATCATGATGCGGAACGCGCTGTGTCCATTGCGGCGCGCATCGTCCGGATGGCCTGATCAAGGCCGACGAAAATGGCATCGGAAATGAGAGAATGTCCGATGTTGAGCTCGGCGATCTCCGGCAAGGCCGCGACCGGCCCGGCTGACGCCACGGTCAGGCCATGGCCTGCATGGATCTCAAGACCGAGCGAGGCGCCGTAACGGGCCGCCGTTGCGAGCCGCTCGACTTCGGTTCTCACGCGCCCCGTTTCACCATCGATCACGGCATGACAATAGGTGCCGGTATGCAGCTCGACGACCGGCGCGCCGAGCGCGGCTGCGGCCTCCATCACGGCCCGCTCAGGCTCGACGAACAGCGACACGCGGATGCCCGCTGCCTTCAACTCGGCAATGACAGGCGCCAGATGCGCCCGCCCGGCGACGATATCGAGCCCGCCCTCCGTCGTCCGCTCCTCGCGCTTCTCTGGCACGAGGCAAACCGCGTGCGGTTTCACCCTGAGCGCGATCGAGACCATTTCCGCTGTCGCCGCCATTTCAAAATTGAGCGGTAGAGCGACAGCGGCACGTAGCTCGACGATATCCTCATCGCGGATATGCCGGCGGTCCTCGCGAAGATGGGCAGTGATGCCGTCGGCGCCTGCGGCAGCGGCGACCTTGGCTGCGGCGACGGGGCTTGGATAAGAACCGCCGCGCGCATTACGCAGCGTCGCGACGTGGTCGATATTGACCCCGAGCCGGAGGTTGGATCGGGCCGTTGTATGGTTGGACATCGGTCGATAGATCTCACACGTGAAGGCTGGACACGAATCTGTCGCGTTCCAGTCGTGTCACTGCAGACCTTTACCCCAGTCGCTCCGGAACGCCAAAGGTTGAACCAGGGATCAACCGGACCCGGACTATTTCCGGGCCCTGACCCAACGACGCGGAGCCGCTAGCACCGCACTGACGCTGATGCAGATCAATCATCACGCCGAAAGGATATCGGACAATGAGGGGGCTTTCTGGCGTGGGAAGAGCAGCTTTATCAATCTTAGGCCTGTCAATGCTTACCCTATCGGCGATGGCCCGTCCGGCGCTTTCCGCAGATCCCTTCGCGGCGCCTGTCAAGGATTGCCGTCCGTGCCGATTCTCTCCAGGGTCCGGGCACCCCGAGTTCGCCCTGACCTTCGTCTTCACCGGGAGCGGCCAACAACGGCAACTGACAGCCCTTGAGATCGCCCGCGCAGACGGCGGTCAGCCCCAGCGGTTGCGCATCGACAAGCGTGATGCCGGAGAGTTTCCCATCGCCACGGCCGATTTTCCTGACGGGTTCACCCTCGACACTACCGACATGAATTTCGACAAGCTCGGCGACCTTTCCATCACGACCCAGATCGCCGCCAACAACACGAATGCGCTCTACTGGATCTACCAGCCGGACACGCAGAGCTTCGCGCCGCTCGAACGGCTCAACGACGACGGCATCGAGACGACCTTGATGGCGGGATCGGACAATCGGCTGGTCGCCCACGTCCTCGGCAGCGCGGTCGAATATACGAACTACGACTACGAGGTGACCGGCCGCCGCGCCGTTGCGGTGCGCAGCGAGAGCCGCGAGATCGACGGCGATCTCATCGTCGAGGTGGCGTCCGATCTCACGAGCAAACCCAGCAGGATCATCAGCCGGACTGTCGTTGGATTCAACGGCGGCTCCCGCGACCGGCAGAACTTCGTGCGCCAGCTCGACGCGGCCGCGACGCAGGCGCAGGCGCTTTACAAGGGTGGAGACCCGGCTGGCGCGGCGGCGGCGATGAAGGCCGCTATTCAGGATATCCAGCTCGGCCTCGTAGTGACGAGCTATCCCATCACGAACGATCCCGGTGACCTGAAGCTTGCGCGCCAGTTCAATGATTTCGGATTCTACCTGGCCCAGTCAAACCAGCCAAAGCCCGCGATCGCAGTGCTGAAGGACATTACGGACGCCGCGCCGGACCGGACCATCGCCTACCTCAATCTCGCCGATGCCCAGTATGCCGCCAGGGAGACAGCGGACGCGCGGGCAAGCTATGCCGAATTCCGCAAGCGTATGACGGCGGCAGGCAAATCGGCTGAAATTCCGCCGAGGGTGGGGGAACGCCTGCGCTGATCCGGACGCGCAACGATTCTGGCAAGCGACAGCCCATAAGACGATGGGGAGCTCACGCGGTGGTGAACATCTGCGTCGCGAATGGAAAACGGGCGGCCGCGCGATCATACCTTGCGTTTCCTGCCCTGATGCGCTAACGAGCAGCCTTCGCGTTCGCCTGGCCGGGGGCTGAACGGACGGCGTGGCTTTGAAGAAAGCCATGCGAGGGGCGATGCCCCAGCGTCCCGTGTTCCCGCCTTCGAACATTCCGCTCGGGCCTTGGCAGGCTCGAAGGGCTTGGCGCCGGCGGCAACGCGAGGGATGAACAGAAAGGCCAGTCATGCCACTTTACGAGCACGTTTTCCTGGCACGCCAGGATGTAACGTCGCAGCAGGTCGAGGCCCTTGTCGAGCAGTACAAGGGTATCATCGAAGCCGGCGGCGGTTCGGTTCCGAAGGTTGAGCCGTGGGGCGTCAAGTCCCTTGCTTTCCGGATCAAGAAGAACCGCAAGGCACATTTCACGCTCCTGAACATCGATGCCCCCCCGGCGGCCGTCGCCGAGATGGAGCGCCAGATGAGCCTGAGCGAAGACGTTCTGCGCTTCATGACGCTGCGCGTCGAGGAGCTCGAGGAAGGTCAATCGGTCATGCTTCAGAAGCGCGATCGCGATGATCGCCGCGAAGGCGGTGGCCGCTTCGATCGTGAGGGCGGCGGTGGCCGCTTCGACCGTGGTGATCGCGGCGATCGTGGTCCGCGCCGCGACCGCTCCAGTGACGACGACGCTTCCGACGAGGCCTGATCCATGAGCACCACTTCCTCTCCCCGCCGTCCGTTCTTCCGCCGCCGCAAGACCTGCCCGTTCTCGGGCGTCAATGCGCCGAAGATCGACTACAAGGACACGCGTCTGCTCTCGCGCTACATCTCCGAGCGCGGCAAGATCGTTCCTTCACGCATCACGGCCGTTTCAGCCAAGAAGCAGCGCGAACTGGCCCAGGCCATCAAGCGCGCCCGCTTCCTCGGCCTTCTGCCTTACGTGATCAAGTAAGATCCGTTTTGACGATCATGGCGTCACAATCGCCATGATCGTTGACTGCCCCCGCCGGAGGTGAGGAGCCCAGGTTTCCAAGAGATTCCCTGCGGCTTCCCATGCTCCGGCTTCGTCATGAAAAATTGCCCCGGGCACCTCTATCCGGGGACAATCCGTTGGGTTGGACCTTGATCCTTCCCTAACCCTGCAGGATGCAGCGGGACAGCAGACGATGGCCATACCCTTCCTGGTCGGCATTGGCGCCGGCATCGTATCGGCGTTGCTCTTCGCAGTCGTGATCTCCGGATCCGTGCTGGCGTTGCTGCTTTCCTATATCGCTCCCCTTCCCATTCTCGTTGCAGCGCTAGGGTGGAATCACAGGGCCGGCCTCGTTGCGGTCGCCACCGGCGCTGCGAGCCTCGGCGTGATCTTCGCGCCCACGAGCGGCCTCGCCTACGCCATTGGCATCGGCCTGCCCGCCTGGTGGCTGGGCTATCTCACGCTCCTCGCCCGCCCTGGCGAGAACGGCCCAGACTGGTATCCCCTCGGGCGGGTCCTTGCCTGGGCCGCAGGCATTGCTGCCGGCGTCACATTCGCAGGCGCCTGGGGGATAGGCGGCAGCTACGCTGACTTTGAGGCCACGATGGGCCGTGCCATCCGCGCGTTCCTCACCATGGAGAGCGCCCCCGGCGGACAGCAAGCCCCCTCACCCGACGCGCTTGGCCTGCCCTCCGGAATAGCGGTGGATGACCTGGTGGACGCCATCATCACCGCGGTGCCCCCGCTCGCCGCCGCATCTTTCGTCCTCATGCTGGCCCTGAACCTGTGGCTCGCGGCGAAGACCGTGTCGATATCTCAGCGCCTGCCACGTCCCTGGCCCGACATCGCCGATACCGCGATGCCGCGCGCAGTGCTTCCGGCGCTCGTTGCAGCCGCAGTGCTTGCGGTGGTCGGCAGCGGGTTCATTGGCCTCATCGCCGCAGCCCTCGTCGGCTCTCTGATATGCGCCTACGCCTTGCAAGGGCTGGCGGCGCTGCACGCGCTCACGCGTGGCAAGCCGGGCCGCCCGTTCATCCTTGGCCTGACCTATGCGATTCTGGTGATTTTCCTCGTGTGGATCCTGCCAGTCCTCGCCCTCTTCGGAATCATCGACACGCTCCTGGGACTGCGGGCGCGCCGAGCAGGTATCGCGGGCTTGCCCCGTTAGGTCCCATTTCGTCCGATCCAAAACATTCAAACGTTCTACAAGGAGACTGACATGGAAGTTATTTTGCTCGAGCGCGTCGCCAAGCTCGGCCAGATGGGCCAGACCGTGCGCGTCCGCGACGGTTATGCCCGCAACTACCTCCTGCCCCAGGGCAAGGCCCTGCGCGCCACGAAGGCCAACACCGCCCGCTTCGAGGAGCAGCGCGCTCAGCTCGAGGCCCGCAACCTTGAGCTGAAGACCGAGGCTGAAGCCGTCAGCACCAAGCTCGATGGCGAGAGCGTCCAGATCATCCGCCAGGCCGGCGAAACCGGCGTGCTGTATGGCTCGGTCTCTCCACGTGACATCGCGGAGGCTCTGACCGCCGCAGGCTTCAGCGTCAGCCGCCAGCAGATCGTGCTGAACACGCCGATCAAGGCGCTCGGCCTGCACAGCGTGCCGGTTACGCTCCACCCGGAAGTCGAAGTGACCATTACCGTCAATGTCGCCCGTAGCCCGGAAGAAGCCGAGCGTCAGGCCCGCGGCGAGACTGTCACGACCCGTGAGGAAACCAACCTCGATGACCTCGGCCTCGAGGTGGGCGCCGCCCTCGCCGAAGCTGCGGGCGACGACGAGTAAGTCATTCGTTAACAAAGACAGGCGCTTGGCATGCGCTGAGGTAAAGGGTGCCAGTCCGCTGGCACCCGTTGCGCTTTTTGACGTAGCTTCTTAGCTTATCCTTATCTGATCACGGCGGCCGCGCAGCGACGCCTTGGTACGACGAGGCGAGTAATGGAAGCATTACTGCGATTTGTGCTTGGTCGGCTCGTTACGCGGGGGTCTCTCACCCTCACTGTTGCAGACGGGCCACCGATAAGTTTCGGCGATGGGACAGGCGATCCCGTCCACGCCCGGCTGGTCGACCGGCGGGCCATCATCCCCCTTCTTCTCGATCCAGATACGGCCCTCGGCGAGCTCTACATGGACGGCCGCCTCGTGATTGAGCGAGGGGATATCGCCGACATGATCGCCTTGGGGATGATCAACCTCCGCGACAACGGCGAGACGCTCCCTGTCAGGCTGTTGCGCGGCTGGCGGCGGTTGCGGCGGGGGCTGACGCAGCGGAACATCGCGTCACGCTCCCAACGAAACGTCGCCCATCACTATGATCTAGACGGCCGGCTCTACGCACTGTTTCTCGATTCAGATCGGCAATATTCCTGCGCCTATTTCGAGGAACCGGGCTACTCGCTTGATGATGCCCAACTAGCTAAAAAGAGGCACTTGGCCGCAAAGCTCCTGGTGGAGCCGGATCAAAAGGTTCTCGATATCGGCTGCGGCTGGGGCGGTCTCGGCCTCTATCTCGCCGAGCGATGCGGCGCCAAGGTGACCGGGGTCACGCTTTCGCAGGAGCAGTTGGCAGTCGCACGCAACCGTGCGACCGAAGGCGGGCTCGGCAACCAGGTGGAATTCCGGCTGCAGGACTACCGCTCACTGACGGAGACCTTCGATCGCATCATCTCCGTCGGCATGTTCGAGCATGTCGGCGTGCCCTATTACAGGACCTATTTCGAGACGATCAGAGACCGCTTGGCCGACAATGGCGTGGCGGTGATCCACTCGATCGGGCGAATGGGGCCACCGGGCAGCACAAACTCCTGGATCGACAAATATATTTTCCCGGGCGGCTACATACCCGCCCTGTCGGAAGTCCTGCCGCATATCGAGAAGGCCGGTCTGGTCGTGACGGATATCGAGATCCTGCGTCTGCACTACGCGGAGACGCTGAAGGCCTGGCGTCAGCGTTTCCACGCACATCGGGAAGAGGTTCTTGCTCTTTACGACGAACGGTTCGTGCGGATGTGGGACTTCTATCTCGCGGGTTCCGAAATGTCCTTCCGCCATGACGGCATGATGGTCTTCCAGGTTCAGCTCGCCAAGCAGCAGGAAAGCGTGCCGCTGACCCGGGACTATATCTCCCGCCGGGAGAACGCCCTGCGCGCGCGGGAAGGCAAACCCCGCGACCTGCGTCTAGCGGGCGAATGATTCCGTGCCGGCTCCAGCGCGGAACATGCCGCGCTGGAGCCCGTGCTGATTGGTGAGCCGGACGCCATCAGAGGCGTGAACAGTCAACGGGCAATCCGGCAACAGTGGACAATATTTGTCCGCTGCTTGTGAATCGAGTGAGTTGCGGGACTCCCCCGGCCGCCGCCTAGGTCCACCCTTCGACCGTGCTAGAGTGAGCCAAAGCGACTCACGTGTTAGGGCGGTAAGGTGGCGGTGAATAGTCTAGTAGCGCGGCTTGAGACGGCGAGCGAGGCACAGTTCCGTCTCGCGCCGCATAATATCGATGCCGAGCAAGCGCTCCTCGGGGCCATTCTCGTCAACAATGACGCCTATTTCCGGGTCTCCGACTTCCTCGAAGCCGAGCACTTCCAGGAAGAGGTGCACCGGCGGATCTATGAAGTCGCGACCAGCCTGATCAAGGCTGGCAAGATCGCAACGCCCATCACCCTGAAGACTTTCCTCGGCGATCAGGACCTCGGCGGCGTCACCATCCCGCAATATCTGGCGCGCCTCGCCGCCGAAGCCACCACCATCATCAATGCCGAGGACTACGGCCGCACCATCCATGACCTTGCCGTCCGCCGCCGTCTGATCGAGATCGGCGAGGACATGGTCAACGAGGCCTATGATTCGGCCGTGGATGTCTCACCGCGCGACCAGATCGAGGAAGCGGAGCGGCGCCTCTACGAACTGGCCGAGACGGGGCGTTATGACGGCGGATTCCAGAACTTCGCGACTGCGCTCACAGCGGCGGTCGATGTGGCAGCCGCGGCCTACAAGCGGGAGGGCAAGCTTTCAGGCCTCGCCACCGGGCTCCACGACCTCGACCGGATGATGGGCGGCCTGCAGCCGTCCGACCTCGTCATCCTCGCCGGCCGCCCCGCCATGGGCAAGACCTCGCTCGCCACCAACATCGCCTTCAACATCGCCAAGGCCTACCGCGGCGAAAAGCAGCCTGACGGCACGTTGAAAACCGTGAACGGCGGCATCGTTGGCTTCTTCTCGCTGGAAATGTCGTCGGAGCAGCTCGCCAATCGTATCATTGCCGAACAGGCAGGCATTCCCTCCTACAAGATCCGGCGCGGCGACATCCGCGAGGACGAATTCTACAAGATCAGCGACGTCGCCCGCGAGATGCAGACGATCCCGTTCTACATCGACCAGACCGGCGGCCTGTCGATCGCCCAGCTTGCGGCCCGCGCCCGCCGGCTAAAACGCCAGCGGGGCCTTGATCTCCTGGTGGTGGATTACCTGCAGCTCCTCTCCGGCTCGTCGAAGAAGGGCGAGAACCGCGTCCAGGAGCTCACCGAGATCACGACCGGCATGAAGGCTCTCGCCAAGGAACTGGCCGTGCCGATCGTGGCGCTGTCTCAGCTCTCGCGCCAGGTCGAGGCGCGCGACGACAAGCGGCCGCAACTATCGGATCTGCGTGAATCAGGCTCAATCGAGCAGGATGCCGACGTGGTCATGTTCGTCTATCGTGACGAATATTACCTCAAGAACAAGGAGCCCAAGATGGGCACCGAGGAGCACTTCAAATGGCAGGCCGAGATGGATCAGGCCCACGGCAAGGCTGAAGTGATCATCGGCAAGCAGCGCCATGGTCCAACCGGCACGGTCCAGCTCTCGTTCCAGGCTGATGTGACCCGCTTCGGCAATCTGGCGCAGGAAGATCACCTGCCTGAGCAATACTGAACGATGGGCACATCGCGCCATTGCCAGCTGAGATGAGGTTCCTCTCATTGTGACCGCCTCTGCTCTCACCAACGCTGCCGCTGTCCGCGAGGCCGACGCCGGCGCCGTTCTGACCATCGATCTCAAGGCGCTCGTGAAGAACTGGCGCACGCTCGCGGGCGAGGCTCCGGACGCAGAATGCGCCGCTGTCATCAAGGCTGATGCTTACGGCATTGGCCTGGAGCAGGCGGCGCGCGCGCTCTCGGCCGCGGGCTGCATGACGTTCTTCGTCGCTCACTTCAGCGAGGCCGAGCGCTTCCGGGCCGTCAACAACGCGGCAAGCCTTTACGTGCTCAACGGCCTCCTGCCGGGAACCGCCGCGCATTTCGCCGCCATAAATGCTCGGCCGGTCCTCGGCTCGCGCGAGGAAATCGAGGAATGGAGCGCCTATTGCACCAGCGTCGGCAGCAAGCTGCCGGCGGCGATCCATATCGATACCGGCATGAACAGGCTTGGCCTCAGGCTGGACAGCGCGACGAAGCTCGTCAGTGAGACCAGGCTGTTGGAAGCCTTCACGCCCTCGCTCGTGATGAGCCATCTGGTTTCTGCTGAAGTTCCTGCTCTGCCGATCAATACCAAGCAGATCAAGGCTTTCCAGGCGGCACGTGCCCTGTTTCCCGGTGTCCCGGCGTCTCTCTGCAATTCGTCGGGGATCTATCTGCCGGAACGGCCGCATTACGATCTGCTGCGCCCGGGCTACGCGCTCTATGGCGGCAATCCCCGCCCCGGCCGGGACAATCCCATGGCGCCGGTCGTCCGGCTCGCGGCCAAAATCATCCAGATCCGTACGGTGCCGGACGCGGAAACCGTAGGCTACAGCGGCCATTGGACAGCGGAAGGTCGTCGCCGGATCGCCACTGTCAGCCTCGGCTATGCTGATGGCTTCCTGCGCAGCCTCAGCGGCACCAACTTGAAGCCGGGCGGAGAGGCTGTCGTCGGCGGCGTGCGCTGCCCTATCGCCGGCCGGATCTCGATGGACCTCGTCACGCTCGATATCTCGTCTTTGGCTGAGGACGCCGTCAAACGGGGGGACTATGCCACCTTCATAGGGGACGGCATCAGCATAGACGAGGTCGGCATGCGCGCCGGCACGATCGGCTATGAAATCCTCACCAGCCTCGGCCACCGGTTCGCGCGCCGCTATCAAGGGCTTGAAGACTAGTGGCGCGTGGGTCTGTCAGCTACATCTGCCAGAGCTGCGGCGCGGTCTACAACCGTTGGCAGGGCAAATGCGACGCTTGCGGGGCCTGGAACACGCTGGCGCAGGAAGCCTCCGGCCCACCCGTGCCGGTTCCTGGCGCAAGCCGCGCCGCAGCGCGCGGCAAGGGACGCATCTTTCCCCTGGAGGGCCTGCAGGGCTCCAGCATGGATGCCCCACGTGTGCCTTCCGGGATTGGCGAGCTTGACCGGGTCACCGGGGGAGGCTTTGTCCCCGGCTCGGTCATTCTCATCGGCGGGGATCCCGGCATCGGCAAGTCCACGCTGCTGACGCAGGCAAGCGCTGTCATGGCTCGCGCCGGTCACCGCGTCGCTTACATCTCCGGCGAAGAGGCGGTGGCGCAGGTGCGCCTGCGCGCCGAGCGGCTCGGCCTCAACGACGCGCCCGTGGAGCTTGCGGCCGAGACCCATGTCGAGGACATCATCGCGACCCTGTCGCATGGCACCGTGCCACGGCTCGCCATCATCGATTCCATTCAGACCATGTGGACCTCGAGCGTCGAGGCGGCGCCCGGCACCGTGACGCAGGTCCGCGGCAGCGCTCAGGCGCTCATCCGCTTCGCCAAGACATCCGGCACGACAGTCATCCTGGTCGGGCATGTCACCAAGGACGGCCAGATCGCGGGGCCGCGCGTCGTGGAGCATATGGTCGATGCCGTCGTTTCCTTCGAAGGCGACAGCGGTTACCACTTCCGCATCCTGCGTGCGGTCAAGAATCGCTTTGGGCCGACCGACGAGATCGGCGTGTTCGAGATGACCGGCCGCGGCCTTGCCGAGGTGTCGAACCCCTCCGCGCTTTTCCTGTCGGGCCGGGATCTTTCGGCCGCCGGCACCGCCGTCTTCGCCGGAATGGAGGGCACACGGCCCTTGCTCGTCGAGATCCAGGCACTGGTCGCTCCGTCGAGCCTCGGCACCCCGCGGCGCGCGGTTGTCGGCTGGGACCCCAGCCGACTGTCCATGGTGCTCGCCGTGCTGGAAGCACACGGTGGGCTGAAGCTCGGCCAGCACGACGTCTATCTCAATGTCGCCGGCGGCTTGAAGATCACAGAGCCCGCGGCAGACCTCGCGGCTGCCGCCGCGCTCGTTTCCTCGCTCGCGGGCGTCGCCCTGCCGCCTGATACGGTCCATTTCGGCGAGATCGGCCTGTCAGGCTCCGTGCGGCCGGTATCGCAGGCCCAGGCGCGCCTCAAGGAGGCCGCAAAGCTCGGGTTCCATCGCGCCGTGGCGCCACCGCCGGCCCGCGACCAGGGCGAGAGGACACCGCTCGACGTCACGTCCGCGGGTCATATCGTCGATCTCGTTGCGCGCATTGCGGCTGGCGGACAGCGCGACCGGCGCGATCAGAGTCATTCCAAAGGTTAACAAGTTTCATTGGACAGAGCTTTGCGAGAGGTGACGGCCGCCGTAACGCGAGCTATACCAACCTCATAGTACGTTACGCCCCGTACACCCGCCCCGATTCGCGGTTCCCAGGCTCCATCATGCCCGTCGCACTTCTTGACCTTATCGTTATCGGCGTCGTGCTGCTGTCCGCTCTCCTGGCAGCAGTAAGAGGCTTCACCCGCGAGGTCCTTGCCATCGCCTCGTGGGTCGCCGCAGCCGTCGCTGCCCTCTTCCTGCACGCGCAGGTACTTCCCTATGTGAAGCCGCATATCGCGAACCCGACGATCGCATTGGTCGTTGCCATAGCGGCGGTCTTTCTCGTCACGCTGATCATCGTGTCTTTCATTACGGTTCAGTTGTCTGACCTGGTGCTGGATTCCCGCATTGGTGCCGTGGATCGTTCGCTGGGCTTCATTTTCGGCGCAGCTCGCGGCTTTCTGATTTGCGTTGTCGGCTTTCTTTTCTTCAATTGGCTCGTGAAGCCAGACATGCAACCTGAATGGGTGCAGCAGGCCAGAACGAAGCCTCTGCTGCAATCGACGGGTGATCGTCTGGTGGCGATGTTGCCGGATGACCCTGAAAGCACCATCTTGCAGAAGTTGCGCCGTCCGAGCACGGACGGAGATGCCGATGTTCCGGCCGAACCCGAGACATCGCCGCAGGCGCCTGCGAATGGGCAGCCTGCGCCGCAACGCCGCAGCGAGGCGCCGGTCAGAAACGGCGCTACTGGTGCTACAGGTGCGTCCCGGTAAACCGCGGTTGCGGTCGCGTTCGGTTACCGGCGGGAGACTAAGTGATGGAAGATAGCCGCGGATTCGACGATTTCGATTCCGAAGCTGATACCCTGCATGAGGAATGCGGGGTATTCGGCATTTATGGCCACCCCGATGCCGCTGCAATCACCGCCCTCGGCATGCATGCGCTGCAGCATCGCGGTCAGGAAGCAGCAGGCATCGTGTCCTTCGATGGCACCCGCTTCCAGTCGGAGCGCCACCTCGGCCTTGTCGGCGACAATTTCTCCGATCCCGCCACGATCGATCGGCTCAAGGGCCATATGGCGATCGGACACACCCGTTATTCGACGACGGGCGCCACGATCTTGCGCAACGTTCAGCCCCTCTTCGCGGAACTCGCGAGCGGCGGATTTGCTGTTGCGCATAATGGCAACCTTACGAATGGTCTCACGCTCCGGCGCAGGCTTGTCGCCGAGGGCGCGATCTGCCAGTCGACCTCGGACACGGAAGCGATCCTCCACCTCGTGGCCCGCTCTCGCCGCACGCGCTTCCTGGAGCGCTTCATTGACGCGCTCCGGCAGATCGAGGGCGGCTATGCCATCGTCAGCCTGACCAACAAGAAGCTCATTGGCGCACGTGACCCGCTGGGGATTCGCCCGCTGGTGCTTGGCGAACTCGATGGCCATTACATCCTCGCCTCCGAGACCTGCGCGCTCGACATCATCGGCGCTCGCTTTGTCCGGGACATCGAGAATGGTGAAGTGGTGGTCATCTCAGAGGCCGGCCTCGAGAGCCACCGGCCCTTCCCGGCCCAACCGGCCCGCCCCTGCATCTTCGAGTATGTGTATTTTTCCCGTCCGGATTCGGTCGTGAACGGACGCTCGGTCTATGGTGTGCGCAAGGCCATCGGCGCGACCCTGGCGCAGGAAGCCCCGGTCGATGCGGATATCGTCGTGCCGGTGCCGGATTCCGGCGTGCCTGCGGCGCTCGGTTTCGCCCAAGCCGCCGGCCTTCCCTATGAACTCGGCATCATTCGCAATCACTACGTCGGCCGTACCTTCATTGAGCCAACCCAGGCCATCCGCGCCCTCGGCGTACGTCTGAAGCACTCGGCCAACCGCGCGCTCGTCGAGGGCAAGCGCATCGTGCTGATCGACGACTCGATCGTTCGCGGCACGACCTCGGTCAAGATCGTACAGATGATGCGGGACGCGGGCGCTACGGAAGTCCATTTCCGCATCGCGTCCCCGCCGATCATGTATCCTGACTACTACGGCATCGACATGCCCGACCGCGAGAAGCTGCTCGCGGCGCGCATGAGCCTGGAAGAGATGCGGGAGTTCACCGGGGTCGACAGCCTGGCTTTCGTATCCGTCGATGGTCTCTATCGCGCGCTCGGAGAGAAGGACGGGCGTAATCCGGCCCAGCCACAGTTCACCGATCACTATTTCACCGGCGATTATCCGACCACGCTGACGGATCTCATGGGGGAGCGCACCTCTCAGCTATCGCTTCTCGCCGAGGCCGGCTGAATAGCGTCCCGCGCTTGTCCGGCGGCAACCGCTTCGCCGGAGAAGCGCGAACTCCCTGCTTTCGCGAAATTTCAGAAGCGGCACGGCAAAACGTTTCCGCTGAGATTGATCTAGAACGGAATGCCCATGTCCCGTCCCCTTGAGGATCGCATCGCGCTCGTCACCGGCGCATCGCGCGGCATCGGCCGCGCCGCTGCTTTGGCCTATGCCCGCGCCGGTGCCCATGTCGTGGCGTTGGCTCGTACGGTTGGCGCGCTCGAGGAGCTTGATGACGAGATCCGGGCCGCCGGCGGGAATGCCACGCTCGTCCCTGTCGATCTCAATGACTATGAGGGGTTGGACCGCCTGGGCGCCGCGCTCCACGAGCGCTGGGGCAAACTGGACATCCTCTTGGCGAATGCCGGCGTTCTCGGCGTGCTCTCGCCTCTCGGCCATGTCGAGCCGAAGGTTTGGGATAATGTCATGGCGATCAACGTGACCGCCAACTGGCGGCTGATCCGATCACTGGACCCGCTGCTCCGTGCCTCCGACGCCGGTCGCGCCATCTTCCTGTCCTCGGGCGCCGCTCATTCCTGCCGCGCGTTCTGGGGCCCCTACGCGGCCTCCAAGGCAGCCGTCGAGGCCATGGCACGAAGCTATGCCGCCGAGACTGAGAAGTCCGCCCTCCGCGTCATGTTGGTCAATCCCGGCCCGTTGCGCACCGCCATGCGCCGCGCCGCGATGCCGGGCGAGGATCCTGAGACGCTCAAGACGCCCGACGACTTGGCTCCCCATCTCGTCACGCTGGCCTCGCCTGACTGGACGGAAACCGGCAAGATCTTCGACTTTCCTGCCGGACGGGTCCTGACGCCGCAAATGCCGGCCTGAACGCCTACCGACCAACGTCTCATCGGTCGTTCGGGGCCTTGCCCCAGCGAGGAACCCGGAATGCCGGGTCATCCAGTCTCAGATATGGGCGCTCTGCAAAATAGCGCAGCCACTCGGCTGCGCCTCATCTCTTATCCGTGCTGGATATCAGCGCTTTTTCTTGTCGTAGGGGTTGTCGCCCTGACGCAGCGAGAGGCGGATTGGCGTACCCGGAAGATTAAATGTCTCGCGTAAGCCATTGATGAGATAGCGGGAATATGACGTTGGCAGAGATGCCAACTGATTGCCGAAGACTGCGAAATGCGGCGGCCGGCTCTTCACCTGCGTCATATAGCGGATCTTGATGCGGCGGCCCGAGACGGCGGGTGGCGGATGCGAGGCCGTGGCATCGGCCAGCCACTTGTTGAGTTGCGCGGTGGAGATGCGGGTGTTCCACACTTCATGGGCGGCGACCACAGCCTCCATCAAGTGATCGATGCCACGTCCGGCGAGGCCTGACAGCGGGACGATCGTCACGCCCTTTACCTGGGACAGAAGCCGCGCCGCCTCTTCCTTGAGGGTCTTGAGCAGGCCGGGTTGATCCGCGACGAGATCCCATTTGTTGAGCCCGATGACAAGCGCCCGCCCCTCGCGCTCGATGAGGTCCACGATAGTGAGATCCTGCTTCTCGAAAGGAATGGTGGCGTCAAGCAGCACGACGACGACCTCCGCGAAACGCGCTGCCCGTAAGCCGTCGGCAACGGAGAGTTTCTCGAGCTTGTCATCGATACGGGCGCGCTTCCGCAGACCCGCCGTATCAAACAGCTTGATAGGCCGACCGCGCCATTCCCAGTCGAGAGAGATGGAATCACGCGTGATCCCGGCCTCAGGGCCGGTGAGCAGACGGTCTTCGCCCACCATGCGGTTGATGAGCGTCGACTTGCCTGCATTGGGCCGACCTACTATGGCGATGCGAATAGACCGTGATGTCCCGTCCTCGTCGTCCTCTTCGTCAGGAGCGGGTAGATGGGCCGCAAGCGCGTCATAGAGGTCGCTCGTGCCTTCGCCGTGCTCGGCCGAGATCGGCACGGGATCACCGAGGCCGAGCGTGAAGGCCTCATAGGACGCCTCGAGCCCACTACGCCCCTCCGCCTTGTTGGCGAGGAGCACGACCGGCTTGCCCGACTTGCGGACGAGATCCGCGAACTGCCGGTCGGAGGGGGTGACGCCGGTACGGACATCAATGACAAAAAGAATGACGTCCGCCGCCATGACGGCCGCCTCGGTCTGGGCGCGCATGCGACCGGTCAGGCTGTCGGCGTCCGCCTCCTCGAGCCCTGCGGTATCAACGACGGTGAAGGTCAGGTCACCGAGATGGGCCTCGCCCTCCCGGCGATCACGCGTGACACCCGGACGATCATCAACGAGCGCAAGCTTCTTGCCGACAAGCCGGTTGAAAAGGGTCGACTTACCCACATTGGGACGACCGACGATTGCGACTGTGGCGACCATGATCTCGACTGACAGAAACGACTTTGGGGGACTGGAGCAGGCTATGTCTCAGCTACTTGACCGTGACAGGACCGCCCTTCACGAGCGCAAGGTAGATTTCCGCGCGCTGGCGCATGGCAGCCGGCACGTCGGAATCAGCGGCGATCTGATCGAACCAACGTCCGGCGGCTTCATAATTGCCTGCCTTCAGCGCGGCGAGCCCGAGAAGCTCACGGGCTGAATTCCGCCAAGCCTGCCCAGGGGCGGCAAGCGGGGTCAGCTTCGCCTCGATCGACGAGGTGTCACCAGCGTTGAGGCGCAGCATCGCCGCGCGCAACGTCGCGAGCTGCTGCATCGTCGCCGGGACGCTCGGATCGGTCGACAATGCATCGAAGGCGCTGGCGCCCGCGGCTGCATCCCTCCGGCCGATCTCGGCCGCCAGGCGAAACCGGGCGAGATCACGATAGCCCGTGGGGGCCGTTTTCGCGAGCTCCTGCAGGACGGTCTCCGCCTCGGCTTCCTTGTTGTCGCGCGACAGATCTATGGCCTGCTCGAACTGGTTTCCGGCAGCCTTCGCCGCTTCCGCTTGGCGATAGCGCCAGAAGCTCCATCCGCCAGCAGCGAGCGCAATGATAACGGCCAGGACCGCCAGCAGCGGGCCAAAGCGCCCCCACAATTTGAGATATTTCTCGCGCTTCAGATCGTCTTCGATCTCACGGAAAATGTCGGTCATGAATAGGTGGCCGTCCCAAGCTTGGATCCTGACCCGCGCCAATTGCAGCAGGCCCAAGGGTCGCCTAGCATAGTCGCTGCCTTCTGTCCCGGAAAAGTCGCCTGCCGACCTCAACACCGTGTGTGCATGGAGGCAACGCCGCCGGCCTGCAAGCCAAGCCAAGGAGACGCGGACAGATCGACCGATAAGCCGAATGCGCGTTGAAAGCAGACTGACGCTGATGCGCAAGGCCTCTACGGTCACCGCCGCTGCGGCGTCAATCTGCGGCGGGCATCCATAACTTAGTTTATGATTCGTAAACACTTACAGACTGTGCAATCATTCCTGCGTTCGATGCGATCCGAGAGAGCTCAAGGGAAGGGGAAAAACTGCGGGTGCAAGCTTGCCACAGTCAGCGATTTCTGATGACTTACACGCATTGGTTGAATTTGATTTCAATATCTAATTTGAAGCGTGGAGCTTTCAGCACATGCACTGGACCCGAGGTTACGTAACCGATGTCGGTTACACTGCGCATTTCTATCGGGAAATGGCACCCGCGCATCTGGCATTCGCCGCCTTGGTATCTGGCCGTTCGCCCGGCGGGGCCTTTGCGCCGAACCGGATCGTCGAATTGGGTTGCGGGCAAGGCTTCGGTCTCGCCTTGCTCGCTGCGGCCAACCCGCAGATCGCCTTTGAGGGCTATGACTTCAACCCCGCGCATGTGGCCCACGCCTCTCGCCTGATCGCCAATGCGGAGCTCACCAATGTCAGCGTCATCGAGGCGAGCTTCCAGGAGCAGGCGGTCGTCGGGTCGCGCGAACCCGCTGATATTGTCTCCCTCCATGGTATCTGGAGCTGGGTTTCGCCCGATGCCCGCGAAGCGATCCTTTCGATTATACGACAACGCCTTCGGCCGGAGGGGCTGGTCTATATCTCCTATAACTGTCAGCCGGGCTGGGCCTCCCTTCTGCCCATGCGGCAGTTCATGCGTGACATCCGCCAGCGCAACCCCGGCCATTCCGACACGCAGGTCAGCCTTGCGCTCGACCAATTGGCGCAGTTGCGCAACGGCGGCGCAGCCTACTTCACGGCCAATCCGCCGGCCGCCGCCCATCTCGACCACCTGCTGAAGCAGGACAAGATCTATCTCGCGCACGAATATTTCGGCGCGGACTGGGAAATCATGCCCTTCGCCACGGTCGCCGCGATGCTGGATGAAGCCAAGCTCAGCTATGTCGGCTCCGCGACGATCGCGGAAAATCTCGATCAATATGCCGTGCCGCAAGCCCTTCATGAGATGGTGGCAAGCGCCCACGATGTGGGCCTGAGGGAGACCATCCGCGACTACGCCGCCAACAAGCGCTTCCGCCGGGATATATTCTCCCGAGGGCTGACGCCGCTTACGAAGGCGGAACATCGGGAGCTTCTGGAGCGTGTTCGCTTTGTCGGCGTGCGGCCGCGCGAAGAGTTCAAATTCACTTTTCAGGGCCCTCTTGGAGAACTGACCGGAAAGGAGGAACTCTACAAGCCCGTTGCCGATCTCGTCACGCAAAAGCCTGCAACGATCGAGGAACTTCGCGCCCTGCCCGCTTTCCGCAACGAGAGTCTCGGCACATTGCTCGACTGCCTCGCGCTGCTCATCCATTCCCATCAGGTCTTTGCGCTGACACCCGGCATTCCGATCGACCCCGCCCCCTCGCAGCGCTTCAACCGGTGGATCACCGAGCGGCTGAAGATTGGGCGTGTCTATCACTCCATTGCCTCGCCGGTCCTCGGCAGCGGAGTGCCCGTCGACGACTTCGATCTACTTGCCTTGAGTGCCGTCTTCGACGGTTGCCATGAAGACCTGTCCAGCATCACCCGACATGCCTTGAACATCTTCAAAATTCTGGACCGGCGCCCACAACGCGAGGGTAATACTCTCACAGATGACGACGAGGTAACCCGCTTCCTGGAAAACCAGATACAACCAATAATGGAAAACAAATTCCCCCTTTGGAAAAGACTCGGTATCATCTGACTTTTACTATAAACTCGATATTATTTTATTAATTTATAGACAAGAAATGGCATTCCATGATGATAACATTTAGACACCTTCGTTATTTTGAAGCTCTTTCGCGGCACCGGCATTTTGGACGTGCGGCCGAGGAATGTTCCGTTACACAGCCGGCTCTCTCCATGCAAATGCGCGAGCTGGAAACGTTGTTGGGAACCCCGCTGATAGAGAGGCGGCGCGGCGATGTTCAGCTGACGGAGGTCGGCCACGAGGTCGCGCGGCGTGCCCGTGATATCCTGGCGACCGTACTCGATCTGACCGAGTTCACGCGGCGGACAAGCGGCCCGCTCTCGGGGCCGTTCGTTCTCGGCGCCGAGCCTTCCATCGCCCGTTATCTCATTCCCGATACCCTGCCGCAAATCAAAGCCGGCTTCCCGGCACTGGAACTGACGCTCCGCGAAACCATGACCGGCGCTCTCGTGGGCGAATTGATCGCAGGCCGGATCGACGCAATTCTCGTCTCGCTTCCGCTTGAACATCCTGACGTTGAAACGCTACCGCTGTTCGATGAGCACTTGCTCTATGTCACGCCGACGCAGAGCCCCGGCGACCTACCATCCCACATGCTTACGCCGAGCCTTGTGGCCGCAGACCAGCTCGTCCTTCTGGAAGACGGCCATAGCCTGCGCGAACAGATTCTGAGCTACTGCAACGTTCCGCCCGCGCTTGTTCGGCAGCAGAATGGCGCCAGTAATCTCTCGACACTCGTGCAGCTGATTGCCAACGGCTATGGCGTGACGCTCCTGCCCGAAATGGCCGCCGCGGTGGAGGCGGCAGAGGAAAGCCGCGTGAGCCTGTCGCGTTTCAGGGATCCGGTGCCGCTGCGGACGATCGGGCTTGCTTGGCGGCGCAGCTCACCTCGCACCAGCGATTTCCACGCCCTTGGCGAGATCATAGGGTCGGCGGGTCACCAGTTG